>JAEYXM010000077.1 GCA_023428465.1 Actinomycetes bacterium
AGCGCGGACCACCTGGTCAGCCAGGCGTTCTACTTCACCGACCCCGAGGGCAACGGCATCGAGCTGTACGTCGACCGCCCTCGCGAGCAGTGGACCCGGCAGGGCGGGCAGGTCCTCATGGACTCCCTCTACCTCGACGCGCAGGACTTCCTGCGCGCGCACCTCACCGAGGCCGCCACGGACGGGCTGCACGACGCCGCCGCGAAGGTCGGCCACGTGCACCTGCAGGTCGGCGACATCGCGCCGGCGCGCGAGTTCTACGGCGACGTCCTCGGCTTCGCGACGACCTTCGAGGTGCCCGGCGCCCTGTTCCTCAGCGCCGGCGGGTACCACCACCACCTCGCCGCGAACACGTGGAACAGCCGCGGCGCCGGCCCGCGCGCCTCGACGCTCGGCCTCGGCCGCGTCACCGTCCAGGTCGCGGACCGCACCGAGCTCGACGCCGTCGCCGCGCGTCTGCGCCACCGTGGCCTCGCCGCCGACGACGACGGACGCTCCCTCACGCTCGACGACCCGTGGCGCAACCGGGTCACGCTCGAGGTCGCCGCCTGACGGCGCCACGACCGGCAACCGTGCGCCCAGCGCCCCCGCGACGAACTGGCAGGCACCTTCCCGGCACGGTATTTTGGCCCGGTTCGTCACCTCGGGAAGGAGCGACATGCGTCGCACACGGGCACACATCGGCGTCGGCGTCCTCGCCACCGCGCTCCTCGTCGGCGGCTGCGGCGGCGACGAGCCCGCCGCCCCGACCCCGCCCGCGGCCGAGCCGACCGCCGAGAAGGAGCCCAAGGGCGACAGGCCCTCCGAGGAGCCCGCCGACAAGGCCACCACCGAGGCCCCCGACCCGGCCCCCGCGGCGCCCGGGGACATCGTGGCGCCCGGGACGACGCTCGCGCTCGGCGAGCCCGCCGTGCTGCACGTCCAGTCGGGCCAGGAGGGCGACGACTACTACGGGTACTTCGTGGTGGAGACCACCGTCACCGAGATCGTGGAGGGTGACCCCGCGATCTTCGACCAGTTCTCCAACGCCGCGGACTTCGAGGGCTACATCCCGTACTACATCATCCTCGAGCACGAGATCCTCTCCGCGACCGGGGAGCCGAACGCCAACATGATCCCGACCGTCAGGGGCCGCCTCGCGGACGGCACCGAGGCGGGCGACGTCATCTCCTTCGGCGGCGGCCTCCGCGACGTCTGCCCCAACGAGTACTACGACGAGAAGGTCGTCGGCGCGGTCGCCACGACCTGCAAGATCGCACTGGGCGAAGCGGGCGCACCCGTCACGGGCGCCTCCTGGCACGGCGACGACTACGCCGACGGCGGCTACGACGAGAACCCCTACTACGACAACCCCGTCATCTGGGCCCCCTAACTTGGGGCGTACTGACGTCGGGCGGCGGTGAGACCACTTCGCGAGTGTGCCCGTTTTCGCGCTAGTTTGGGCCGATTCGTCCCCTCGGATAGGTCAGGTATGCGCCGCACACGGGCACACATCAGCATCGGACTCCTCGCCACCGCGCTCCTCGTCGGCGGCTGCGGGAGCGACGAACCCGAGGCCCCGACCACGACGGCCGAGGCTCCCCAAGAGCTGGAGCCCGAGGACGTCGAGCCCACCGACGAGCCGACGACTCGGACCCCGGAGCCCGGCCCCCCCGGGTCCGAGGACATCGCGGAGCCCGGGACGACGCTCGAGGTCGGCGAGTCCGCCGTCATCCACGTCCAGTCGGGCGCGGAGGAGTTCGACCACTACGCCTACTACGTCGTCGAGACCACCGTCACCGGGATCGTCGAGGGCGACGCCGCGATCCTCGCGCAGCTCGAGAACGCCGAGGACCTCGCCGGCTACACCCCGTACTTCATCGTCCTCGAGCACGAGATCATCTCCACCACCGGCCAGACGAACACCAGCATGACCCCGACCGTCGTCGGCCTCCTCGCAGACGGGACCGAGGCGCGCGGCGCGGTGTCCGTCGACGGCGCGCTCTCCGACGCCTGCCCCACCGAGGTCTACGAGGAGCACGTCGTCGGCGCGGTCGCCAGGACCTGCCGGATCGCCCTGGGCGAGCCCGGCAACCCCGTCACGGGCGCCGCGTGGCGCGGCGACGACTACGCCGACGGGACCCTCGACGAGAACCCCTACGCCGACGACCCCGTCACCTGGACCTGGTGATCCGCCCGGTCTGACGCACCGTCCGCCCCGGGTGCGACCCTGGGCGGACGCACGCTCAGGGTCGACTCAGGGGCCCACCCCATGGCACCACGCCCGCCCGAGCGGCAGGATCGCTGACATGGACCACCCGCCCGCACCCACAGGTGCGCCGCCGGTCGCCTCCGTCACCACCACCGACCTGACCCGCACGTTCGGGCCCGTCACCGCGCTGTCCGCCCTCACGGTGGAGATGCCGCGCGGCGTCGTCGGGCTCGTCGGCGCGAACGGGGCCGGCAAGTCCACGCTCATCAAGGTCCTCCTCGGCCTCCTGCCGCCCACGTCCGGGCGCGCGCAGGTCCTCGGCCTGGACCCGGTCAGCGACGGCCTCGCCATCAGGGCGCTCGTGGGGTACATGCCGGAGAGCGACTGCCTGCCCCCCGACGTCTCGGCGACCGAGCTCGTCGTCCACCTCGCCCGCATGTCCGGCCTGCCCGCCGACGTCGCCCGCGAACGCACCGCCGACACGCTGCGGCACGTCGGGCTGTACGAGGAGCGGTACCGGCCCATCGGCGGGTACTCCACCGGCATGAAGCAGCGGGTCAAGCTCGCGCAGGCCCTCGTGCACGACCCGCAGCTCGTCCTGCTCGACGAGCCCACCAACGGCCTCGACCCCGCCGGCCGCGACGAGATGCTCGGGCTCATCCAGCGGATCAGCACCGAGTTCGGCATCTCCGTCATCGTGACCTCGCACCTGCTGGGTGAGCTCGAGCGCATCTCCGACCACGTGGTCGTCATCGAGGGCGGCGTGCTCCAGCGCTCCACCTCCACCGCGGACGCGACGCAGCTCAGCGGCGTCCTGCTCGTCGAGGTGACCGACGACGCCGACCGGGTCGTCGCACGGCTGCGCGCCGGCGGTGCGGCCGTCGTGCACGACGGCGCCGGGCACAGCTTCACCGTCGAGCTCACCGGCGACGACGTGCTCGACGCGATCCCCGCCGCCGCGGCTGACCTCGGCGTCGGCCTCGTGCGCATGCAGCACCGCCGCCACCACCTGACCGAGATCTTCCGCCCGGAGGAGGTGGCCCGTGTCGACGCCTGAGACCGCCCCCACCGCCGACGTCATCCACGACATCGGCTTCCGGCACTACACCGGCGAGCGCATGGGCCGCCCCTGGGTGCGCCGTTCCCTGCTCGTCGAGACCGTGCGCGGCATCTTCGGCCTCGGCCGACCCGCCCGCGCCAAGGTCATGCCCTGGACACTCATCTCGATGCTCGCGGTCCCGCCGCTGATCATCGCGCTCGTCATCGTCCTCACCGGGGCCGACGAGCTGCCCATGAGCTACACCGACTACCCCGCCGGGTTCTGGCTCGTCGTCGCGCTCTTCGTCGGCGGCGCCGCGCCCTACTGCGTGTCCCGCGACCTGCGCCACGGCGTCATGCCGCTGTACCTGTCGCGGCCCATGGACCGCGCCGACTACGTGTGGGCGAAGTTCCTCGGGCTCACCCTCTGCGTGTTCGGTGTCATGGCCGTCGGCGAGACGCTCCTGCTCGTCGGGGCCCTGCTCGCCGAGCTGCCGCCCGGTGACCAGCTCACCGGCTGGCTCGGCGGGCTGCTCGCCTGCGCGCTCCTCGCCGTCCTGCTGAGCGCCATCGCGCTCGCCATCGCGGCCTTCACCCCGCGGCGGGGCCTCGGCGTCGCCGTCATCATCACCGCGCTCGTCATGGTCAGCGGGATGGTCGAGCTGCTCATCGAGATCGCGCGGGAGAAGGACCTCATGACGCTCGCCGAGTACCTGCCGGTGCTCGACCCGTTCGGGCTCGTCGACGGCCTCGCCGTCGGGATCCTCGGGGTCGGCTCCTCGCGCGGGCACGCGCTGCCCGACGCGCCCCTCGGCATCGTCGTCTACCTCGCAGCGTGGGCCGGCGTCGTCGCCGGGTGCCTGTGGCTCCTCGTCCGTCGCTACCGGAAGGCGGGTGGCGTGTGAGCACCCTCGTCCTCGACCACGTGTCCCGCTGGTACGGCAACGTGGTGGCCGCCAACGACGTCACCATGACCATCGGCCCCGGGATCACCGGGCTCCTCGGCCCCAACGGCGCCGGCAAGTCCACGCTCATCGGGATGATGAGCGGGTTCCTCGCCCCGTCCGCCGGGACCGTCACGCTCGACGGGCAGCCCGTCTGGCGCCACCCCGAGCTCTACCGGTCCATCGGCCTCGTCCCGGAGACCGAGGCCATGTACGACATGGTCACCGGCTGGGAGTTCGTCCTCGCCAACGCCCGCCTGCACGGCGTCCCGCAGCCCGAGGCCGCCGCGAAGCTCGCACTCGACCTCGTCGAGATGTGGGACGCCAAGGACCGCGAGATCGCCGGCTACTCCAAGGGCATGAAGCAGCGGGTCAAGATGGCGACCGCCCTGGTCCACGACCCGTCCGTCCTGCTCCTCGACGAGCCGTTCAACGGCATGGACCCCCGCCAGCGCCTGCACCTCATGGAGCTGCTGCGCCGCCTCGGCGACCAGGGCCGCACCGTGCTGTTCAGCAGCCACATCCTCGAGGAGGTCGAGGAGATCGCCGGCACGATCGAGGTGATCGTGGCCGGGCGGCACGCGGCGTCGGGCGACTTCCGGCGCATCCGGCGCCTCATGACCGAGCGGCCGCACCAGTACACGATCCGCTCGAACGACGACCGGCGCCTGGCCGCCTCGCTCGTCGCCGACGGCTGCGCGAGCGCCGTCGACCTGGCCGGGGGCGCCATCGCCGTCCAAGCGCCCGACTTCGGCGCGTTCACCCGCGCCCTGCCCGCGCTGGCCCGCTCGAGCGGCGTCCGGCTCCTCGAGGTCTCCCCGGCGGACGAGTCGCTGGAGAGCGTGTTCGCTTACCTGGTGGCCCGATGAACCCCGTCGTCATGCAGCTCACCCGTCGCGGCCTCCTCGGCCGCAAGCGCGCCGTGCTGCTCGTGCTCCTGCCCGTCGTCCTGCTGCTCCTCGCACTGCTCGTGCGGTGGGCGTCCGGTGGGGACACGTTCTCCGCGGTGAACCTCGTCGACGGCTTCGGCCTCGGCACGCTCCTGCCGCTCACGTGCCTGCTGATCGGGACCGGCGTCGTCGGGACGGAGATCGACGACGGCTCGATCGTGTACCTGCTCGCCAAGCCCATCCCGCGGCGGACCATCCTGACGTCCAAGCTGTTCGTCGCCTGGGCCGCGGCGCTCGTGTTCGCGGCGCTGCCCATCGTGCTCGCGACCGTGATCGCGGCAGAGTCCCCCGGGTCGCTGACCGGCGCGTACGCCGTGACCGCGGTCCTCGCCGCGCTCGCGTACACCACGGTGTTCGTCGCGGTGTCGGTGCTCTCGCGCAACGCCGTGATCATCGGCCTGCTGTACGCGCTGCTGTGGGAGACGATCCTCGGCGGGTACGTGCCCGGCATCAAGAACGCGAGCATCCGGCAGTGGGCGCTCACCGCGGCGGAGGCGATCCTCGGCGAGGACCGCGCCGCACTGCTGCGCGTCGAGTCGGCCGTGAGCCTGCCCGCGGGCCTGATCCTCCTGG
>JAEYXM010000164.1 GCA_023428465.1 Actinomycetes bacterium
AGCCGGCCCGCACCCGGCGTCGAGCGACCTCCAAGGAGGCGGCCCCGGAGGCCGCCTCCGCCGAGGACGCGACCTCGACGACCACGACGAAGAGGGCCGGCACCACCAAGGCCGGCACCACCAGGACCACGACGAAGAAGGCCGGCGCCTCGAAGTCCAGGGCCGGCGGGAAGTCCGCCGGGAAGAGCCCGGCCACGGCGGACGGCGGGGCGCCCGACGAGGTCGAGTCGTCCGTGACGCCCGAGGTCGAGACCGCGTCGACGGAGCAGCCCGCCGAGGCCGAGGCCAGCACCACCGCTCGGGTGGGCGGCACGGCCCGCCTCGCGACGACCGCGCTGCTCTTCCAGGCGCCCGAGCCCACGGCCCGGCCGCGCCGTCGTCGGGCGTCCGCTCCGGCCGGCCCGCCGCGCCACCCGGACGAGGCGCAGACGCCCGCCGAGGTCGCCCCGGTCGAGGACGACACGCTCGCGACGGACGAGACCGAGGCGGAGCTCGAGGCCATCGACGTGGATGCCGAGGTCGTCGACGAGGAGACCGCCGGGGCACAGGGGGACGACGAGACGTCCGAGGAGGGCGAGGCCGAGGAGGGCGCGCCCGCCCGCCGTCGTCGCCGCCGCGGGGGACGCGGTCGCCGTGGCCGCTCGAGCGCTTCGCACGAGAGCGACGGCGAGGGCGACGACGAGCAGGACGGGTCCGAGGACGCCGCCGTGGAGACCACCGAGGGGAGCGAGCCGACGTCGGGCACGCGCTCCGGCCGACGCCGCGGCGCGCGCGCGGAGGCAAAGGCCGACGCCGAGCCGGACGAGCAGGACCAGGACTCCGCGGACGCGGACGCGGACGAGGGTGACGGTGGCGGCTCGTCCAGCCGGCGGCGTCGTCGCCGCCGCCGGTCCCGCGAGGCGGGCGACGATCCCGCCGCCGCCGAGCCGCGGGCCTCGCGCAGCCGCGTCCGCACGGACGAGGTGACCGCGCTCAAGGGCTCCACGCGCCTCGAGGCGAAGCGTCAGCGCCGCCGCGAGGGTCGCGACGCGGGTCGCCGCCGCGCCGTCATCACCGAAGCCGAGTTCCTCGCCCGCCGCGAGTCGGTCGAGCGCACCATGGTCGTGCGCGAGAACGACTCCCGCGTGCAGATCGCGATCGTCGAGGACGGCGTGCTGGTGGAGCACTACGTCTCCCGCACCGCGGCGAACAGCGGCGCGCCGATGGCCGGCAACGTCTACCTCGGCCGCGTGCAGAACGTCCTGCCCTCGATGGAGGCCGCGTTCGTCGACATCGGCAAGGGACGCAACGCCGTGCTCTACGCGGGCGAGGTGAACTGGGACGCCGCAGGCCTCGAGGGCCAGCCGCGTCGCATCGAGCAGGCGCTGAAGTCGGGCGACCCGGTGCTCGTCCAGGTGACCAAGGAGCCCGTGGGGCACAAGGGTGCGCGCCTGACGTCCCAGATCACGCTCGCGGGCCGGTACCTCGTCTACGTCCCGGGCGGCGGTATGACCGGCATCTCGCGCAAGCTGCCGGACACCGAGCGCGCCCGCCTCAAGCGGATCCTCAAGGAGATCGTGCCCGACGACGCGGGCGTCATCGTGCGCACGGCTGCGGAGGGCGCGTCCGACGAGGAGCTGCGCCGCGATGTCCAGCGTCTGCAGGACCAGTGGGCGGCGATCGAGAAGAAGTCCAAGACGGCGTCGGCACCCGCCCTGCTCCAGGGCGAGCCGGACCTCGCGATCCGTGTGGTCCGCGACGTCTTCAACGACGACTTCACCTCGCTCGTCGTGCAGGGCGCGGATGCGTGGCAGACGGTGTCGGACTACGTCGGTGCCATGGCGCCGGACCTGGCCGAGAAGATCTCGCGCTGGACGCAGGACCGCGACCTGTTCGCGGCGTACCGCATCGACGAGCAGCTCGCGAAGGGCATGGACCGCAAGGTCTGGCTGCCCTCGGGCGGCTCGCTGGTCATCGACCGCACCGAGGCGATGACCGTCATCGACGTCAACACGGGCAAGTTCACGGGCTCCGGTGGCACGCTCGAGGAGACGGTGACCCGCAACAACCTGGAGGCTGCGGAGGAGATCGTCCGCCAGCTCCGGCTGCGGGACATCGGGGGCATCATCGTCATCGACTTCATCGACATGGTGCTCGAGTCGAACCGTGACCTCGTCCTGCGTCGCCTGGTCGAGTGCCTGGGCCGTGACCGGACCAAGCACCAGGTCGCCGAGGTGACGTCGCTGGGCCTCGTCCAGATGACCCGCAAGCGCGTCGGCCAGGGCCTCCTCGAGGCCTTCAGCGAGCAGTGCCAGCACTGCAACGGCCGCGGCTTCATCATCCACAGCGAGCCGGTGAGCTCACCGCCGTCGGACGCCGCCGCGCCGGCTCCCGAGGGCGAGGCCAAGCGCAGCCGTCGGAAGAAGTCCGGTGGCTCCGGTGGCAGTGGCGGCAACGGCGGGACGACGGCGAGCGCGTCGATCCCGGTCGTGCCGGTCCTGCCCGAGGCCCGCGAGGCGGTCAAGGCCACACTGGCGACGATCGCCGCCGCGGCTGCACACGCCCACGAGCACGACCACGACCAGGCTCCGGCTGAGCAGGCCGAGGCTGCGGACCCGGTCGAGCCCGTCGAGGTTGCTGAGACCGTCGAGGCGACCGAGGCGACTGAGCCGGCCGAGGCGGCGGAGTCGGTCGAGCAGACTGGATCGACGGACCTCGTCGAACCCGTCGAGGGGACCGAGCCGGCCGAGGCCGTCGACGTCGCCGCCCCGGTGGAGGAGGACGAGTCGGCCGTGTGAGAAGCGCACCGGACCGGCGTCCGTACCGGCGCCACGCGTCCGGTGCGCGGTTTGACCCCGGGCAGCGCACTCCGTACCCTGGAACGTCGGTATGTCGCCGGCGTGGCGCTGCCCGAATCCCCGCGAAGTGAGCGAGCAGGCGTGCGCGCCCCGGGGCGGGATGCCCAGAAGTTTCGACGAGCAGAGATGAGCAGCACAGTGGTGTACGCGATCGTCAAGGCCGGTGGCCGCCAGGAGAAGGTCTCGGTGGGCGACGTCATCGTCGTCAACCGGATGTCCGGTGGCATCGGCGACACCGTCCAGCTCCCCGCTCTCCTGCTCGTGGACGGCGCCGCGGTGACGTCTGACGCGAAGGCCCTCGCGAAGGTCACGGTGACGGCGGAGATCGTCCGTGAGGAGCGCGGTCCCAAGATCGTCATCCAGAAGTTCAAGAACAAGACCGGGTACCGCAAGCGCCAGGGTCACCGGCAGGACCTGACCCGCCTCAAGGTCACCGGCATCGCCTGAGCCCCCGAGCGCGGCGACCCCCGCAGCTCCCGAACGACGAAGGACACGTCATGGCACACAAGAAGGGCGCGAGCTCCTCGCGCAACGGGCGCGACTCGAACGCCCAGCGCCTCGGGGTGAAGCGCTACGGCGGTCAGCTCGTGAACGCCGGCGAGATCATCGTCCGCCAGCGCGGCACGCACTTCCACCCGGGCATCAACGTCGGCCGGGGCGGTGACGACACCCTGTTCGCCCTCACGGCTGGCGCGGTGAAGTTCGGCGTCCGTCGGGGCCGCAAGGTCATCGACATCGAGACCGTCGACGCCTGACACGCAATCAGTCGCGAAGGGGCGCACCGCCACGGTGCGCCCTTTCGTGCTGTCCGGACCGATGCGGCCGGACGAGGAATCGGAGACCGTCGCCTGAGGCGGCGCGGACGGAGCGGAGGTGGTGGGCGGTGACGACGTTCGTCGATCGAGTGGTGCTGCACGCCTCCGGCGGTGACGGGGGCCACGGCTGCGCGTCGATCCGGCGCGAGAAGTTCAAGCCGCTCGCCGGGCCCGACGGCGGCAACGGCGGTGACGGCGGCGACGTCGTCCTCGAGGTTGACCCGCAGGTCACGACGCTGCTGGAGTTCCATCACGGGCCGCACCGGCGCGCCACGAACGGCACGGCCGGCATGGGCGACGACCGCGACGGAGCCAACGCTGCCGACATCGTGCTCCGCGTCCCTGACGGCACCGTCGTCAAGACGCCCGAGGGAGAGGTCCTGGCGGACCTCGTCGGTGCCGGGTCGCGCTTCGTGGTCGCGGCGGGTGGCAAGGGAG
>JAEYXM010000235.1 GCA_023428465.1 Actinomycetes bacterium
CTTCAACGCCTGGCTCAGGTGCCCGATGCGCAGGGTCTTGCCGCGTTTGACCGTCCCCGCAGTGGGGCTCAACTCACCGGTCAGCAGCCGCCGGGCCCGCCGGCTCCGGGTCGCGACGGCCCTGGTGCCGGGTCGGGGCACGACGAGCGTGGGCCCGCCAAGCCCGGGCCCGGGCCGCGGCACGGTGACGAAGGTCACGACCATGGCGGCCCGCGAGGGAAGCACGGCTGACTCTCGCGCGTTGCATGTCGGGGGTCGGGTGCACCATGCATCCCGTGGTGCGTCCGTGCACCGCCAGGACCAGCCGGAGGGACGTTCGTGCGGTTCGAACAGGTGTATGATGGCGGGGTGGACGCCTACCATGTCGGGGTGGACGACCGGCTGCGCATCCGAGGTGCCCGCGAGCACAACCTGCGCAACGTCGACCTGGATCTCCCGCGCGATGCCATGATCGTCTTCACCGGGCTCTCGGGCTCCGGCAAGTCTTCCCTGGCGTTCGACACGATCTTCGCAGAGGGTCAGCGCCGGTACGTGGAGTCGCTGTCGGCGTACGCCCGGCAGTTCCTCGGCCAGATGGACAAGCCGGACGTGGACTTCATCGAGGGCCTGTCGCCGGCGGTCTCGATCGACCAGAAGTCGACCAACCGCAACCCCCGGTCGACCGTCGGGACGATCACGGAGGTGTACGACTACCTGCGCCTCCTCTACGCCCGCGCGGGCGTCCAGCACTGCCCGGTCTGCGGCGAGCAGGTGAGCCGGCAGACGCCGCAGCAGATCGTCGACCGCCTCCTCGAGCTGCCTGAGGGCACCCGCTACCAGCTGCTCGCTCCGGTCGTCCGCGGCCGCAAGGGTGAGTACGCCGACCTCTTCCGCGAGCTGCAGAGCAAGGGCTTCGCGCGTGCACGGGTCGACGGCGAGGTCCTCCAGCTCACCGACGTCCCGGTCCTGGAGAAGAAGCTCAAGCACACGATCGAGGTCGTCGTCGACCGGCTCGTGGCGCGCGAGGGCGTCCAGCGGCGCTTGACGGACTCGGTGGAGACGGCACTCGGGTTGGCAGGCGGACTACTGCTGGTGGAGCTGGTCGACGCCGAGCCGGACGACCCTGCCCGGGAGCGCCGCTTCTCGGAGCACCGCGCCTGCCCGAACGACCACGAGCTCGCGCTCGACGAGATCGAGCCGCGGACCTTCTCCTTCAACGCCCCGTACGGCGCATGCCCGGAGTGCACCGGCATCGGCAGCCGCCTCGAGGTCGATCCGGACCTGGTGATCCCGGACGAGGAGAAGACGCTCGCCGGCGGTGCCGTGGCGCCGTGGGCGCAGACGTCATCGGAGTACTTCGACCGCGTCCTCCGGGCCTTGGCGGACGAGCTCGAGTTCTCGATGGACGTGCCGTGGCGCGCCCTGCCCGAGCGTGCACGGCAGTCGATCCTGTACGGGCGCGATCACAAGGTCCACGTCCGGTACCGCAACCGGTGGGGGCGGGAGCGGCAGTACTCGACCGGGTTCGAGGGTGTGGTGACGTTCATCGAGCGTCGGCACGCCGAGACCGAGTCGGACTGGTCGAAGGACCGGTACGAGGCCTTCATGCGCGAGGTTCCGTGCCCGACGTGCGAGGGCGCGCGCCTGAAGCCGGAGGTCCTGGCCGTGCGGGTCGGGGGCCGGTCCATCTCGGAGGTGTGCCGCCTCTCCTTGCGTGACGCACGCGACTTCCTCTCCGGGTTGCAGCTCGGGGAACGCGAGCGCGTCATCGCCGCCCAGGTGCTCAAGGAGATCCAGGCGCGGCTCGGCTTCCTGCTCGACGTCGGCCTGGACTACCTGTCGCTCGAGCGCGCCGCGGCCACCCTGTCCGGTGGCGAGGCGCAACGCATCCGGCTGGCGACCCAGATCGGGTCGGGCCTCGTCGGCGTGCTCTACGTGCTCGACGAGCCGAGCATCGGCCTCCACCAGCGGGACAACCGTCGTCTCATCGAGACGCTGACGCGGCTCCGTGACCTGGGGAACACCCTCATCGTCGTCGAGCACGACGAGGACACCATTCGCACCGCTGACTGGATCGTCGACATCGGCCCGGGGGCGGGCGAGCACGGTGGTCGGGTCGTGCACTCGGGGGACCTCGCCGGGCTCCTCACGTCGAAGGAGTCGGTCACCGGCGCGTACCTGTCGCGGCGCCGGGAGATCCCGACGCCGGCGGTCCGCCGACCGGTCGACCCCTCCAAGGTCGTCACCGTGGTCGGTGCGCGCGAGCACAACCTCGCCGGGATCGACGTCGAGTTCCCGCTCGGCTGCCTCGTCTCGGTCACCGGGGTCTCGGGTTCGGGCAAGTCGTCCCTCGTGAACGGGATCCTCTACCAGGTCCTCGCGAACGAGCTGAACGGCGCCCGGCAGGTCCCGGGCCGGCACACGCGTGTGACGGGCCTCGACCAGCTCGACAAGGTGGTCCACGTCGACCAGGGGCCGATCGGCCGCACACCGCGGTCGAATCCCGCGACCTACACGGGCGTGTGGGACCACATGCGCCGGCTGTTCGCGGAGACCACCGAGGCGAAGGTCCGCGGGTACACGCCGGGGCGGTTCTCGTTCAACGTCAAGGGCGGGCGCTGCGACGCGTGCTCGGGCGACGGGACGATCAAGATCGAGATGAACTTCCTGCCGGACGTGTACGTCCCGTGCGAGGTCTGCCACGGCGCGCGGTACAACCGCGAGACGCTCGAGGTGCACTTCAAGGGCAAGACCGTTGCGGACGTGCTCGACATGCCCATCGAGGAGGCGGCCGAGTTCTTTGCGGCTGTCCCCGCCATCTCCCGGCACCTGAAGACGCTCGTCGACGTCGGCCTCGGTTACGTCCGGCTGGGCCAGCCGGCCCCGACGCTCTCCGGTGGTGAGGCGCAGCGGGTCAAGCTCGCGAGCGAGCTGCAGAAGCGCTCGACGGGTCGGACGGTCTACGTGCTGGACGAGCCGACGACGGGCCTGCACTTCGAGGACATCAGCCGGCTGCTCGCCGTGCTCCAGTCGCTCGTGGACAAGGGCAACACGGTCATCGTCATCGAGCACAACCTCGACGTCATCAAGAGTGCCGACTGGGTGATCGACCTCGGTCCGGAGGGAGGCTCCGGCGGTGGCCGCGTCATCGCCGAGGGCACGCCGGAGCAGGTCGCGCAGTCACCGGTGAGTCACACCGGGCGCTTCCTGGCCGAGGTGCTCGGGATCGGCGCAGACGCCGACGCCGTGCGCGTCAGCGCCTGACGGGCCGATCCTCCGCGTGGTCCGGCGCCCGCCCGGCCTTCCCGGTGCGCCGCGTGTCTTCGGCGCGAACTAGGCTCGTCGGCATGGCCGATCCCTCGACCTACCGGCCCCCGCCCGGGCATGTCCCGGACTCGCCGGGGGTCTACCGCTTCCGCGACGAGCACGGCCGTGTCGTCTACGTCGGCAAGGCCAAGAGCCTGCGGCAGCGGCTGTCGAGCTACTTCCAGGACTTCTCCGCGATGCACCCGCGGACGCGGCAGATGGTGACCACGGCGGCATCGGTCGAGTGGACGGTCGTCGGCACGGAGGTCGAGGCCCTCGCGCTCGAGTACTCCTGGATCAAGGAGTTCGACCCCCGGTTCAACGTGAAGTACCGGGACGACAAGTCCTACCCCTACCTCGCGGTGACCCTCGGCGAGGAGTTCCCGCGCGCCCAGGTCATGCGCGGCGCGAAGCGCCCCGGGACCCGCTACTTCGGCCCGTACGGCCACGCCTGGGCGATCCGGGAGACGGTCGACCTCCTCCTGCGCGTGTTCCCGGTCCGTACGTGCTCGGCCGGTGTCTTCAAGCGGGCGGCCCAGACCGGGCGGCCCTGTCTCCTGGGCTACATCGACAAGTGCTCGGCGCCGTGCGTCGGGCGCGTCAGCGCGGAGGAGCACAGGGCGATCGCGGAGGACTTCTGCGACTTCATGGCGGGCCAGACGGGGCGGTTCGTCAAGCGCCTCGAGCACCAGATGCGTCAGGCGTCCGAGGCGATGGAGTACGAGCTCGCGGCGCGGCTGCGTGACGACATCGGCGCCCTCGAGCGCGCGACGGAGAAGAACACGGTCGTCCTGGGTGACGGCACCGACGCCGACGTGTTCGCCATGACGGGCGACGACCTCGAGGCTGCCGTCCAGGTGTTCCACGTGCGAGGCGGCCGCATCCGGGGTCAGCGCGGGTGGGTCGTGGAGAAGGTCGAGGACATCTCCGACGCCGAGCTGGTCGAGCACCTCCTCCAGCAGGTGTACGGCGACGGCTGGGAGGCGGCAGCTCTGGAGTCGGGCGGCTCGCGGCGCCCCGAGCGGCCGTCGCCGGAGCTGAGCCCGGTGCCTCGCGAGGTCCTCGTGCCCGTGCTCCCGCCCGACGTCGACCAGGTGACCGCGTGGCTGGGGTCGCTCCGCGGCGCGCGCGTGTCCGTGCGTGTCCCGCAGCGGGGCGACAAGAAGGCCCTCGCGGAGACGGTGCACCGCAACGCCGAGCAGGCGCTCGTGCTGCACCGGACGCGGCGCGCCGGAGACCTGACGACACGCAGCCAGGCACTCCGCGAGGTGCAGGAGGCCCTCGGCCTGGCCGAGGCGCCGTTGCGCATCGAGTGCTACGACATCTCGACGACGCAGGGCACGTTCCAGGTCGGGTCGATGGTGGTCTTCGAGGACGGCTTGCCCCGCAAGGGCGAGTACCGGCACTTCGTCGTGCGGGGCACCGACGGCGAGGGAGCGCGCGACGACACGGAGGCCATCCACGAGGTGCTGAGCCGGCGCTTCCGGCGCTACCTGGCGGAGCGGGACGCGGCGTCGGGCGCCACGGGGCCGGACGGTGCCGCCGGGTCCGTGGAGCCCACGGCGGGCACCGACGCCGCCGACGCCGCCGACGCCGACGGGTCCGACGCCCCCGGCCTCATCGTGTCCGGTGAGGTCGACTCCGACGCCGAGCCGGCCGACGCCGCCGGGAAGCGCTTCGCCTACCCGCCGAGCCTCGTCGTCGTCGACGGCGGCCCGCCGCAGGTCGCCGCGGCGGCGCGGGCCCTCGCGGACCTCGGGATCGTCGACGTGGCGCTGTGCGGGCTCGCGAAGCGGCTCGAGGAGGTGTGGCTGCCGGGGGAGGACTACCCGGTGATCCTGCAGCGCGGCTCGCAGGGCCTCTACCTCATGCAGCGGGTGCGCGACGAGGCGCACCGGTTCGCCATCCGGCACCACCGCAAGCGGCGGAGCAACGCCATGACGGCGTCCGCTCTCGACTCCGTGCCCGGCCTGGGCCCCACGCGGCGCGCCGCCTTGCTCGACCACTTCGGGTCGGTCGCGCGCATCCGCGCGGCGGACGTCGCCGATGTCGCGTCCGTCCGCGGCATCGGCCCGACGACGGCGCGTGCGGTCCTCGACGCCCTCGGCGGTGCGCGGCCTGCCGAGCCGTCGCCCGGACCGTCTGCTGGCATGCTGGAGCCATGACCGACGACGCCGGCCACCCCGAGCCCCCGACGACGACGGTGCCCACGGGCATCCCCGCCCTCGAGGTCTCGGTCCGGACGCCGCGCGGGGAGGACGTGCCGGAGCTGCTCGTCATCACGGGCATGTCCGGCGCGGGCCGGACGAAGGCCGCGGCGGTGCTCGAGGACCTCGACTGGTACGTGGTGGACAACCTGCCGGCCCAGCTCCTGACCCAGCTCGCGGGGATGCTCTCGACAGGGCCGGGCGGCGTCCACCGGCTCGCGGCCGTCGTGGACGTCCGCGGGCGTGAGTTCTTCGCGGACCTCGTGAACGTCATCGACTCGCTGTACGAGGCGGGCATCGCGCACCGGATCCTCTTCCTCGACGCGTCCGACGCCGTCCTGGTGCAGCGCTTCGAAGCGGTCCGGCGCCCCCACCCGTTGCAGGGCCAGGGCCGGATGCTCGACGGCATCGAGGAGGAGCGCAAGCTGCTCCAGGAGATCCGCGAGCGGGCGGACGTGGTCATCGACACCTCGGAGCTCAACGTCCACGACCTGGCCCGCGAGGTGCGGCTGGCCGTGAGCGGCGACGAGGAGGCCCTCCGCATCCACCTCGTGTCCTTCGGTTTCAAGTACGGCCTGCCCCTGGACGCGGACCACGTGGTCGACGTGCGCTTCCTGGCCAACCCGTACTGGGTCAGCGAGCTGCGCCACCTGACCGGCCGTGACGAGCCGGTGCGCCGGTACGTCCTCGACCTGCCGGGCGCGCAGGACTTCGTGGCCCGGTACGTGCGCGCGCTGGAGCCGGTCCTGGCCGGCTACACGCAGGAGGACAAGCGCTACGTGACCATCGCGGTGGGCTGCACGGGCGGCAAGCACCGCTCGGTCGCGCTCTCGGAGGAGGTCGGGGCGCACCTGCGGGAGCTGGGCCACCACGTGGCCGTCACGCACCGCGACCTCGGCAAGGAGTGACGGGCACCGTGAGTGTCCAGACGGGTCGGAACGTCGGCCAGGGTCCTGCTGTCGTCGCACTCGGCGGTGGCCACGGGCTGTCGGCGAGCCTGTCCGCGCTGCGCCTCATGTCGGACCGCCTGACGGCGATCGTCACGGTGGCCGACGACGGCGGCTCGTCGGGCCGGCTGCGCGAGGAGATGGGCGTCCTGCCGCCGGGGGACCTGCGGATGGCCCTCGCGGCGCTGTGCGACGACACCGACTGGGGTCGGCTCTGGCGAGATGTCCTGCAGCACCGCTTCACCACGGGCGGCCCGATGGACCACCACGCGGTGGGGAACCTGCTCATCGTCGCCCTGTGGGAGCTCCTCGCGGACCCGGTGCAGGGCCTCGACTGGGTGGGCCGCCTGCTGGGCGCGCGGGGCCGCGTGCTCCCGATGGCGTCCGTACCGTTGGAGATCGAGGCCGACATCGTGCCGGAGGGCGGCGGCGAGGCGCTCGTCATCCGGGGCCAGAGTGCCGTCGCCGTCGCGCACGGCACGGTGAGCCGCGTGCGACTGGTGCCCGGCGACGCCTCGGCCCCCGCGGAAGCCGTCGCCGCGGTCGAGGCCGCGGACTGGGTGGTGCTCGGGCCCGGCTCGTGGTTCACGTCGGTCATGCCGCATCTGCTGGTCCCGGAGCTGTCGGCGGCCATCCACCGCACCCAGGCGCGCCGGGCCGTGACGCTCAACCTCGTGCCGCCGCCGCAGGGCCGCCGCGGGATGACGACCTACCAGCACGTCTGCGCGCTGCGCGACCACGCGCCGGACCTGCGCGTCGACGTGGTGATCGCCGACCCGTCGTCGGTCGACGACGTCGACGCGTTGCACGACCAGGTGGCCGAGATGGGCGCGACCCTGCTGCTCCGGCAGGTC
Organism: Actinomycetes bacterium; assembly: GCA_023428465.1. Taxonomy (GTDB): domain Bacteria; phylum Actinomycetota; class Actinomycetes; order Actinomycetales; family Cellulomonadaceae; genus Actinotalea. The sequence continues at coordinate 7,294 of JAEYXM010000235.1, forward strand.
CGGACGGGTGACGGGACCTCCCGCCACGACGCCCTCCGTCTCGCCGCGGCCTACCGGGACGCCTTCGAGGGGGCGCTGGGGGACGTGGGGTGACGGCTGCGCGGGATGGCAGGATGGCACCCATGGCGCTCACGGCACAGGTCAAGGACGAGCTCGCCAACCTTCCGGTGGAGCGGACGTCGTTGCGCAAGGCCGAGGTGTCGGCGATGCTCCGCTTCGCCGGTGGCCTGCACATCATCTCCGGCCGCATCGTCATCGAGGCCGAGCTCGACACGGGCGCCGCAGCGCGGCGCCTCCGCCAGTTCATCTCCCAGGTCTACGGCCACACGAGCGACGTCGTCGTCGTGAGCGGCGGCGGGCTGCGGCGCGGGACGCGCTACGTGGTCCGCGTCGTGCGTGACGGCGAGTCGCTCGCTCGCCAGACCGGCCTGCTCGACGGACGCGGCCGGCCGGTGCGCGGGCTGCCGTCCCAGGTCGTGTCGGCCGGTGTGGGGGAGGCCGAGGCCGCGTGGCGGGGTGCTTTCCTCGCGCACGGCTCGCTCACGGAGCCGGGGCGCTCGGCCGCCCTCGAGGTGACGTGCCCGGGCCCGGAGGCGGCGCTCGCGCTCGTCGGGGCCGCGCGGCGCCTGGGCATCCCGGCGAAGGCCCGGGAGGTCCGGGGTGTCGACCGGGTCGTGATCCGTGACGGTGATGCGATCGGTGCGATGCTCACGCGGCTCGGCGCGCACGACGCCGTCATGGTGTGGGAGGAGCGCCGCATGCGCCGCGAGGTGCGCGGCACGGCGAACCGCCTCGCGAACTTCGACGACGCGAACCTGCGTCGCTCCGCGCGCGCCGCGGTCGCCGCGGGCGCGCGCGTCGAGCGGGCGTTCGAGATCCTCGGCGACGAGGTCCCCGACCACCTGCGCCAGGCCGGCCGCCTGCGCCTGGAGCACAAGCAGGCCTCGCTCGAGGAGCTCGGCCAGCTCGCCGACCCGCCGTTGACCAAGGACGCGGTGGCCGGCCGGATCCGGCGTCTGCTCGCGACAGCGGACAAGCGTGCCGAGGAGCTCGGTATCCCGGACACGGAGGCGGGTCTCTCGCCCGACATGCTGGACGTCTAGCCTGCTGCTCTGCGGCATGAAAGAGCACGTCACAGGCGTGTGCCCGCTGGACGAACGTCCTGCAGCCCTGCCGTGGCGCGGTGTGTAGGCTGAAGCCATCTGGGGATCGGAAAGTCACGGTCCGGCCAGGCGCGCGTACACCGCCGTACGCATCCGTAAGTGATCAGATCACGCGTGCCGGCGATACCGGCGCGCCCGAGGAGGGCATTGTGACCACCCGCGTGGCAATCAACGGCTTCGGCCGTATCGGCCGGAACGTCTTCCGCGTCATCCAGCAGTCCGGCGCTGACCTCGAGGTCGTCGCCATCAACG
>JAEYXM010000041.1 GCA_023428465.1 Actinomycetes bacterium
GAGCAGCGGGCTTCGCCACCGGCGCAGGCGGGGTGGTCGGCACAGGCGGGACGGCCGGGGCTGCGGGCCTCGCAGCCGGTACGGGCTGAGCGGCGGGCGGCGCGGCAGCCGGAGTGTCGGGAGCAGCAGCGGGCGCCGGCGGCGGAGCGGGCGTCGCAGCAGGCGGAGCAGGCGGTGCAGCAGGCGGAGAAGGCGGTGCAGCAAGCGGAGCGGGCGGTGCTGTCGCGGGCGGCGGCGGGACCGGGTTCCAGCCGGAGGGTCGCACCGGCGGCGGCGGCCCGGGCGGGCGGGCGTCGTCGGGCGCGGGCACGGGGTTGCTCGGCTCGGTCACTTCAGCTCCCACACCTGGTCCCAGAACGCGTCGACCGCATCGGCGCCTTCGATGGTCGTGACGTCCCACTCGGGTGGCAGGGACGGCACCTCGACGGCGCTCCCGAGCCCCGTCACCTCGAACCCGACCTGCATCTTCAGGTCACCGCTGTCCTCGTCGCCCTCGAAGACGCCGTTCATCTCCATCTTGATCAGGTTTCCCTCGGCGTCCTGCCAGAAGTGCACGGGGATGAGCGCGGTGAACATCGCCTCGGGGAACATCTCGAGGACGTCGTCGTCGAACACGACGACCTGCCTCGAGTCGATCAGGGACTGCAGGGTGATCTCCGTCTGGGAGTGCACCGTCCCGTCGGCCTCCTCGGTCACGAGGCGCCGCACGGCGACACCGGACTCCGTCGTCGCCTCGATCATCTGGTGCAGGTAGCACGCCTGGTAGAAGCCGCTGATCTCGCACAGGCCCCCGAGCTCGTGGGTGGTGACGGTGTCGTACGTCGTCGGCATGCGCACCCACGGCGTCGGGGCGAGCTCGGCGAAGTGCTCCCCGAGCAGGTAGTAGTCGTACTGCGCTCCCGGCAGGTGCACCTCGTCGATCGTGGCCCCCGCGACGGCCTCCGTCTGCTGGTAGTACGTCGCCGGCGGGTTGCCGTGCAGCGCCACGAAGTACTGCGTGTCGAGGGTCCGGTCGGCGAAGGTCGCATGGACGTACGCGACGCCGGCGACGTCCGTGTCGACGTCGTTCGTGAACGGGTCGGTCCTGATGAGCGCGTCGGCCAACGCGTCCATCTGCTCCTGGAACCGCTCCTCCTGCGACCGCTCGACGGCGTCCCAGTCGGGGAAGGCCTCACCCTCCACCACCTCGGCCGAGCACCCGGCCAGGAGTGCCGCGACGACCGCCGTGGCGAGCACCCGGCGGCGGGCGCTGCGGCGGGGACGGGCGGCGTTCACTCCATCCCCCCGATCTCGGTGAAGAGGCTGAGCGCGGTGGCGCCCAGGGGCGCGGCGCCGAGGGACCAGTCGTCCCCGAACGACGTCGTCGCGACGAGGTAGCCCGCACCGACGGCCGGGTCGTAGTTGGTGAGCCAGCCGCCGCCCGAGGAGCCCCCGGTCATCACGCAGGGCAGGGAGTACGCGTAGTCCCAGCGCTCCCAGCCGTCCGCCGCGCAGTACCGCTGCGAGAGGCCGTCGAACGGCTCCGCGCTCGGGTAGCCGATGACGACGAGCTCCTCGGCCGGCACACCGAACGCGATGCCCTGACCTCCGACGACGTCCTCGATCAGCCGGCCCTCGTCGTCGGGCGCGATCGTGAGGAACGCGAAGTCGTAGGCCCACCCGTCACCGTAGATGCGGCCGTCGGAGTGCTCCTCGGCACCTGTTGCGAAGGCATCGGGCAGGATGATCGAGTCCGCGTACCACTGGCCGTACGGGGCGACGGCGCCGTCGTTCGCGTCGGCGGGGACGAAGACGACGTAGTCCGCGAAGGCGTCGTTCGTCATGTCCCAGATGCAGTGCGCGGCGGTCGCGACGACGTTGTTGCCCGCCGAGTTCACCACCGTGGCGGAGCACACGTAGTCCCCGTCGGGGAAGCTCATGTACAGCCGGCCCTGCGTCCCGGCGGCCAGGCCCGTCGCCGTGAACGCGTTGCCGTCGTCCGTCTCCGGCAGCTGCGCGCCGTCCGGGTGCACAGGGCCGCTGGTCGGGTCGACGAGGATGCCCGTCGCCGTGTCGGCGAGGCCCGCGCCACCCGTGTCGCCGGGAGTGAGCGGGTCGAACGGGAGGGCGTCGGTCTGGCGCTCCGCCGTCCAGTACTCGTTCACCTCGTGCGGCGTGCGCTCGTAGTCCGCACGCAGGCCCGCGTCCTCGCTGACCGGGGGGACCAGGATGGCCGGCATCGAGCCTGCGACGGGGTCGCCCGGCAGGGTGCTGGCGCAGGCACCGACGAGCCCGGCGACGAGGGCGCAGGCGGCCGCGGCCCGGAGCCGGCGGGCCGTCCGAGGCGCGCGTGCGCGCGTCAGGGCGCGCGGTCGCGTCAGGCGGCGGTTGCGGTCCACGCACCACAGAATGGCAGATCCGCCCTTCCCGGCACGGTCGTGTTCGCGACCGGCCGGTCACACGGGGCGGCGCCCCCGTCAGCGCCGCGTGCGAGCCTCCTTCTCGGGCCGCGGCGCTGCGCCCGACGCGCGCAGGCGCCGCAGGTGGTCGCGGGACTCGTCCTGCCGGTCGCGCTCCGCACCGCTGGCGATGGCGGCGCGCAGGTGGTCCTGCTCGTACCCGAAGGCGTCGACGAGGTGCTGCGCGTGCGGGCGCAGCCGGGTGAGCAGCCGCTCGACGTAGGACGTGACCGTGCGCGCCCGGCCCGCGGACAGCCGGCCGTGGATGAGGTACCAGGCGAGGTTCTGCTCGATGACGGTCAGGCCGTACAGGTCCCGCAACCACGTGAGGACCTGCGCGGTGCCCGCGTCCTCGACCTGCGTGAGCCCCTCGGTGAACGCGTCCCACAGGAGCAGGTCCGTGTGCGCGCGGGCGCACTCGATGAGGGCGTGCTGCTGGGCGTTGAGCCGACGTGCGGCTTCCTCGCGCGGTGCCTTCATCGCGGGGCGCAGCGCGACGGCGACCTCGGCGACCATCGTCTCGACGCGGTCGGCGAGCAGCTCGCGCTGGGTGTCGGCGTCGCGCAGCCGACCTGCGGACCGGCGCACGTCGCCGCCGTCGGCGAGCGCCTGCGCGACCCGGGCGAGCGGCGTGCGGTACAGCGCGGCGTCGGCGGCACGGCCTGCGACGTAGCGCGCGATGCCGGCGGCGTCGATGTCCGCGAACTCCCTGGACCAGTCCGCGAGCAGGCGCTTGGCGACGAGCTGCAGCAGCACCGTGTTGTCGCCCTCGAACGTCGCGTAGACGTCGAGGTCGGCGCGCAGCGACACGAGCCGGTTCTCGGTGAGGAACCCGGCCCCGCCGCACGCCTCCCGGGCGGCCTGCAGCGAGTCGAGCGCATGCCACGTCGAGGCGGACTTGAGCGCGGCCGCGACGGTCTCGAGGTCCTGGCGCCGCTCGTCAGTGTCCTCGCGGCCGCTGAAGACGTCGTCGAACGCGGCGAGCATCCGCTCGTGCGCGAACACCGACGCGTAGGTGTGCGCCAGGCGCGGCAGGAGGCGGCGCTGGTGCTCGGCGTAGTCGAGGAGCACGACCTCGTCCGTGGGCGACGCGGCCGTGAACTGGCGGCGCTGGTTGCCGTAGGTGACGGCGATCTGCAGGGCCATCTTGGCCGCGTTGACCGCGGCGCCGTCGAGCGAGACCCGGCCTTGGACGAGCGTGCCGAGCATCGTGAAGAAGCGTCGCCCGGAGCTCGCGATGGGCGAGGTGTAGGTGCCGTCGGGGGCGACGTCGCCGTACCGGTTGAGCAGGTCGCGGCGGGGCACGCGGACGTGGTCGAAGTGCAGCCGTCCGTTGTCGATGCCGTTGAGCCCGCCCTTGAGCCCGTCGTCCTCGCCGCCGATGCCGGGCAGGAACGCCCCCGTCCGCGGGTCGCGGATGGGCACGTAGAAGGCGTGCACGCCGTGGTCGACGCCGCCCGTGACGAGCTGCGCGAAGACCACGGCGGCCGTCCCGTGCACGGCCGCGTTGCCGAGGTAGTCCTTCCACGCCGCGCGGAACGGGGTGTGCAGGACGAACTCCTCGGTGGCCGGGTCGTACGTCGCGGTGGTCGCGATGCTCGCGACGTCGGAGCCGTGCCCGGTCTCCGTCATGGCGAACGCGCCGAGGACGTCGAGCGTCATGGCCTCGCGCAGGAGGCGGGCGTGGTGGTCGGCGGTACCGAGGTGCAGGATCGCGGACGCGAACAGGCCCCACTGCACACCGGCCTTGATCTGCAGGGACGGGTCGCCGACGATCAGCTCCTCGAAGCGGGCGACGGACCCGCCGGGGTCGTCGGCGCCGCCGAGCCCGGTCGGGAACGCGCGCAGGACGTCGCCCTCGTGCACGAGGATCCGCATCTGCTCGAGGACGCGTTCGCGGTGCTCGGCGCAGGTGAGGCCTTCGACGCGGTGCAGCCGGGGGTCGCGCAGGAGCGCCCGGGCAGCGCGGCGGTACTCGGCCCAGCGGCCGAGCAGCACGTCGGCGAGGTGGTCGACGTCGACCTCGGGCGCGGCGGCGGGCGTCGCGGGCTGGGCGCCACCCCGGTCGGCGGGACGCGAGCTGAGCACGGTCATGGCGACTCCTCGGTGGGCGGTGCGGTGGGCGGTGCGGTGGGCGGGCTGGTGGGCGGTGCGGACGGGCGGGTGCGGACGATTCCGCTGACCGGCCCGGTCCACAGCCAGGCGGTGACGCGGTCGGTGAGGTCCGCGCGGGTGGGGGCGTCAGGGTCGCCGCGGTGCAGCAGCCACCACTCGCCGACGCCGCGGACGAAGCCGACGGCGCCCGCGGCCCAGACGTCGGCGCGGGCCGTGCCGGAGGGGTCGTGGGCCGCGCGGGCGAAGGGGCGCGCGATGAGCTCGGCGACGGCGTCGAGGAAGTGCCCGAGCGGGACGGACGCCTCCTCCGAGACGGGCCGCGTCACGAACCAGTAGACGTTCGGCGACGCCTCCGCCATCTCGAGGTAGATGTCGATCATGGCGTGGAGGGCCTCGCGCGGTGTCGCGGCCGCCCGGCCGGCCTCGTCCATCGCGGTGTGCATCTGCTCGACGACGGCGGCGCCCACGGCCATCTGGAGCCCGGGCTTGTCCGCGAAGTAGCGGTACACGATCGACTTCGACGTGCCGGCCGTGGCGGCGATGTCGTCCATGGACACGTCGGGGCCGTGGCGGTGGACGGCGCGGCGGGCCGCGTGCACGAGCTCGGCGCGGCGGGCGAGGCGGTGGCCCTCCCAGCGGGTGGAGCGGCCGTCGACGGCCGCGTCGAGGGC
>JAEYXM010000057.1 GCA_023428465.1 Actinomycetes bacterium
TCCACGAGCCCGTGGGCCTCGAGCGTCCGGAGGTGGTAGTTGACCTTCTGCCGGGCGATCCCGACGCGCGCGGCGAGCGTCGCGGCCGACGCCGGATCGGCCAGCTCTCCCAGGAGGCGAGCCCGGACGGGGTCGAGCGCCACGACCGCGGCCTCCGCGCTCTCGATCACCTCGACGTCCTGCATGCCTCCAGTCGACGCCTGACAGTATTGTTTGTCAAGGCCCTCGGCAGGCGTGATGGGGAGCACCCCTCGTCCGCCTGCGCGCCGATATGCTTCCGTCCGCGTGCCCGTCTGGGCGCAGTGAGGGAGGACCGGTGGCGCGGTGCGCGATCTTCCCGTGAGCCGCACGGGCCTCGGCGTGAGGCCAGCGGTGATCGCGGCGGGCATCGCCGTCGTGATCGGCGGCCTGCTCGTCGCCCTCGTCGTCATCCCCGCGCTGAACCGGCCACCGAAGGCACCGCCCGTCGAGCCCGTCGTGGAGGCCTACCTCGACGCGGTCTCCGGCGGTGACGCGACGTCGGCCCTCGCGATGACCGACGTCGACGAGGGCAGGTTCCACGGTGCGTCGACGGTGCTGCTGGTCGACGGCGTGCTCCGAGCGGCCGAGCGGATCGCCGACCCCACGCTCCAGGACGTCGAGTACTCGGGCTACGGGGACTATGTGGCCGCCGCGACCGTCGTCTACACGCTGGCCGGTGAGGAGACCGGCGTCACGCTGCGCCTCGAGTACGTCGAGGACGCGAAGGAGTGGCGCTTCGTCGACGGGCTGCTCGGCACGGTCCGCTTCGAGGCCCTCGCCGGCGACGAGATTCCGGTCGAGGTCGCCGGCACGGCGCCGGACCCCGACGCCGCGTGCTTCCGGTCGTGCGGGGCCAACCCCGCGTACCTCCTCTTCGCAGGGGTGTACGACGTGCGCGCCGACCTGTCGGGCTTTGAGATCCACCCGGACAACACCACGCCCGACGAGACCACGGTCATCATCGCGCCGCTGACCAGCCAGAGCGTCCGGTACCTCGCCGTCCCCCAGGGCGACGAGTGGCCGATCGTCGACGGACAGCCGACCGACCCGGACCTGGACCGGGGGTAGCGTCCCGGGGATGAGCGCCGCCGCCTTCGTGCCCGCCGACTTCGAGCCGCCCACCTCGCTCGTGACCGACCGGTTCCGCCTCGAGCCCCTCGGGCCCCAGCACAACGCGGCCGACCTCGCCGCGTGGACCTCGAGCATCGAGCACATCCGCGCGACCCCGAGCTACCCCGACGGGGACTGGCCCCCGCTGGGCGGCATGACGCCGGAGGAGAACCTGGCCGACCTTCGCCGGCACGCCGAGGACTTCGTCGAGCGCCAGGGCTTCACCTTCACGGTCCTGGACCCGGCCGACGGGGACGTCATCGGCTGCGTGTACCTGTACCCGTGCGCCGCGCCGGAGTGGGACGTGGACGTGCAGTCCTGGGTGCGCGCGGACCGGGCCGAGCTGGACACCCCGCTGGCGGACGCCGTCGCGGACTGGATCGCCCGCGACTGGCCGTGGACACGCCTGCAGCGCCACGGCCGCTGACGCCTCAGACGTCGCGGCGGACGGCCGCCATGGCCGCGGCGACCGCGTGGCTGCCCGGCCGCGGCTCACCGCGCAGGCCGTGGACGACGCCGTCGCGGTCCGCCTGCGAGCGGTTCTGGCTCAGCTTCGCCTTGCCCTCGACACCCGTCACGGTGAGCTCCAGCCCGACGATGCCGCGCAGCTGACCCTCGACGAACGCCTCCGGCGCGTCGGTGACCGCCCACCCGTGCTTGCGCGATGCCTCGTGGAGGTCGGTCAGGTCGGTGACCGCGCTGCGCAGCCACGCCGGGTCCTCGTGGACGCGGACGAGGCCCGTCAGGTGCACGGCGCTGTAGTTCCACGTCGGCACGACCCTGCCGTGCTCCGCCTTGGACGCGTACCAGCTCGGCGACACGTACGCGTCCGGACCGGTCACGATAAGGAGCGCGGGAACCTCTCCGTGGAGCTCCCGCCAGTGCGGGTTCGCCTTGGCGAAGTGCGCCACGACGGTCTCCCCCCGCCACACCACCGGTAGGTAGGTGGCGGAGGGAGGACCGTCGACCCGGCTGGTGACCAGCCACCCCGCTCCGACGTCGGCCACGAAGGCGCGCAGCCGGGCCTCGTCGTCATCGCGGTTGAACGGTGGCGTGTACATCCGGGCATGGTAGTTCGACCAGGGCAGCCGACCGGGCCTCGCCGGACCTTCGGTCAGCCCGCCGTGCAGGACACCGTCGCACCGGCACCGGTGCCCGTGCCCTGGAAGCCGAACGTCGTGGTCTGGCCGGAGCCCAGGGTTCCGTTCCACGGCGCGTTCCGGACCGTGACGGTGCCGCTGGACCCGGTGCTCACGCCGCTCCACGCGTTCGTGAGGGCGGCGCCGCTGGGCAGCTGCACCTGGACGGTCCAGGCGCTCAGGGACGACGCCGCAGTGACGTCGACGCTCGCCACGAACCCGCCGGGCCACTGGCTGTCCACGCGGTAGCGCGCGGTGCACGCGGCCGGGTCGGGCTCGGGGTCCGGGTCGGGCTCCGGCTCCGGGTCGGGGTCCGGCTCCGGGTCGGGCTCCGGCTCGGGGTCCGGCTCCGGCTCGGGGACGTCGAGCACGAGGTTCTTCTGCTGGACGGTCCACGGCGACCGGCACAGCCCGCAGTCCGAGCCGACGAACGCGCGCCCGGCCTCCGTGTCGCCCTTGAGCTGCCACCGGAACCACAGCTGCGCGGCCCGGCCGAACTCACCGCCGTTGGTCTGGCTGTACGTCCCGCCGTGCCCGACGTTGAGGTTCCCCATGAAGGCCGGCAGGCCCTGCGGGAGCTTGCCCCAGTCGTCGATCGCGTTCGGGTAGGCGATGTCGCCCGGTCCGCCGATGATGTACGCGATCGGGTGGTCGAGGCGCCGCAGCTGGTAGTCGTCGGCGTCGTTGAGCAGGCCGCTGCTGAAGATCGCCGTCGTCGTGACCCGCGGGTCACCGGAGACCGCGTACGCCTCGAGGCCGCCGCAGGAGAAGCCGGCGACGCCGATGCGCGAGGTGTCGAGCCGGCCGCGCAGCGCGCTCCCGGACCGCGAGTTCTCCGCCACCGCCCAGTCCATCGCCTGGGTCAGCCACGACGCGTTCGAGCTCCCGCCGCCGCCCGGCCGCCCGTTGGAGATCACCAGGAACCCGTGGGAGGCGATCTCGCGCAGGAACGGGGCCGCGGACGTGCCGTCCGCCGAGCAGGCGCCGTTGCTCCAGACCACGATCGGCATCGGCTCGGACGGCAGGTTCACCGGCCGGTACACCGTGTGGTTGGGCAGGGCGGACGTCGTGGACCAGTCAGCCGTGTACGGGCCCGAGCCGCCGGCCGCCGCGGCCGCGGGGAGCGCCGCTGTGCCCAGCAGCGTCCCGGTGGCGACGGCCAGCGCCAGCACCGCACGGACCATGGGTCGTCTTCTCATCAGGTTCCTTTCGATCATGGGTGGGTCGTGCGCGGTCAGCGCTGCAGGGTGAGGAGGCCGGGACGGTACGGCAGCCGGCCGTAGTCGCCACCCGAGCTCGGGCTGCGGCCCTGGTAGAGGAGCTGGAGGTTGCAGGGGTCGACCGTCATCGTCTGGTCGGCGCTCACACGCAGCAGCTCGCCGTGGCTGATGTCGTTCGTCCAGGTCGCGCCGCTGTTGGCCCGGCCCGCGAACGGGTTGGACTCCGACGTTGCCTGCGGCGTCCAGCTCCCGTTGAGGCTCGTCGCCGTGAAGGAGCGGAAGTACCGGCCCTGCGAGCCGATGGCCTCGACGATCATCAGGTAGCGGTTCTGGCCCTGGAGCTTGTAGACCTGCACGGCCTCGAACAGGTTGTTCGTCGAGTCGCTCATGACCACGGTGGACGAGGAGCCGAAGTTCCCGGGGAAGTTCCCGATCGGCATGCTCGCGCGGTAGATGCGGCCGTTGTCACCGGCGAAGAACAGGTACATGTTCTGGCTGTCGCCGATGAGCGCCTGGTCGATCGGGCCCGTCGAGGAGTTCGAGATGCTGCCCGAGAACAAGGTCTGCGGTGCGGACCAGCTGTTCACGTCGGCCGGGTTCGTGGACGTCCGGTAGGAGAACGCCGGGCCGCCCCACTGGTACGCGAGGACCCACACGTTCTTGGGCGCGAAGTAGAACAGCGTCGGCGCGACGGCGCTGAACGGCATCGCGTTCTGGCTCGCCGAGCCCATCTCGGACCAGTTGGTGAACAGGCCGAAGTTCATCGAGCCCCAGGACGAGCCGTTGTCGTGCGTCGTCGCGTAGACGAGCTGGCGGCCGTTGTACGGGGCGACGGTGAAGTCCTTGAGCGAGGACCAGCCGGACCGCGGGTTCGCCAGGACGCCGCTCGACGTCCACCGGTAGGTCGACGGGAGCTGGCACGTCGCCGGGTCCGTCGGAGTGGGGGTGGGTGTGGGCGTCGGGGTCGGGGTCGGGGTGGGCGTCGGCGTCGAGCCTCCGTCGACGCGGACGAGCTGCCACTGCTGGTTCGCGCCGCCCCAGCTCCTGTACTGCACGACGTTCGCACCGTCGGCGTTGGACGCGCCCTGGACCTCGACAGCCTTGCCGGAGTGCCGGCTGATCAGGGTGATGTAGCCGTTGCCGGAGTCCTGCACCCGGAACTGCTGGTTCGTCTGGTTCCGGTCGGTGTACTGGACGATCGAGCCGCCGTCGGCCGTCGACCAGTTGTAGACGTCGAGCACCTTGCCCGAGTGGCGCGAGCGCAGCCGGTAGTAGCCGTCACCGGATTCCACGAACTGCCACTGCTGCCATGCGCCGTCGTTGCGCGCCCACTGGGCGATGCGGGCGCCGTCGTTCGTCGCAAGGTTGTAGACGTCCAGGGCCTTGCCGCTGCCACGGTTGATCAGCACGTAGTAGGCGTCCGTGTCGATCGTGGCGGCCGCCGCCGGCGGCGCGGCCGCCACGGCGAGGACGCCACCGGACAGTGCGACGGCCGCAGCGGCGAGCGCGGCCCACCACCTGCGCCGACCCACCCGGGTGGGACCTGCCGCGGCGCGGTCACGTACTGCTCTCATGGTGCGCTCCTGAGGGTGATGAGGCGGGCCAGAATCCGATGTGAGCCTTCACATCGGGTCCGACGATGGCGGCAAACCACCCGCGCGCGCGCCCTCTGAAGCGATTAGGGCCCGGACACAGACCCGCAGCGACGGAAGCATGTCCGCGGTCGCGCGGGCGGGGACGCCCTCCGCGACCCCGGGGGCAGCGCCGTCCCCGGGCGCACCGAGGGAAGGATCCACATGTCAGCACACCCATCCGCGGGCCCGGCCCGGCCGCGGACCACACCACGCCGCGCCCGCGCGGCGGCCCTGGTGGCGACGCTCGTCGCGGGGCCGCTCGTCGGCGTCGGCGGACCCGCCGAGGCGGCGACGCACGCCGACTACGGCGAGGCCCTGCAGGCCTCGATGTTCTTCTACGAGGCCCAGCGCTCCGGCGAGCTGCCGGAGGACAACCGGGTGTCCTGGCGTGGCGACTCGGCGCTGAACGACGGGTCCGACGTCGGGCACGACCTCACCGGCGGCTGGTACGACGCCGGAGACCACGTGAAGTTCGGCCTGCCCATGGCGTTCTCCGCGACCTTCCTGGCCTGGGGCGCGATCGCGCACGAGGACGGGTACGCGGCCGTCGGGCAGCTCGACGAGGTCAAGGACAACCTGCGCTGGGTGAACGACTACTTCATCCGCGCGCACACCGCGCCGAACGAGCTGTACGTCCAGGTGGGCGACGGCGACGCGGACCACAAGTGGTGGGGCCCGGCCGAGGTCATGACCATGGCCCGGCCCGCGTACAAGGTCGACGCGACCTGCCCGGGCAGCGACGTCGCGGCCGAGACCGCGGCCGCGATGGCGTCGGCCTCGATCGTCTTCGCCGACGAGGACCCCGCGTACTCCCGTGAGCTCGTGACCCACGCCGAGCAGCTGTACGACTTCGCGGACACCTACCGCGGCAACTACTCCGACTGCGTCACCGGCGCACAGTCGTTCTACCGCTCGTGGTCCGGGTACCAGGACGAGCTCGTCTGGGGTGCGTACTGGCTGTACGAGGCCACCGGCGACCCCGCGTACCTGGCGAAGGCGGAGGCGGAGTACACGCGCCTGGGCACCGAGAACCAGTCCACCACCCGGTCCTACCGCTGGACCGTCGCCTGGGACGACAAGAGCTACGCCACCTACGCCCTGCTCGCGATGGCGACGGGCAAGCAGCAGTACGTCGACGACGCGAACCGCTGGCTCGACTACTGGACCGTGGGCGTCAACGGCGCCCGCGTCAGCTACTCCCCCGGCGGCCAGGCCGTCCTCGACTCGTGGGGGTCGCTGCGCTACGCCGCGAACACCGCGTTCGTGGCCCTCACCTACGCCGACTGGATCGACGACCCGACGCGCGCCCAGCGGTACCAGGCGTTCGGCAAGCGGCAGATCGACTACGCGCTGGGCGACAACCCGCGGGGCAGCAGCTACGTGGTCGGCGTCGGGCCGAACGCGCCCGAGAACCCGCACCACCGCACCGCGCACGGGTCGTGGCTGGACTCGCTCGACCAGCCGGTCGAGACCCGGCACGTGCTCTACGGCGCGCTCGTCGGCGGCCCCAGCGGCCCGAACGACGCCTACGAGGACGACCGCGGCGACTATGTGGCCAACGAGGTCGCGACCGACTACAACGCCGGCTTCTCCGGCGCCCTCGCCGCACTCGTCGAGGACTACGGGGGCACGGCCGACCCGTCGTTCCCCGTCGCCGAGACGCCGGACGGACCGGAGATCTTCGTCGAGGCGCAGCTCAACCAGGCACCGGGCTCGACGTTCACCGAGGTCAAGGCACTGATCCGGAACCAGTCGGCGTGGCCGGCGCGGTCCCTCACCGAGGGCTCGCTGCGGTACTGGTTCCGCCTCGACTCCGGCGAGCGCGCGGCCGACGTGCGGCTGACGAGCAACTACAGCGAGTGCGGCCCGCAGTCGGGCGGCGCGGTGCACGCGGGCGGTGACCTCTACTACGTGGAGGTCAGCTGCGTCGGGCAGGACATCCACCCCGGCGGCCAGTCCCAGCACCGGCGTGAGGTCCAGTTCCGCATCACCGGCGCAACGGGGTGGAACGCGGCCGACGACCCGTCGTTCGCCGGGCTCACGCAGACCGGGCTCGCCCGGACCGACGCCATCACGCTCTACGACGACGGCGTGCTCATCTGGGGCGACGAGCCCGAGCCCGCCGGGCCGGACCCCGAGCCGGAGCCGGATCCGGATCCCGACCCGGAGCCGGACCCGGAGCCCGACCCTGAGCCCGAGCCCGACCCGGAGCCCGAGCCCGACCCGGAGCCGGACCCCGGCGCCGCCTGCACGGCTGTCCTGACCGTCGAGAACAGCTGGGGCAGCGGCTTCCAGGGCACGGTCACGGTGACCGCGCGCCAGGCACTGAGCGGCTGGACGACGTCGTTCACCCTGCCCGGGAGCACCCGCATCCAGAACGCGTGGTCGGCCGAGGTGCCGGGCACCGGCCCGATCGTGACGGCCGCCAACGCGCCGTGGAACGGCTCGCTGCCCGCCGGCGCGTCGACCACCTGGGGCTTCGTCGCCACGGGCGGCGCACCGACGGCTCCGATCACCGCGACCTGCACGGCGAGGTGACCGGAGTCTGACAGGGGGCAGGGCCGCCCGGTGGTCCGCGACGACCATCGGGCGGCCCGCCCATGCCTCGAGGCGACGGAACCCTCGGGCCGGCAACCCAACCCTCGACCTCGCCGGGCAGGTACGGATCGCGCCGCTGGACTACCCTCGAACACACGGGAACGACGACGTCGTCGGAGGGGGCCCGTCATGACGATTCCGGGTAGTCGCGAACTGGCCGCAGAGGTCGCACGCCTCGCGGGGGAGTCACGCGCGCTCAAGAGTGACGCAGCCGGACCGGGTGCCGAGGAGCCGGGCGCCTACGAGGACGCGTGCACCCGGCTGCTGCACCTGATACGCACGCTCATCGGCATGAAGGTCGCCTGGATCAGCGAGTTCGTCGGCGTCGAGCAGGTGTTCCGCATGGTCGACACCGCACCCGGCGAGCGCGGCCCCGACGTCGGGGCCACCACCCCCTTGAGCGACGCGTACTGCTCACGCGTCCTCGCCGGCGCGATGCCCGCCGTCATCCCCAACGTGCGCGACGACCCCACGGCGGTCTGGCTGGACCTGACCTTCGCGATGCAGATCGGCTCCTACCTCGGGGTACCCCTGCACGGGCCCGACGGCGCCCCCACCGGCATGCTGTGCGCCATCAGCGACACCCCGACGCCGGACCTCGACGAGCAGGACCTCGCCACGGCACGCCTCGTCGCTCAGGTCATCGACGACCTGAGCCAGCGCGCCGTGAACGAGGCGCGCGGCCGCCGCGAGCGCCGGATGCTCGGCGACCAGCTGACGGCGATGTGCCGCGGTCACGGCCGACGGTCCGTGCTGCACCCGATCGTCGACATCCGCACCGGCGACGCCGTCGCGGCCGAAGGGCTCACCCGGTTCACGGACAACCGCCGGACGCCGTCCGGCTGGTTCGCGGCCGCGCACACCGCCGGCCTCGGCAGCGACCTGGAGGTCGCGGCGGCCCGGGACGCGCTCACGCGGCTCGACGACACCGCCGCACCACCCGCCATCGCGGTGAACGTGTCCCCCGCGGTCGCCGCGAACCGGATCGAGGAGGTGCTCGACGGGGTCGACCCCGCGCGCGTCGTGCTCGAGCTGACCGAGTACGCGCCGGTGCACGACTACGCGGCGCTCACGGAGGCGCTCGCGCCGTCCCGCGCGGCCGGCATGCGCATCGCCATCGACGACGTCGGCGCCGGGTTCGCGAGCATGAGCCACGTCCTGCGGCTGCGCCCGGACCTCGTCAAGATCGACATGACGCTCGTGCGCGACATCGACGCCGACCCGATCCGGCAGGCCCTCGCCGGCGCCCTCGTGCGGTTCGCCGAGGCGACGGGCGCGGCCGTCGTGGCCGAGGGTGTCGAGACTGTCGCCGAGCTCACGGCCCTGGACTCCCTCGGCGTGCCCCTGGCGCAGGGCTACCTGTTCGGGACGCCGTCGGCCCACCCCGTGCTGCGTGGGCTGCCGCACTGCGCACCGAGCGGCGCAGGGGCCCAGGCCAAGGGCAGGTCCCGGCCCAGCACCGCCGTGGGCTGAGGCCCGGTCCCGGGGGGGCTGCCCAACCGTCGGCGGCCGACCCACGAAAGAGCGTCACGGGACAGAGGCTATCTTGACGTCAAGATATCTGGCCACGTGACCTGGGCACCAGCTCCCTGCACCGCCAGACGACGTCGCGTCGCGGGTCCCCGGACGCGCTCGGCTCCACGCGCACGACTCCGGCGTGACCGCAGAACATCCACCCGGGCGGCCAGTCGCAGCACCGGCGCGAGATCCAGTTCCGCGTGACCGGCGGAACCGGGTGGAGCGCTGCCGACGACCCGTCGTTCGCCGGGCTCACCCGCGACGGACTGGTGCGGACCGAGGCGATCACGCTCTACGACGGCGGCGCGCTGATCTGGGGCGACGAGCCCGAGCCGGTCGGACCGGACCCCGACCCGGACCCCGACCCGGACCCGGATCCGGAGCCCGGTGACGGGTGCGCCGCCGTCCTGACCGTCGCGAACAGCTGGGGCAACGGCTTCCAGGGCACCGTCACGGTGACCGCGGGTGAGGCGCTGAACGGCTGGACGACGTCGTTCACCCTGCCCGGGAGCGTACGGATCCAGAACGCGTGGTCGGCCGAGCCGAGCGGGCCCGGTCCAGAGGTGACCGCGCGCAACGCACCCTGGAACGGGTCGCTGGGCGCGGGCGCCTCGACGACGTGGGGCTTCGTGGCCACCGGTGGCGCCCCCACCGGACCGATCGCCGTGACGTGCACGGCCCCGTGACGGCCACCTGACCCGCGGCTGATACGGGCCGCCCGGTGGGGCCCCGACACCCCAC
>JAEYXM010000122.1 GCA_023428465.1 Actinomycetes bacterium
CCCCCGGCGGCACCCACCTCGGCCCGCACGCGGCTCACCACGTCCGACCAGATCAGCGCGCCCGCGCCGATCACGTCGACCCGCCCGGGGTGCAGGAACGGCAGCCGGGCCCGCTTCGCGCGGCTCATCGTGGCCAGCTCGCCGCACGACCGGAGCACGGTGTCCACCGGCAGCAGCGAGCCGTCGATGGCGCGCCGGTCGTAGGTGTCCAGGTCCAGCGCGTGCGCGGTCACCGAGGTCACCGAGCCGGCCAGGCCCACGAGCGTCGCAGCCCGACCGAGCGGGACCACACGCGCGGCGGCGTCGAGCGCGGCGACCACGTCCCGGCTCGCGGCCGCGACCTGCTCAGGCGTCGGCGGGTCATCGTGCAGGTGGCGTTCGGTGAGCCGCACCGAACCCACGTCCATCGACGCGGCGGCCACCACCGACGTCGCGCCCAGGACCAGCTCGGTCGAGCCTCCCCCGATGTCGACGACGAGGAACGGTCCAGGGTGCCGGCCCGCCAGGACGCTCGTCGCGCCCCGGAACGACAGCCGCGCCTCCTCCTCACCGCCGACGACCTCCGGCTCCACCCCGATCGCCGCGCGCACACCGTCGACGAACTCCGCCCGGTTCTCGGCGTCCCGCGACGCCGACGTCGCCACGAAGCGGATGCGCTCCGCACCCAGCTCCGCGCAGATCGCGGCGTACTCGCGGACGGCCGCGAGGGTGCGCTCGAGCGCCTCCGGGGCGATGCGGCCCGTGCGGTCCACGCCCTGCCCGAGCCGCACGACCTCCATGCGCCGGTCGATCTCCGTGAGTGTCCCGGCGCCGTCGACGTCCGCGACGAGGAGCCGGATGGAGTTGGTCCCGCAGTCGATCCCCGCCACACGTGCCACCCGCACAGCCTGCCACCGCCGCCCACGGGCGGACGCCGCGCTCAGTAGGTGAACACCTGACCGCGGAACTCGCCGTCGATCGTCCGCACGGTGACGGTCATACCCTCCGGCGCGTCCTCGCGCAGGAACCTGTGGGCGCCGACGCTCTGCTCCCCGGGGTCCGTGTCGGCCCCGTCCACGAAGAACCCCGCGGCCGTGAGCTCGGCGACGAGCGCCGGCACCGGGTCCGCGCCGAGGTCGCCGAGGTCGATCGGCCCCTCCCAGTCCGAGCAGCCGTCGGCCGACTCCGTGCGGCAGGGCCCCTCGAGCAGCGGCAGGAAGCGGTCCGGGAGCAGGTGGGCGACGTCGTCGGCGTTCGGCGCGACGTACTCCTCCGTCGCGACGAAGTCCCACTCCCGGCTCAGCCGCTCGTACATGGGTGCCGAGAGCCCGCTCTCGTCCCAGGTCACCCAGACGGCCGTCCTGCCGAGTGGCACGTGCCCGCGGGGCGTGCGGTCCGTCGCCACCACCCACAGCCGGTCGCGTGCGACGTCGACAGGGGCAGCGCAGACGGGGTCCTCCGCGACGAGCACGTCGGTGACGATCGACCCTGAGGCCTCCTCCGCGCAGACGACGTCGCCCACGTCGAGCCCGGCGTCCGCGAGCGCGCCCGACATGAGCTCCACCGCGCTCTGCGGCGCCTCGTCGGACCACGCGCACCGCAGGGCCGTCCACGAGTCGCACGCACTGCGGGTGGGGTCGTGCTCGAGCTGGGCGGGCAGGTCGACCGACACGGCGGTGCGCTGCGCGGCCACCAGCTCCTCGCCCGTGAGCCAGACCTCGATCCGGTCCTGGTTGACGAGCGCCCAGATGCCGGCGGCGAGCACGAGCACCCCCGCGACCACGACGCCCGCCAGCACACTGCGCTCGAGCCGGCTCCTCAGCACCGGCACACCGTGGGGCTCCACCGGTCCCGGAGCAGCTCGAGCACCTCGTCCCCGATCAGGTTGATCCCCGGGCCGACGGCCAGCGAGTGCCCGACCAGCACGTGCAGGCACTTGACCCGGTCCGGCATGCCGCCGGCCGAGATGCCCGCGATCTCCGCGACGTCGTCGCCGAGCTCCGCGCGTCGGGCGAGGTAGTCCTCGTGCGCGCGGCGGTGCGCGGCGGCGAGCTCGGGGTCGGCTGCGAGACGCTCGTTCAGCTCGCGCATGAGGCCCTGGGCCTCGAGCGTCGACACGACCGCGACGGCGACCGGGTGCGTCAGGTAGAACGTCGTCGGGAACGGCGTGCCGTCCGGCAGGCGCGGGGCCGTGCGGACCACCGTCGGCCGGCCGCACACGCACCGCGCGCCGATGCCGACGACGCCGCGCGGCTCGCGACCCAGCTGCGCGGTGACGACCGCGAGGTCCTCCGGTGCGACGCTCATCCCTGGCCGTCCCCGGGGGCTGTCGTCCCGGCGTCGGGCACCTCAGAGGTTGTGCCGGGTGCGGCCGGGTCCGTGGGCACCTCCGCCTCGCCGGCGGCGAGCACCGAGTCCCACACGGTCGCGTACCAGGGGTTCACGGCGCCGTCGAGGGGCACCGTCGGGCCGGTGGTGGGGGCGCCGCCGTCCTCCTCGAGGGACTCCTCGACGACGACCTCCGGGTCGATCACCCGGAACGCCGTCTCGCCCGGCAGGACGTAGCCGAGCCGCTCGCGCGCCTGCGCTGCGACGTACGCGGGGTCCTGCCAGCGGTCGAGCTCGTGCTGGAGGGTGCGCTCCTCCTCTTCGGCCTCCGCCACCTGCGCCCGGAGCGCGTCGAGCTCAGCCCGCTGGCTCAGGTACGCCCGCACCGTGGGGAACAGCAGGGCGAACGCCGCCAGCACGACAACGCCGAGCACCAGCGCCCGGACCGACAGGAGCCGGACCAGGCGCGCCGGCGTCGACTCGGGCTGCGCGGCCGCGCGGGTACGCCGGGGCGCGGCGGGCGTGTCTCCACCGCGCCCACGGTTCGGCGAGGCCGGACGTCGGGGCACTCCCCGATTCTGCCCCGGCTCCCGGCCAACCGTGCGGACGCCGTGCCGATCGCCCGCCCACTCACCCACCCCAACGCCCCTCGCCCGCTCTCCCCGCCCGCCGCCCCCCCGGTCGCCCCCGGTCGCCCCCCGGCCTCCCCGCCGGCCTCCTTCACGCCGAGTTCTGCCTCCGCACGCGAGTTCTGCCGTCGGGAGAGCAGAAGTCGAACCTGGATGCAGAACTGAGCGGGCAGCGGGCGGGAGGGCGAGCGGGCAGCGGGCGGGCAGCGGGCGGGAGGGCGGGCGGGCAGCGGG
>JAEYXM010000154.1 GCA_023428465.1 Actinomycetes bacterium
CCCGAGGGCCGTGCACCGCCCGTCGCCCGCGCCGGACCGGCCACGGGCGCGCGGCCGGAGCGCGGCACGGCGGGGCGGGTCGGGCGGGTCACCACTTCATGGTCCCCGCCGTCCGGCACCCACCCCCGGGGCGACACGCCGCCGGGATGGGTCGGGATGGGTTGCCTGGAGCGCTCAGGAGCGAGCCGCGGCGAGCACCTCGCGCAGCAGCGCGGCCGTCTCGCTCGGGGTCTTGCCGACGCGGACGCCGACGGCCTCGAGCGCCTCCTTCTTGGCCTGCGCGGTGCCGGACGAGCCGGAGACGATCGCGCCCGCGTGGCCCATGGTGCGGCCCTCGGGTGCGGTGAACCCGGCGACGTAGCCGACGACGGGCTTGGTCACGTTGTCCTTGATGAACGCGGCCGCGCGCTCCTCCGCGTCGCCGCCGATCTCACCGATGAGGACGATCGCCGCGGTCTCCGGGTCCGCCTCGAAGGCGGCCAGCGCGTCGATGTGCGTGGTCCCGATGACGGGGTCGCCGCCGATGCCGATGGCCGTGGAGAAGCCGAGGTCACGCAGCTCGAACATCATCTGGTACGTCAGCGTGCCCGACTTCGACACGAGGCCCACGGGGCCGGGCCCGGTGATGTCGGCCGGGGTGATGCCCACGTTCGACTTGCCGGGGCTGATGATGCCGGGGCAGTTCGGGCCGATGAGCCGCACGCCCGCGGCCTGCGCGCGGGCGAAGAACTCGGCGCTGTCGGCGACCGGGATGCCCTCGGTGATGACGACGGTGAGTGGCATGCCCGCGTCGACCGCCTCGATGACGGCGGCCTTGGCGTGCGCGGGCGGGACGAAGACGACGGACACGTCCGCACCCGTCGCGGCCATGGCCTCGGCGACCGTGCCGAACACGGGCACCTCGACGTCGGCGCCGCCCGGTCCGGTGAAGGTCACGGACGTCCCTGCCTTGCGCGGGTTCACGCCGCCGACGATGCGCGTGCCCGCGGCGAGCATCCGTGCCGTGTGCTTCTGGCCCTCCGAGCCGGTCATGCCCTGGACCACGACGCGCGAGGTCTCGTCGATGAAGATCGCCATGGGTGCCTTCTCTCCGGTTCGGGTGGTCTCAGGCCGCGTCGGCCGCGATGCGGGCGGCGGTGTCGGCCGCGCCGTCCATCGTGTCGACGAGCGTGACGAGCGGGTGGGCGGCCTCGGCGAGGATGCGCCGGCCCTCGGCGACGTTGTTGCCGTCCAGGCGGACGACCAGGGGCTTCGTCGCGTGGTCCCCCAGCATCGCCAGGGCCTGCACGATGCCGTTCGCGACGGCGTCGCACGCGGTGATGCCACCGAAGACGTTGACGAACACGCAGCGCACCTGCGGGTCGCCGAGCACGACGTCCAGCCCGGCGGCCATGACCTCCGCGGACGCGCCGCCGCCGATGTCGAGGAAGTTCGCGGGCCGCACGCCGCCGTGCTTCTCACCCGCGTAGGCGACGACGTCGAGCGTGCTCATGACCAGGCCCGCGCCGTTGCCGATGATGCCGACCTCGCCGTCGAGCTTGACGTAGTTCAGGTCGTGCTCGGCGGCCTTGAGCTCGAGCGGGTCCGTCGCGGTGACGTCCGCGAGCTCGGCATGGCCGGGGTGGCGGAACGCGGCGTTGTCGTCGAGGGACACCTTGCCGTCGAGCGCGACGATCGCGCCGTCGGCGGTGCGGACCAGCGGGTTCACCTCGACGAGCGTGGCGTCCTCGTCGCGGTAGACCTGCCAGAGCTGCTCCAGCACGCGCGCGACTGCCGGGGCGACGTCGTCGGCGAAGCCGGCCGCCTCGACGATCTCCGCGGCCTTGGCCGGGTCGATCCCCGTGCGCGGGTCCACGGCGACGCGCGCGAGCGCCTCGGGACGCTCGACCGCGAGCTGCTCGATGTCCATGCCGCCCTCGACGCTCGCCATCGCGAGGTAGGTGCGGTTGGCGCGGTCGAGCAGGATCGAGACGTAGTACTCCTGCTCGATGCGCGCGCCCGCGGCGACCATCACGCGGTGCACCGTGTGGCCCTTGATGTCCATGCCGAGGATCTCGCCGGCACGCTGCGCGGCCTCCTCGGGCGAGTGGGCGAGCTTGACGCCGCCGGCCTTGCCGCGGCCGCCGGTCTTCACCTGCGCCTTCACGACGACGGTCCCGCCGCCGAGGCGCTCCGCCGCAGCGCGGGCCTCCTCCGGCGTGGTGGCGACGAGGCCCCCGAGCACCGGTACCCCGTGTCGTTCGAACACATCGCGTGCCTGGTACTCGTACAGGTCCACCTGGTCGGGCCTTCCTTCGCGGGTCAACGCCGTCGCGATGATCGTAACCGTCCCGCGGAGATATCTTCACGTCGAGAGATCTGCCCGACCAGCGGGTGGACGGACCGCGCTCAGCGGACGTACACGTTCGGCCTGCTGGGCAGCACGAAGGGCGCACCGAGGAAGAAGGACGGGTGCGGCGGCTGGTTGTACGCGGTGTTCTGCCACGCCAGGGCCGTGCGGTACTGCTGGTCGTGCAGCAGCGTCCACATGCGCGTGTCCGTGACGTGCCCGGTGGCGTAGATCCGCAGCGCGCCCTCGTCCGACCGTGCCCAGATCACCTCCTCACGCCAGTCGCCCAGGAGGTCGCCGGAGAGCACCGGGGTGGACTTGGTGCCGTTGTTGCTGCGCACCCCGGACCCCGTCAGCAGGCGGGTGTCGCCGCTGGTGCCGTACTTGTCGACGGTGGTGCCGTCGAGGAGCTCACGGACCGTGTCGCCGTCCCACCAGAGCAGGAAGTTCGTCGAGGACGGCTTGCGTGCGACGCCGGCGCCGGAGCTGTCGCGCAGCTGGGAGTCCGTGGACGACCAGGACTCCGCGCCCGCGCTGCCGGCCCAGACGTCTGCCGCGACACCGCGCCCGTTGTCCCGCGTCGCGGACGTGCGCCACAGGATCTGGCCGGTCCGCGCGTCAGCCATCCACGCGTCGGGCTGCGAGGCGCTCTCCGTGACCTTGTAGTACTCCAGGCCCGCGCGTGAGGGGATGAAGTCGCCCAGGTGTCCGGCGTCACCGTGGCCGGTGCCGGTGTTCCAGAGCCCTCGACCGTCGTCGTCGATCGCGGCGGCCCCGTAGAGGATCTCCTGGCGGCCGTCACCGTCAACGTCGCCGACGCTGAGGGAGTGGTTCCCCTGCCCGGCGTAGGCACTGTTGCCCGAGGCGTTCGAGTCGAACGTCCACCGACGGGTGAGCCGACCGTCGCGGTAGTCCCAGGCCACGACCACGGACCGCGTGTAGTACCCGCGCGCCATGATGATGGAGGGACGCGTGCCGTCGAGGTAGGCGGTGCCGGCCAGGAACCGGTCGACCCGGTTGCCGTAGCTGTCGCCCCAGTCCGCGACCCTCCCGCGCGCGGGCAGGTAGTCGGTGGTCGCACCGATCGCACCGGTCCGGCCCTCGAACACCGTGAGGTACTCCGGCCCGGACAGCACGTAGCCGGAGGAGTTGCGGTAGTCGGCGCTCGCGTCGCCGATCACCTGGCCCGTGCCCGAGCGGGTGCCGTCAGCGGTCTTGACGGCGACCTCGGCGCTGCCGTCGCCGTCGTAGTCGTAGACCTGGAACTGCGTGTAGTGGGCACCGGCCCGGATGTTGCGGCCCAGGTCGATGCGCCACAGCCGGCGTCCGTCGAACTCGTAGGCGTCGAGGTAGACGTTCCCGGTGGTCCCGGACTGCGCGTTGTCCTTGGCGTCGGACGGGTCCCACTTCAGGACGATCTCGAGCTGACCGTCCCCGTCCAGGTCGCCGACCGAACCGTCATTGGCCACGTGGTCAGAGCTCGGCCGGGAGATCGGCACGTCCAGGTAGCCGTTCGCGAACGTCAGCGACGGCGTGGACGCCGCCTGCTCGGTGCCGTCGACGACGGCCCGCACGGTGTAGCTCGCGCCCGATGGCGCACCGGCGTCGTGGTAGTTCGTCGACGTCGTGACCGGCGAGGAGGTCACCGGAGTCCCGTCGCGGTAGACGTGGAAGCCGGTCGAGGCAGCCTCGGTGCCCAGCAACCGCCACTGCACCAGGTTCCCGTTTCCGGACCGCACGCTGATGACGCCGCGGTCCAGGTCCTCGGCCTGCCACGCGCCCGCCGGTGGCTCCGTGGGTGTCGGGGTGGGCGTGGGCGTGGGTGTCGGTGTCGGGGTCGGGGTGGGCGTGGGTGTCGGGGTCGGCGACCCGGTGCAGCCGGTCCCGTTCAGCGTGAACGACGTCGGCGCCGCGTTCCCCGAGCCGGGCGCCGAGCCGATGAACCCGAACGACACCGAACCGCCGGCGGGCACCCGCGCGTTGTAGCCCGCGTCCCGCACCGCGACGACGGTGCCCGACTGCGACGCGACGCCGTTCCAGGCCTGCACGACCGACTGCCCGGAGGGGAACGTCCACGACAGGACCCAGCCGTCGACCGCGTCGCCGAGGTTCACCACGGTGACGTTGCCCTGGAAGCCCGACGGCCACTGGCTCGCCACCTCGTAGGTCACCCGACAACCCGCTGCCGCCTGCGCGCTTCCGGCCACCACCGTGCCGGCGCCCGCACTCAGCGCGACCGCCAGGACGCCCGCCGCGATCCTCCGTGCCTTCACCGCTACCCCCCGCCTTCGGCGATACCGCGACGATTGTTCCGACGGCACATCCGACCGGACAGGGACGATCGCCGACCTAAACGGTTCCGTCGGACCCGGACGGGGACGACGCCGATCCCGCTCCCGCAGGCCGCGGAGATCGTCCGGGGACTCTAGGCGCGCGTCACGGCGTAGCGGAGGCCGACGACGCCGTTGCCGAAGCGCCGGTGATCGAGCAGCTCCAGGTCGGCCCGGACGCCGCGGGGCAGCGCCGGCTTGCCGCCCCCGACGAGGACCGGGCACACCAGCAGCACGCACTCGTCGACGAGCCCGTGGCGGAACGCCTCGGTCGCGATCCCGATCCCGCCGATGCTCAGGTCGCGCTCGGAGGTCTCCTTGAGGCCCCGCACCGCCTCGGGGTCGAACCGGCGCTCGATCCTCGTCCGCTCCGTCGAGACCTCGGTGAGCGTGGACGAGTAGACGATCTTGTCGGTGTCACGCCAGATGTCGGCGTACTCGCGGACGACGGCCGGCTCGTCGGCCAGCCAGTCGTCGTCCGCCCAGACGCGCATCGTCTCGTACATGCGCCGCCCGTACAGGGAGGTGCCGATGCCCCGCTCGTGCTCGTTCCAGAACGCGTGCACCTCCTCGTCGGGCACCGACCAGTCGAACGCGCCGGCGTCGTCCTCGAGGAAGCCGTCGAGCGAGATGTTGGCTGCGTGGATCAAGGTGCCCATCCAGGCCTCCAGGTCGTCCGCTCGGGGTCTCGGCCACCGCGGGAGATCGTCGCCGCTGTCGTCGGCGTCCATCCAACCTGAGATCCCCTCAGCGGCCGAGCGCCCCGCGCGTCGCCAGTACGCTGCGGTCGTCGATGGAACGCGACGACGACGCGGACTAGCCGCTCGGCAAGGCCGACGAACCCTGGGGGACACGCGATGACGACCATGACTCCGGGACGGCGCGCGCTCCTGATCGGCTGGCTGGTCTTCGGCGCCGCCCTACTGTTCATGAACATCGCCATGGCCGCGGACCCGCTCTTCGCGGCGAGCATGCTCGCCCTTCTCGGCGGCATCGCCGCGGCGGCGTACCTCATCGTCAGCTTGCCGCCCAGCCAGGCGGCGCAGGAGCGTGCCTTCCTGGAGACCTACGGGTCCGTCGAGGCAGCGAGGGCGACGCTCGACGTCGAGGCCCTCCGCGAGCTGCGCGAGCGCGAGGGTCTGATCCCGGCCGTACGCCTCGTCCGCACGCAGCACCCGGCGATCCCCCTGGCGCGGGCTGCGGAGATCGTCAAGAGCCTCTGACGCTCCTCACCGGCCGGCGGTGCCCGGGCGCTGACGGCCGCGTCGCGCCCGCCGCACGACGTCGCGGTCCAGGCCGACTGCCGGTCGCGGACCCGTCCCGTAGGGTGCAGTCCAGCGCGCGCCGACCGGCGTGATCGAACGACCGGAAGGGGGCGTCCAGATGCCCGGATACGCGTACCTGTTGCTCGGACTGATCGTCGCGGTGGTCATCGCCTCAGCCGCCATCAGCGTCGTCCGCGAGCGCCGACGCCTCGAGCAGCAGCACACCACTGCCGCACCCACCTACGGCACGGTCGAGGCGACCCCGACCGCCACGGCCCCGTCCGGCGTCACCGACGACATGCTGCGGGAGCTGCGCGACCGGAAGGGGCCGATCGAGGCCGTACGCGCCTTGCGCAAGGCCAACCCCGGCATGCCGCTCGACGAGGCGACGCGGATCGTCACGAACCTCTGAGCCCCCGGTCGCCCGGCCTCAGAGCTTCGTCACCGGCGAGTACCGCAGCAGCAGTCGCTTGACGCCGTCGGTCCCGAAGTCGATCTTCGCGACCGCGTTCTGCCCCGCCCCCTCGACGCCGACGACCGTGCCCAGGCCGTAGGAGTCGTGCGTGACCTTGTCGCCGATCGCCAGGTCCGGCGCAGGGCCGGTCGGCCGCGTTCCGCTGCCGAACGACGGCGCCGAGTCACGCGGGGGCTTGCGGGCGGCCGTCGCGCCGCCCGGCCGCGTCGACCGCGTCGACACCGGGCCGTTCCGCCCGGCCGACGACGAGCCCGACCCGCTGCGACCCCACGCCGACGCCCCGCCGCCCCAGCCGGAGCCCGCGCGCAGCGCGGCCATCGAGCTCTCCTTGCGGCGCCAGTCCACGAGCTCGTCGGGCAGGTCGTCGAGGAACCGGCTGGCCGGGAACTCGTTCGGCACGCCCCAGGCCGTCCGCACGGCCGCGCGGGAGATGTACAGCCGGCGCCGCGCGCGCGTCAGGCCCACGTAGGCCAGCCGGCGCTCCTCCGCGAGCTGGTCCGGGTCCGCGAGCGAGCGCATGTGCGGGAACGTCCCGTCCTCCCAGCCCGTCACGAAGACGACCGGGAACTCCAGGCCCTTCGCGGTGTGCAGGGTCATGAGCGTCACGGTGCCCGCGTCCACCTGCGCGCCCTCGGCGGCCACGTCGTCGGCGTCGGGGATCTGGTCGGAGTCCGCGACGAGCGAGACGCGCTCGAGGAAGTCCGCCAGGTCGCCCTCGGGGTCGGCCTGCTCGAACTCCGACGCGACGGCGTGCAGCTCGGCGAGGTTGTCGACCCGCGAGCCGTCCTGCGGGTCGTCGCTCGCGCGCAGCTCGGCGAGGTACCCCGTGCGGTCGAGCACGGCACCGAGCACCTCGGCCGGTCCCGCCGTCGTCGCGAGCTCGCGCAGCCCGGCCATGAGGTCCGCGAACGCGCGCAGCGGCGTCAGGGCCCGCGTCCCGAGGCCCGGCACGTCCTCGACCCGGTCGAGTGCGGCGCCGAACGAGATGCGCTCCCGCTCCGCGAAACCGGCGATCATCGCCTCCGACCGGTCCCCCAGCCCCCGCTTGGGCACGTTGAGGATGCGGCGCACGTTCACGTCGTCGTCCGGGTTCACGATGGCGCGCAGGTACGCGATCGCGTCCTTGATCTCCTTGCGCTCGTAGAAGCGCGTGCCGCCGACCACCTTGTACGGCAGCCCGACGCGGATCAGCACCTCCTCCAGCGCGCGGCTCTGCGCGTTCGTCCGGTAGAAGATCGCGACGTCGCAGGGGCGCACCTGGTCGGAGTCGCCGAGTCGGTCGATCTCCTCCGCGACGAACCGCGCCTCCTCGTGCTCGTTGTCCGCGACGTAGCCGACGATCTGCGGACCGGCGCCCTCCGCGGTCCACAGTCGCTTGGGCTTGCGGTCCGGGTTCTTCGCGATGACCGCGTTCGCGGCCGAGAGGATGGTCTGCGTCGATCGGTAGTTCTGCTCGAGCAGGATGGTCCGGGCGTCCGGGTAGTCGGCCTCGAACTCCAGGATGTTGCGGATCGTGGCACCGCGGAACGCGTAGATCGACTGGTCGGCGTCGCCCACGACCGTCAGCTCGCCCGGGTTCCCGTCCGCCGGGCCCACCAGCTCGCGGACCAGCACGTACTGCGCGTGGTTCGTGTCCTGGTACTCGTCCACGAGGACCTGGCGGAACCGGCGCCGGTAGTGCTCCGCGACCGCCGGGAACGCCTGCAGCATGTTCACGGTCGTCATGATCAGGTCGTCGAAGTCGAGCGCGTTCGCCGCGCGCAGGCGCTGCTGGTAGCGCGTGTAGACGGCCGAGAGCACCTCGTCGAACTGGTTCGCCGCCCCCGACGACGCCCCCGACGTGCGGGCGTACGTCTCCGGGTCGACCAGCTCGTCCTTGAGGTTCGAGATGCGGTTCGCGAGGGCCTTCGCGGGGTACTTCTTCGGGTCGAGGTCCAGCTCGCGGCCCACCAGCGTGAGGAGCCGCTGGGAGTCCGCGGAGTCGTAGATCGAGAACGACGAGCGCATGCCCAGCGTCTCGTGCTCGCGACGCAGGATCCGCACGCACGCCGAGTGGAAGGTGCTCACCCACATCGCCTTCGCCTGCGGCCCGACGATGCCCTCGACGCGCTCGCGCATCTCGCCCGCGGCCTTGTTGGTGAACGTGATGGCGAGCACCTCGCCCGCGCGCACCTGCCCCGTGGCGAGCTTGTGCGCGATGCGGTGCGTCAGCACGCGCGTCTTGCCCGAGCCCGCACCCGCGACGATGAGCAGGGGCGAGCCACCATGCAGCACGGCCTCGCGCTGCTGCGGGTTCAGCCCCTCGAGGAGGGCGTCCGCGCGAGCTGCGGCCTCGGCCGCCCGCTCGCTCGCCCGCGCGGCACGCCCCGCGTCGTCGTCCGCACGTGGCGGCACGACGGCGCGCAACCGGGCGGCGTCGTGCGGGACGACGGCGGGCAGGGGCGAGGGAGCGGGGAAGAGCGTGTCCATGTCGCGACCAAGCCTAGGCTCCGCCGCCCACACCCCGGACCACCGGCCCTGGCCCACACGTCGGGCGGAGTCGCCGGCGCGGCGGGCCCTCGCTCTAGGCTCCGACCATGCCTCAGATCCTCAAGCCCGGGCAGTTCACGCTGAGCGTCGACCGCGGCGCCCCGATCATCACCCTCCCCGACGTGATGGTCTCGTCCACGGACGGGTGGTCGTTCCTCAACAGGGCGATGGTGCTCGTCGCAGACGGCCCGGGTGACGAAGGCTTCCTGATGGCACGCATGACCGGCGCGGGCGAGGACGTGGCACCCGAGCACTGGGACGACGCGGTCGCGTCCACGGGGTCCGTGCGCCTCGTGGTCCAGGGCGCGCACATCGTCGCCCCGGTCATCGGGTAGGCCCGGCCGCGGTAGACAGCCTGCCGTGGGCGGACCGGCCGACCCCGCAGGGGACCGGCGGACTACAGCAGGCGCCGGGCAGCGGCCCAGCGCGTCAGCTCGTGGCGCGAGGACAGCTGGAGCTTGCGCAGCACCGCCGAGACGTGCGTCTCGACCGTCTTGATCGAGATGAACAGCTCCGAGGCGACCTCGCGGTAGGAGTAGCCGCGCGCGATGAGGCGCATGACCTCGCGCTCACGGGCCGACAACCGGTCCAGCTCGTCGTCGCCGGTCGCCACGTCCCCCGCCGCCGCCCCGAACGCGTCGAGCACGAAGCCCGCGAGGCGGGGCGAGAAGACCGCGTCGCCGCCCGCGACCCGGGCGATGGCATCCGACAGGTCCGCACCCGAGATGGCCTTCGTCACGTACCCCCGGGCGCCCGCACGGATCACCGCCACGACGTCCTCCGCGGCGTCGGACACGCTCAGGGCGAGGAACCGCACCGAACCGAGCAGGTCGGTGCACGCGGTGATCACCTCGGCGCCCCCGCCGCCCATCCCCCCGGGCAGGTGCACGTCCAGCACCACGACGGGCGGCTGCAGCGAGCGCACCATCGTGATCGCGGAGTCGACGTCGTCCGCCTCGCCGACGACGTTGATCGTGTCGTCGAGCGACGCGCGCACGCCGGCCCGGAACATCAGGTGGTCGTCCACCAGGATGACGTCGATCATGACCCCTCTCCGTCCCGTCCGGTCCGCGGCAGGCACAGGTGCACCTCGGTACCGCGGCCGGGCCGGCTCTTGACCGTGGCCGTGCCACCGCGACGGACCACGCGTCCGATGATGGACTCTCGCACGCCGAAACGGTCCGTGGGCACGGCGCCCATGTCGAAACCCTCCCCATGGTCGCGCACGAACACCTCGATCTGGTCGTCCACGACCTCGAGGTACAGGGAGTACGGCGCGCGGCCGTGCGTGACCGCGTTGACGAGCGCCTCGCGCGTCGCCTGCAGCAGCGCCTCCGTGCCGACGTCGGGCACGCAGTCCCCCACGACGACGACGTCGACCGCCACCGCGCGCGTGTCCTCCACCTCCGCGACGACGCCGCGCAGCTCCGCGGCGAGCGACGTCCCGGGCGTGTGGCGGTCGTCGTAGAGCCACTCGCGCAGCTCGCGCTCCTGGGCGCGCGCGAGGCGGGCGACCTCCTCGGCGTCGTCGGCCTGACGCCGGATGAGCGCGAGGGTCTGCAGGACGCCGTCGTGCAGGTGGGCGGCGATGTCCGCACGCTCGGACTCGCGGGCGCGCGCCGCACGCTCGTCACCGAGCTCGCGGCCCAGGCGCAGCCACCACGGGGCGAGCACGAGGGCCGTGCCGACGAGCACCGCGAGCGCGGCGATCGCGGAGCGCACCAGGTCCTCCAGCGGCACCTCGCGGCCCACGAGAAGGAAGACGCCGAGCCCCACCAGGACGACGCCGCCGAGCAGCCGCAGCGCGCTCACCGGCATGCGCCCGCCGTTCTGCGCGCGCAGCCGGTCCCGCTGGATCGCGTCGAGCTGGCTCCACGCGAGGGCCGCGCCGGCGAGCACGATGAGCGACGGCAGGACCCACGTCGTCGCGACGTCCACGCCGTTGCGCGCCGCGATCAGCAGCCCGGCCGCCACGATGAGGACGAGCCCGACGGCGATGTCCGTCACCGGCAGGCGCCGACCCTGCTCGCTGAGCCGCGGGGCGAGCCGGTTCAGCGCCGCGGGGCGCTGCTCGACCGCCGCCTGGGCCGGGTCGCCGGCCGGGACCGTGACCCACAGGAACACGTACAGCAGGGGCCCGGCGAAGCCCGCCGGCGTGAGCAGGGCGAAGATCAGGCGCACGACGCCGACCGAGGCGCCCAGGTGCAGCGACAGGCCCCGGCAGACGCCGCCGACGAGGCGCCCGGAGCTCGGGCGCCGCAGCGGGAGCCGTTCGGTCGTCACGCAGAGCATCGTCACACGTCACGGGCCCGCCGGGCAGGGGCGCCGGGGCCTTTCAGGTGGAGATCAGGGAGAACCGGCCCCCAGGTCAGGGGCCCGCGACGCACGGTTCAGGGTCCGCTCAGGGGAGGTCCCCGATGTGGCCGACGCCGCCCGCCGGAAGGATCGGTGCCATGAACGAGACCCCTGCACCCGACGCGACACCGGACCAGACCTCCGGCACGCACCCGGGATACGCCGCACCCACGCCCCCACCCTCGGGCATGGACGGCTTCTTCGCGAGCATCCGACGCACCGGGATGGTGCGCACGGACGAGCGCTGGATCGGCGGCGTCGCCGGCGGTGTGGCGCTGCGCCTCGGCATCGACCCGCTCATCGTGCGCGGCCTGTTCGGCATCGGCGCTCTGCTCGGCGGCCTCGGCCTCCTGCTGTACGGCGTCGGCTGGCTCCTCATGCCGGAGCAGCGCGACGGACGCATCCACCTGCAGCAGCTCTTCCGCGGCGACTTCGACGCCGCGGTGATCGGCGGTTTCGTGCTCGTCCTCGCGGGCTTCGCGTTCCCCGACCAGTGGCACTGGTTCGGCTGGGGCGGGCGCGGGTCCGGCTGGAACGGGATCGTGGGCCTCGTGGCCATCGCGGTCATCGTCGCGCTGGTCCTGTCCGCCCAGAGCAAGAACCGCGGGGCGCCGCCCTACGCCGGGCCGCCCTACGGCCCGGGCGGCGTGCCGCCCGCCGGCCCTGGCACCCCGCCGGGCATGCCCCCGCACGCTGCGCCGCCCCGCAGCGGCCCCATGACCACCCTGCGGCCCACCGCGCCGCTCCCCTACGCCGGCCCGGTGACCCCGGCCGCTGTGCGCCGACCGGAAGGAACCCCGATGTACCCCGCCCCGCCCGCACCCGGCGTCCAGGCCGGCCCGGCGCCCAGCCACCCGCCGTACGGCCAGGGCGGCCCGTGGGCCTCGGCGCCCTACCGCCCCGTCCCGCCCGTCCCGCCGTCCCGGCCCGGACCGGTGACGTCGTTGGCGCCCACGAAGCCCGCCGGTCCCGGCGGTCGCGTCGCCGGCATCGTCATCGCCCTCGGCCTGATCGCGCTCGCCGGGCTCCTGTACGCCGAGCGCGTGGACGCCTTCGACGGGCCCGTCCTGCTGACCGCCGCCGCCGGCGTCGTGATCCTCTGCGGCATCGGCATCGCGATCGCCGGCGTCATCGGCCGCAGCAGCGGAGCATTGGGCGCGCTCGCGATCATCACGATCCTCGTGGTCGTCCCGGTCACCGCGGTGACGGACATCCGGTTCGGCGTGAGCGGCGGCATCATCGGTGACGGCACGTACACGCCCCGCACGGCCGCCGCGGCCGAGGATGGCTACGGCTGGACGGTCGGCGACGTGACCCTCGACCTCACCGAGGTCCCGACCGCGGGCCTCGACGACGTGCCCATCCACATGGGCGCCGGTGACCTGCGCGTCATCCTCCCCGAGGGCGCCGCGTACACGGCCCGCGTGCGCGTCGGTGCCGGGGACCTGAGCTGGCTGGGCGACACGCGGATCAGCGGCGTCGGGAGCGGCTGGGCCACCTACGAGTCGCCTGCCGTCGCGGACGGCGCGGAGCCCGAGTTCGCGCTGGAGATCAGCGTCGGCGCCGGCAACCTCGTCGTGGTGGAGGAGCGATGACCACCGACGACCGCGACCGCGGCACCGGGCCCGACGACGCCCCCGAGCCCGTCGAGGACCGCATCAGCAGCCGCATCGGCGAGCGCACCGCACGGCCGGGCGACCAGGACCCGGCCGGCCCCGGGGCCATGAGCCCCCTCGACGTCCAGGAGGACACCATGACGATCCCGACGACCTCGGCGGAGTCGCACGAGCCGGGCGACCCCGGGCCCGCGAGGACGGCGCCACTGCCCGTCGCGCCGGAGGCGGGTGAGCGGACGGCGGCGACGTCGTCGGCCGCTGCGCCGACCGCCCCGGCGGCCCAGGTGGGTGCCAAGGCCCCGGCCCGGCGGTCGGTGCGCATGGGCACCATCGTGTGGGGTCTGGTGATCGCCGCCGTCGGCGTGTTCACCATGGCCTACGCCCTCGACGTGCAGTTCGACGAGGAGCTCGCGTTCATCGGGCTCCTCGGTGTCGCGGGCGTCCTGCTCCTCGTCGGTTCGCTCGTCACGAGCCGGCGACGCAAGTAGTGCCCCGGCCCGGGCCGACCCCGGGCCGACGGCCGGCCGACCGGGCCGGGACGAACGGGCCGGGACGAACGGGCCGGAACGAACGGGAGGGCCGCACCCGAGTGGGTGCGGCCCTCCTGCGTCTGGCCGGGAGCGGCGGCGTGTGCTCCCGACGATGGGGGGGTCCGTCAGTCGGCGGCAGCCGCGGCCGGGGCCGCCGTCTTCACCGTGGACGTGGCGGGGGCCAGCTTGAGCAGCGCCCAGCCGATGAGGAGCTGCAGGATGCCCATGCCGCCGGCGAAGGCCGCGACACCGAAGGCGATGACCGACGAGAACAGCGAGGTGCGCAGGAACGAGGCGTTCATGACGGACGCACGGGCCGGGTCCTCGCGGTCGAGCTCGGCGTAGGTCTTGCCGTCGGAGCCGGCGAGGGCGTGCTCGTTGATGATGTCGGCCTGGACGAACGCGTCGAGCGGACCGTCGACGGTCTTGCCCTGGAACGCCATCGCGTCGTCAGGGATGGTGATGTTCTCGGCGACGAGCTGGCTACGGACGGTCAGCCAGGTCGCGAGACCGGCGACGATCATCAGGACACCAGCGGCGACGAGCAGCCAGGCGATGATGCGGACGGGCTTGGCGGAGGTGCTGTCCGCGGTGGTGGCGGTGGCCATGTCGATCCCTTTCCCAGGAAGACTTCAAAGGGTCCGCGACCGGTAGCGCCGGCCTCGGTGCTCTCTGCGAGCTGATGACACGATCCTGACTTAACACGGTTGCGCCCGTGTAGGCCAATAGTCCGGGAGCCTTAGGTCCCAATTTCCGTAGGCCGCTCCGGTGCAGTCACCGTGTCTAATCCTATTTCCGGCGGTCGCGATCGATGTCCGACACGCCCCGGCACCACCTCCCCGGCCCCCTCTGGAGTGCCCGCGGGGGCGTTTTCACCCGCCCCGGACCCCAGAATCCCGCGTCGACGTCCGCCCCCGCAACCACGCCCCCACCCGCGCGGGCCATCCCCAGCGCCCCCGATCACGCCGCCCTCGCCCCCGCCGCCCTCGCCCCGACCTCGCCCCCCGCCCCCGATCACGCCGAGTTCTGCCTTCCGGTTCGAGTTCTGCCTCCCCATCGGCAGAAGTCGAACCGGAGGGCAGAAGTCGCATCCCCCTCCCTCTCCAACCCGCCGAGTTCTGGTGCATGACGGGAGTCCAGTGGTGGGAGACCAGAAC
>JAEYXM010000205.1 GCA_023428465.1 Actinomycetes bacterium
GAGCAGCGCCATGCCCGGCGCCTCGTAGATGCCCCGCGACTTGGCCTCGATGATGCGGTTCTCGATCTGGTCCGACATGCCGAGGCCGTGCCGGCCGCCGATGGCGTTCGCCTCGCGCACCAGCGCCACGGGGTCCTCGAACCGCACGCCGTCGATCGCGACGGGGCGGCCGCGTTCGAAGGCGATCGTGACGTCCTCGGTGTCGATCTGCACCGCCGGGTCCCAGAACCGCACGCCCATGATCGGCTCGACCGTCTCGAGCGAGACGTCGAGGTGCTCGAGCGTCTTCGCCTCGTGCGTGGCGCCCCAGATGTTCGCGTCCGTCGAGTACGCCTTCTCGGCGCTGTCGCGATAGGGCAGGTCGTGCTCGGCGAGGAACTGGCTCATCTCCGCCCGGCCCCCGAGCTCGGCGACGAAGTCCTTGTCGAGCCACGGCTTGTAGATGCGCAGGGCGGGGTTCGCGAGCAGCCCGTAGCGGTAGAACCGCTCGATGTCGTTGCCCTTGAACGTCGAGCCGTCGCCCCAGATCTCGACGTCGTCGGCCTGCATCGCCCGCACGAGGAGCGTGCCGGTCACGGCGCGGCCGAGCGGCGTCGTGTTGAAGTACGAGCGCCCCGCGCTGCGGATGTGGAACGCACCGCACGCCAGGGCCGCCAGGCCCTCCTCGACGAGCGCCGACGTGCAGTCCACCGCGCGCGAGAGCTCCGCGCCGTACAGCATCGCGCGGCCGGGCACCTGGTCGATCTCGGGCTCGTCGTACTGGCCGAGGTCAGCGGTGTAGGTGCACGGGACCGCGCCCCGGTGGCGCATCCAGGCCACGGCGACCGATGTGTCGAGCCCGCCCGAGAATGCGATGCCCACCCGCTCGCCGACCGGCAGCTCCGTCAGAACCTTGCTCACGTCTCATCCCTCACGTCTCGTGCGTCGTCGCGGCCACCCGCGAGATCCAGGAACCGCTGAGCCACGGCGTGGCCGCCGTCGGCCTCACTGCTGATCACCAGCACCGTGTCGTCCCCCGCGATGGTGCCGAGGACCCCCGGCAGCACCGAGTGGTCGATCGCCGATGCCAGGAACTGTGCTGCACCCGGCGGGGTCCGCAGGACCACCAGGTTGCCCGAGGACTCCGCGGTCACCAGGAGCTCTGCGCACAAGCGCGCGAGCCGGGCCGAGAGCTGCTCGGCGTCCTCGAACTGGGGCGTGCGGTCGCCCCCCTCCCCCGGGAGCGCGTACGCGAGCGTCCGGTCCGGAAGGCGGATGCGGACGGCCCGCAGCTCGACGAGGTCGCGCGAGAGCGTCGCCTGCGTCACGTGCAGGCCCTCCTCCGCAAGCGCCGCCGCGAGCTCGGCCTGCGACCTGATGGGGCCACGCCCCAGCACCCGCGCGATCGCGGCGTGCCGCGCCGCCTTGGTCGGGGGCACGGCGCCCGGCGCGGGCGTCCCCTCGGCGGCGGTCATGCGCGCTCCAGCAACCAGGCGAGCAGCGCCTTCTGGGCGTGCAGCCGGTTCTCGGCCTCGTCGAACACGACCGACCGGGGGCCGTCGAGAACCTCGGCGGTGACCTCCATGCCGCGGTAGGCGGGCAGGCAGTGCAGGACGACGGCGTCGGGCTTGGCCAGCGCCAGGACCCCGCCGTCGAGGCGGAACGGCGTGAAGAGCGCCTCGGCCTTGTCCGTCGACGTCTGGTCGCCCATGGACACCCAGGTGTCGGTCGCGACGGCGTCCGCGCCCAGGACCGCCTCGCCCACCTCGTGCGTGATGGCGACCGAGCCGCCCGTGGTCGCCGCGATCGCCTCGGCGCGCGCCACGACGTGGCGGTCCGGGATCCGCTCGACCGGGGTTGCGATCCGCACGTGCAGCCCGGCGGTCGCGCCACCCAGCAGGTAGGAGTGCGCCATGTTGTTCGACCCGTCGCCCAGGTAGGCCAGCACCTGGCCCGCCAGCGCACCGACACCACCCCGGTGCTCGGCGACCGTCATCAGGTCCGCCAGCACCTGGCACGGGTGGAACTGGTCGGTCAGCGCGTTGACCACCGGCACGCCGGCGCACGCGGCCATCTCGTCGATGCGGGACTGGTCGTAGGTGCGCCACACGACCGCCGCGACCTGCCGGCCGAGGACCCGCGCCGTGTCGGAGACCGACTCGCGGACCCCGATCTGCGCAAGCTTGCCGTCGACGAGCATCGGGTACCCGCCGAGCTCGGCGATGCCGGTCGCGAACGAGACCTGCGTGCGCAGCGTGGGCTTGTCGAGCAGCACAGCCACGGCACGCGGACCCGCGAGGGGGCGCGCGGCGAACCGGTCGGCCTTCAGGGCGACGGCCAGCTCGAGGACCTCGCGCTGCTCGGCCGGGTCGAGGTCGTCGTCGCGGAGGAAGTGGCGCATCAGCTCTCCTTCGTGGTGGCGGCGAGATCGGCCGGGAGTGCCGCGAGGAACTCCACGAACGTGCTCAGCTGGTCCCACGTCACGACCAGCGGCGGCGCGAGACGCAGCGCCGACGCCGTGACGGGGTTGACGATGAAGCCGGCCTCGAGGGCCAGCTCGGCGACCTGGGCCGCGACGGGCGCGGTCAGCTCGACGGCGACGAGCAGGCCGACCG
Source organism: Actinomycetes bacterium (assembly GCA_023428465.1). Taxonomy (GTDB): domain Bacteria; phylum Actinomycetota; class Actinomycetes; order Actinomycetales; family Cellulomonadaceae; genus Actinotalea. The sequence continues at coordinate 2,595 of JAEYXM010000205.1, forward strand.
CGCGGACCGCCGCGACGAGTGGCGCGTGCAGCTCGGCAGCGAGCCGCGCGCCGACCTCGCGCACGTGCGCCAGCAGGCCGTCGCGCTCGATGACACCGAGGGTCGCCAGCGCCGCGGCCGCCGCGACCGGGTTGCCCCCGAACGTCGTGCCGTGCTGACCCGGGCCGAGCAAGGTCGCGGCGCGCTCGCTCAGGGCGACCACCGCGCCGATCGGGAACCCGCCGCCCAGGCCCTTGGCGAGCGTGACGACGTCGGGCCGCACACCGCCACCCAGCTCCGGACGGGTGAAGGCGAACCACTCGCCGGTCCGCCCGACGCCCGTCTGGACCTCGTCGACCACGAGCAGCGCGCCCACCTCGTCCGCCAGGCGCCGCGCGTGCGCCAGGTAGCCCGCCGGCAGCGGCCGCACCCCGGCCTCGCCCTGGACGACCTCAACGACGAGCGCGGCGACGTCGTCGGCCATCGCGGCCTCGAGCGCGCCCGTGTCCCCGAAGGGCAGGAACTCCACGCCGCCCGGCAGGGGCTCGAAGGGCTCCCGGTAGGCGGGCTTGTACGTCATCGCGAGCGCGCCCATGGTGCGCCCATGGAACGCGCCCTCGAGCGCGAGGATGCGCGGCCGGCCGGTCCGCCGGGCCATCTTCATGACGCCCTCGTTGGCCTCCGTGCCGGAGTTGGCCAGGAAGACCCTCGAGGCGGAGTCGCCCCCGGCGAGCTCGACCAGCCGCTCCGCGAGCGCCACCTGCGTGGGCGTGGCGAAGAAGTTGGAGACGTGGCCCAACGTGCCGAGCTGCGCGCTGATCGCCGCGGTGAGTGTCGGGTGCGCGTGCCCGAGCGCGTTGACCGCGATCCCGGCGAGCAGGTCGAGGTACCGGCGCCCGTCGGCGTCCCAGACGTACGCGCCCTCGCCGCGCACGAGCACGGCCTTGGGTGGCCCGAAGGTGTTCATGAGGACGCGGGAGTACCGCTCGCTCCACTCCGCGCTCGTCCCCGTCAGCTCCCCGCCCGTGGGCGTCAACGCGCTCACGGCGCGTCACCGGTCCGTACGACGCGGATCGCGCCTGTGCTCAGGTCGTCCGGGAGCACCATCGTGCCGACGCCGCGCTCGGTGAAGACCTCCATGAGCACCGAGTGCGCCTGCCGGCCGTCGACGACGTGCGCCTGCGGCACGCCGCCGCGCACGGCGCGCAGGCACGCCTCCATCTTCGGGACCATGCCCGACTCGAGCGTCGGAAGGAGCTGGGCGAGCTGGGACACGCGGATCCGGCGCGCGAGCGAGCTGCGGTCCGGCCAGTCCGTGTACAGGCCCTCGACGTCCGTGAGGATGATCAGCTTCGTCGCGCCAAGCGCGACGGCGAGCGCCGCGGCGGCGGTGTCCGCGTTGACGTTGAGGACCGCGGTCGCGTCGTCGACGTCCGGCGCCACCGTCGACACCACGGGGATGCGGCCGGCGTCGAGCAGGTCCTTGACGGCGCGCGGATCCACCTCGACGACGTCGCCCACGTGGCCCACGTCGACCGACTCGCCGTCGACGGTCGCCATCCGCCGGCGCGCGCGCAGCAGCCCGCCGTCCTCGCCCGACAGACCCACGGCGAAGGGCCCGTGCGCGTTGATGAGCCCCACGAGCTCACGCGAGACCTGGCCCGTGAGCACCATCCGCACGACGTCCATCGACTCCGGCGTGGTGACGCGCAGGCCGCCCTTGAACTCGCTCTCGATGCCGAGGCGCGCGAGCATCGAGGAGATCTGCGGACCGCCGCCGTGCACGACGACGGGATGCAGGCCGCACAGCCGCAGGAAGACCATGTCCTGGGCGAAGGCGCGCTTGAGCTCGTCGTCGACCATGGCGTTGCCGCCGTACTTCACGACGAAGAGCGCGCCGCTGAACCGCTCGAGCCACGGCAGTGCCTCGACGAGGACCGCGGACTTCTGGGCCGGCGTCAGCTCGGCGACGACCTCCGCGATGTCGGCGGCCTCGCTCGCCGCCGTGGCAGCAGGGTTCGCCGGAGTCGCGGAGGTGGTCGCGGGGGTGCCTGTGGGATCGCTCATGTCGTGTACGCGCTGTTCTCGTGGACGTAGCCGTGCGTGAGGTCGTTGGTCCAGACGGTCGCCGCCGCATCGCCGGCGTGCAGGTCGATCTCGATGTGCACCTCGCGCGCCGCCGCCATGTCCACGAGGTGGCGGTCCTCGTCCGCGCCGCCGGCCCGGCACACCTGGACGCCGTTGAAGCGGACGTCGAGCTGCGTCGGGTCGAACGCGGCCACCTCCTCCGGCACCGTGCCGACCTGGGCGAGGATCCGGCCCCAGTTCGGGTCGTTGCCGAAGACGGCGGCCTTGACGAGGTTGGAGCGGGTCACGGCCCGGGCCACGGCGACGGCTGCGGCCTCCGTCTCCGCACCGACCACGGTCACCGCGATGTCGTGCGTCGCGCCCTCGGCGTCGGCGATCAGGGCACGTGCGAGGGTCGCGCAGGCCTCGGTGAGCGCCTGCGTGAGCTCCGCGCGGCCCACGCGGACACCGCTGGCGCCGGAGGCCATGAGGAGCACCGTGTCCGACGTCGACATGCACCCGTCGGAGTCGATGCGGTCGAACGTGACGCCGGTTGCGGCGCGCAGGGCGGCGTCGGCGTCGTCGGGTTCGACAAAGGCGTCGGTGGTCAGGACGACGAGCATCGTCGCGAGCGCCGGCGCGAGCATGCCCGCGCCCTTCGCCATGCCGCCGACCGACCAGCCGTCCCGCGTCACGTGCACGGTCTTGGGGACCGTGTCGGTGGTCATGATCGCGGTCGCGGCGTCGGGGCCGCCGTCCGCGGCGAGGCGCCCGGCCGCCGCCGTGATCCCCGCGAGGAGGACGGGCCGGACGGGCCGCTCGCCGATGATGCCCGTGGAGCAGACGACCACGTCCCCGGGCGACACCTCGAGGAGGGTGCCGACGTGCTCGGCCGTGAGGTGGACGTCCTCGAACCCGTTCGGCCCGGTGCACACGTTCGCGGATCCGGAGTTCAGGACGACGGCGTGCACGACGCCGTCGGCGACGACCTGGCGGGACCACGTCACCGGCGCGCCGACGACGCGGTTGGTCGTGAAGACCGCGGCGCCGACGTGCTCGGGACCGTCGTTGACGACGAGCGCGACGTCGGGCTTGCCGGACGGCTTGAGGCCGGCGGCGACGCCCGCCGCCCGGAAGCCTGCGGGCTCGGTGACACTCACGGGGCCACTCCTGTCACGGCCAGGCCCGCGGTCTCGGGCAGGCCGAGGGCGATGTTCATGGACTGCACCGCCGCACCGGCCGTGCCCTTGACGAGGTTGTCGAGCGCGCAGACGGTGACGACGCGGCCGGCGCGCGGGTCGACCGCGACCTGGACGAGCGCGGTGTTCGCGCCCACGGTCGCGCCGGTCGTCGGCCAGCGGCCCTCGGGCAGCAGCTGCACGAACGGTTCGCCCGCGTACGCCTGCTCCCACGCGTCGCGGACGTCCGCGGACGACACGCCCTGCGAGAGCGGCGCCGTCGTGGTGGCCAGGATGCCGCGCGACATCGGCACGAGGACCGGCGTGAAGGACACGCGCACCTGGGCGGCACCCGCGGCGCGGAGGTTCTGCTCGATCTCGGGGATGTGCCGGTGCGTGCCGCCCACCGCGTAAGGGGCGGCGGAGCCGAGGGCCTCCGACGCGAGCAGGTGCGTCTTGGCCGCCTTCCCGGCGCCGGAGTACCCGACCGCGAGGACCGCGACGACGTCGGCGGGGTCGACGAGGCCGGCCGCGACGCCGGGCTGCAGGCCGAGCGTCACCGCGGTGACGTTGCACCCGGGGACGGCGACGCGCCGCGCGCCCGCGAGGACGTCGCGCTGCTTGGTCGCCGGGACGGCGCCCGTGGTCGACCCGTCCGGCCCGGCGAGCAGGAGCTCGGGCATGCCGTAGGGCCAGGTGCCCGCATGCTCGGTGCCGTAGAAGTCCGTCCAGTCCTGGGCGTCCGCCAGGCGGTGGTCCGCGCCGCAGTCGAGCACGAGCGCCGCGTCGCCCAGCTCCGCGGCGATCGGACCCGACGTGCCGTGCGGCAGCGCGAGCACGACGACGTCGTGCCCCGCGAGCGCGTCCGGCGTCGTCTCGACGATGGTCCGGTCCGCCAGCGTGCGCAGGTGCGGTTGGTGGACGCCGAGTGCGTCGCCCGCGCTCGAGTGCGCCGTGAGCGCGCCGATCTCGACCTCGGGGTGCGCCGCCAGCAGGCGGAGGACCTCGCCCCCCGCGTACCCGCTCGCACCGGCCACGGCCACCCGGATCGTCATGTGCATGAATATACACACCACTGCATGCCTGCACACGCACTTTCCGCGCGCGCCGCCCCGACCTCGCGACGGGCGGTCAGGCCTCCGCGACGACGTCCGCGAGCAGCGTCACGAAGTCGTCCAGGCCCCAGGTGAGCGACAGTGCCGTCGGCGGCGAGACCGACGCGACGAACGCCTGCCCGACGACGCCGGCCACCGCCCCGTCCCGAACCTGCGCCATCGCCTGGGCCGGCGTGGAGGTCAGGAACGCGTCGAGCAGGTCGGGGCTGTCCGCGTACGCGATCAGCAGGTCACTGCCCAGCTCGTCGAGCCGCTCGTGGCTGAGCGTGAAGTAGAAGGTCGACTCCCCCGTGTCGAGGTCGGTGACGCTCGGCGCCGTCGTGAACCCGAGGTCCTCGACGAATTCCACGCGCGGGTCCGCGGGGCTGTACACGTAGAACGTGTCCCCTGTGTCCCAGACCTGGGCCACCGACACGCCCTCGAACTCGGGGTGCTCGGCGGCCGCGGCCGCCACGGCCCCGTCGATGCCCGCGAGCACGTCGGTCGCGGCGTCGGAGCGACCGAGCGCCAGGCCGGTCGTCTCGATCACCTCGCGCCACGGCGTCGCCCACGGCTCGTCCGGGTACGCGACGGTCGGCGCGATCGCGCTCAGCACCTCGTACTCCTCGGCCGTGATGCCGGAGTAGTGGGCCAGGATCAGGTCGGGCTGCGCCGCGGCGATCGCCTCGACGGGGACCTCCGCGCTGTCGGGGAGCACGGTGGGCGTGGGAGCGCCCAGCTCGGCGAGGCGGTCCGCCACCCAGGGCAGCACGCCGTCGGAGTCGCCGCCGTACGCCTGGAACGGGATGGCGACCGGGACGACGCCGAGCGCGAGCACGGCGTCGGCGCTCCCCCAGCCCCACGTGACCACCCGCTCGGGCTCGGCGTCGATGACCGTCTCGCCGAAGGCGTGCTCGATCGTCACCGGGAACGCGTCGACCGACGCCCCGGGGGTGTCGCCGCCGGTCGTGGCGTCGTCGGTCGCGCCGGTGCCCGTGGGCGCGTCGTCGTCGGCACCTGCACAGGCGGCGAGGGTGAGCGATGCCGCGACGGCGAGGACAAGGGTGGAACGGGCGCGGCGCATCGGGGCCTCTCGTGGGTGGGGTGGCCGGGTCGGCCACGTGGGTCGACCCTCGGAGTCGATCGTTAGGTTAGCCTAACCTTATCTCGGTTGCGACGATGCAGCGTCCACCATCCGGCCACGCGGGACGATCAGCGGGCCACCCGTCACCGGGTCTGCGACCACCAGGGCGTCCAGCGCGAACGCTGCGCGCAGCACCTCGGGCGTGATGACGTCCCCCGGCTCCCCCTGCGCGAGGACCGCACCGTCCGCCATGACGATCAGGTGGTCGGCGTAGCGGGCCGCGAGGTTCAGGTCGTGCAGGACCATCACCACCGTGGTGCCGCGCGACCGGTTCAGCTCGGCCAGCAGCTCCAGCACCTCGATCTGGTGCGTGAGGTCCAGGAACGTCGTCGGCTCGTCGAGCAGCAGCACGTCCGGGTCCTGGGCGAGCGCCATCGCGATCCACACCCGCTGGCGCTGGCCGCCCGACAGCTCGCTCACGTCGCGTGCCGCGAGGTCGGTCGTCGCGGTGGCGCGCAGGGCCTCGGCGACGGCCGCGTCGTCGTCCGCCGAGCTCTGCTGGAGCCAGCCCTGGTGCGGGTAGCGGCCGCGCGCCACGAGGTCCGCCACACCGATGCCGTCCGGAGCGACCGGCTGCTGCGGCAGCATCCCGAGCGAGCGGGCCAGCTCCCGCGAGCCGACGCCCGCGACATCCGCCCCGTCCAGCGTTACGCGCCCGCCGCGCGGCCGCAGCGCGCGAGCCAGGGTCCGCAGGAGCGTCGACTTCCCGCACGCGTTCGCGCCGACGACGACCGTCACCCGGCCCGGGGGGACCTCGACGCTCAGGCTGTCGATCACGAGGTCGCCGTGATAGCCGACGCGGAGCTGCTCGGCCGCCAGCCGGCGCGGTGGGTGGATGGGAGTGGCGGTCATGTGCGACCTCCTCGCGAGAGCAGCCAGAGCAGGTAGGGGGCTCCGATCGCCCCGGTGACGACGCCGGTGGGCAGCGACGTCGACGGCAGCGCGTGCTGAGCGACCAGGTCGGCGTGGACCACCATCGCCGCACCGACGGCCGCGACCGCCGGCAGCGCGGGCGACCCGGTCCCCACCAGGCGGCGCGCGACCGGCGGCGCGCACAGCGCCACGAACGCCACCGGGCCCACGACCGACGTCGCCGACGCGACGAGGCCCACCGAGGCCCCGAGCAGGAGCGCGCGCGACCGCGCCACGCCCACCCCCAGCCCGGTCGCGGTCTCCGGCCCCAGCTGCAGCGCGCGCAGCCGCGGGGCCAGCAGGACCGCCGCGGACCCGAAGACCACCAGCCCGCCCACCACGACGAGGACCTCGCTCCAGCGCGCCGCCCCGAGGGAGCCCGCGGTCCACACGAGGGCCGACTGAGCCGCGCGCAGCTGGGCCCGGCTGAGCAGGTACGCCACGATCGCGGAGCACAGGAAGGACACCGCCACGCCCGTGAGAACGAACCGGTGCCCCGTGTCGCGGTCGTGCGCGACGCCGCCGCGCGAGACCAGGTGCAGGCCCGCCGCCACGACCGCCGCGCCGACGAACGCCGCACCGGCCACCGCCCCGCCCGACCATCCGAGCACGAGCAGGGCGACGACGGCCGCCACGGTCGCCCCGCCCGAGACGCCGAGCAGGTCGGGGCTCGCCAGCGGATTGGCGAAGAGCGTCTGGAAGACCCCGCCCGCGAGCCCGAGCGCCGCGCCGACCGACACCGCGAGCGCGGCGCGCGGCAGGCGCAGCTCCCACACGATGGTGCGGTCGAGCGCGTCACCGCTCGCGACGAGAGCCCGCAGCGCCCCACGGAGCGAGAGGGCGTAGTCGCCGACGGCGAGCGCAAGGACGACGCCCACGAGCACCACGACCACGACGGCGCACGTGACGCGCACCTCCTTCGCCCGTCGGGCGCCCCGCAGGCCGGCGACGAGCGCGGCGCCCTCGTCAGCGCCCGGCCGGGCTGCGGCCCCGGGTGCCACGGGCGCCACGACCCCGGTCACGGCCCGACCATCCGGGTACGTTGCACGAGCGCGATCATGACCGGGGCGCCCACGAAGGCGACGACCAGACCCGCCTCGATCTCGCCGGGCGGCGCGACGAGGCGACCGACGACGTCGGCCACGAGGAGGAGCGCCGCGCCGAGCGGTGCGGAGAGCGCGACCAGCCACCGGTGGTCCGCCCGCGCCACCCGGCGCACCGCGTGCGGCACGACGAGGCCGACGAAGACCACGGGCCCGGCCAGCGCCGTGGCCGACCCGCTGAGGAGCAGGACGGCGCCGACGACCAGCGCACGGGCCCGGCCCACGTGCTGGCCCAGCCCGCGCGCCGTGTCCGCGCCGAGGACCAGCACGTCGAGCGGGCGTGCGGCGAGCGCCGCGAGGACGAAGCCCGCGGCCAGGAAGGGCGCGAGGGCACCGACGGCGTCGAGGTCGCGCGCCGTGAGCGACCCGGCGACCCAGAAGCGGTAGGCGTCGAACGCCTGGGGGTCGGTGACGACGACGACCGTGATGAGGGAGGTGAGGCCCGCCGTGAGCGCGGCACCCGCGAGCGCGAGGCGCGTCGGCGTCGCCCCCGGTCCCCGGGCCCCGACGACGAGCACGAGCACCGCGGCGGCCGCGGCGCCGGCGAGCGCGAACCACACGAACTCCGACGGCCGGACCGCACCGAGCATCATGACGGCGACCACCACGGCCAGGGACGCCCCGGCGTTGACCCCGAGGAGCCCCGGGTCGGCGAGCGGGTTACGCGTGAGCCCCTGCATGAGCGCACCGGCGGCCGCGAAGGCCCCGCCGGCGAGGATCCCGATGATCGTGCGCGGCACGCGCAGCGAGGCCACCACGGCGTGGTCGACGTCCGTCGGGTCGGGGGCGAGGAGGGCCGGTAGCACGTCGTGGAGCGGGACGGCGCGCGCGCCGAGCACGACGCTCGCGACGACGGCGACGGCGAGCCCGGCCAGGGCGAGACCGAGCGCCGCCCAGCGACGTCGGTCGGTGAGCCCGGGCGCGCCCGGCCGGCCGGCAGTGCGGACGGCGCCGGCCGACGACAGCGCGCTCACTGGAGCTCGGCGCGGCCCTGCCGCCAGTACCCCATGAAGGCGACCCGGGACCGGTCGACGCCGTGCCCGCGCACGAGGAGGCGCCGCAGGTCCTTGATCATCCCGGCCTCGCCCGCGAGCCAGGCGTAGAAGGCCCCGTCCGGCGGCTCGGCCGGCGACTCCCACAGGAGCTCGGCGTCGACGTCGACGTCGGTGAACGGCTGGGGCACGGGCGCCGCGGACGCGCGGAGCAGCTCCGCCGACGTCGCCGCCCAGTCGGTCACCGCGGGCACCAGGCGGCTGCCGACGCCGTCGCCGCCGCGCGGGAGCCAGGTCATGTCCGCGCCGGCGGGCAGGTCGAGCGGCAGCCGGTCCTCGGCGTGCGGAACCTCCACGAACGCGTGCGCGCGCCGGTCGGCGGGCAGTGCCTCGAGGATCGCGGCGATCGCGGGGGCGGCCGTCTCGTCGCCGGCGAGGAGCACGCGTCGGGCAGTGCCGGGGTGGAAGTCGATGCCGAGCGAGGAGTGGATGCTCCGCGCGTCCGGCCCGACGAGGATCACCTCGTCGCCCGGCCGGACGCCCGAGATCCACCGGGCGGCGGGCCCGGTCCCGCCGTGCACCACGAGGTCGATGTCGAGCTCGCGCGCCCACGGCCGCACGCGCCGGACGGTGTAGGTGCGGAAGGGGTTGCGCCGGTCGTCGGGGAGCGCGCGCCACTGCTCGTACCAGGTGCCCTCCTCGACGGTGCGCGGGTCGTCGAGGTCCGCCAGGAAGCCGTCCGCGAGCGGGAACACGACCTTGACGCGCTGGTCGAGCCCGTCGGTGCCGAAGAGGTCGAGGTCCGGGCCGCCGAGCGTCACGCGCAGGAACGACGGGCACAGCCGGCGCATCTGCAGGACCGTCGCCCGGAAGGGGCGGTAGGCGGGGCGGTCCGTGCGGTCGGGCACCCGGACCGGGCCCGCGTAAGTAAGCATTGCCTAACCTTACCTAAGCCTCAGGGCGCGCTCGCCGTGACGCCCACCACACGACGGGTGTTGGATCGGACCATGCGCGTGGTCCAGGCAGCCGCTCCGGGCGGCCCCGAGGTCCTGTCCGTCGTCGACCTCCCCGACCCCTCCCCCGGACCCGACCAGGTCGTGGTCGAGGTCGAGGCGGCCGGCGTCAACTTCATCGACACCTACCGGCGATCGGGCCGCTACCCCGTGCCCTTCCCGCACGTCGTCGGCTCCGAGGGCGCCGGCACCGTCACGGCCGTCGGGGCCGACGTCGCCGGGCTCGCCGTGGGCGACCGGGTCGCCTGGGTCGCCGGGACCGAGGGGTCCTACGCCGAACGTGCCCGCCTCCTCGCCGAGCAGGCGATCCCGGTGCCGGACGACGTCCCGACCACCACCGCCGCAGCCGTCCTGCTCCAGGGCATCACCGCCCAGTACCTCGTGGCGTCGACGTTCCCGGTGCAGCCCGGCCAGGACGTCCTCGTGCACGCCGGCGCCGGCGGGGTCGGCCTGCTGCTCACCCAGCTCGCGGTCGCGCGCGGCGCGCGCGTGATCACGACGGTCTCGACCGCGCAGAAGGAGGCGCTCTCACGCGCGGCGGGCGCCTCGGACGTCATCCGCTACGACCAACTCACGGATCTCACGACCCAACTGCCCGACGCCGTCCGCGCGCTCACCGGCGGGCACGGCGTGCACACCGTGTTCGACGGCGTCGGAGCCGCCACCTTCGAGGCGTCGCTCGCCAGCCTGCGCCCGCGCGGTGGCATGGCCCTGTTCGGCGGGGCGTCCGGCGCCGTCGCACCCCTGGACCCCATGCGCCTGGAGAACCTCGGCTCGCTCTACCTCACGCGGCCGAGCATCCGGCACTACACCGCGACGCGCGCCGAGCTCCTCGAGCGGGCCGGCGAGCTCTTCGAGCGCATCGGCGCGGGCACGCTCGACGTGCGCGTCGGCGCGACCTACCGCCTCGACGACGCCGCCGACGCGCACCGTGCGCTCGAAGGCCGCCGGACGACCGGCAAGGTGCTCGTCGTCCCCTGACAGCACCGCGGGGGCGACCCCGTCAGGTCGCCCCCGCGGTGCGGTGCCCTCAGGCGCGCAGCACGCCGCCGTGCTCGGCGAGGACCGCCGCGACGACCGCCGACCGCACACCCGCGATGTCGTCCGCGGTGAGCGTGCGGTCCGCCGCCCGCAGGCGCACGGTCACGGCGACGGAGCGACGGCCCGCACCGACCTGCTCCCCGCGGTACACGTCGAACACGCGCGCGTCCTCGAGGAGCTCGCCCGCCGCGCGTCGGACGGTGGCGACGAGCTCGCCCGCCGGGACGTCCTCGTCGACGACGAACGCGAGGTCCTCCTTCGCGACCGGCTGCCCGGACACCGGTACGGCGTGCACGAGGCGCCCGTCGGCCGCGGCGATCAGCGCATCGAGGCGCATCTCGAAAGCGACCGTACGGGCCGGGAGGCCGAGGTTCTCGCACGCCTTGGGGTGGAGCTCACCCGCGTGGCCCGCGAGCCCGCCGTCGGGCAGTGTGAGGATGGCGCACCGCCCGGGGTGCCACGGCCCGAAGGCGCCGCCGCGCACGCTCACCTCGGTGCCGACCGTCCGGGCCACGAGCAGCGCCGCGGCCAGGGCGTCGGACCAGTCGAACGGGCGGGCCGGTCCCTGCCAGCCCGCCGGCTCCCGGTTACCCACGAGGACGCCCGCGACGCGACGCGGCTGGCTCGGCAGCGCCGCGTCCAGCTCCTTGAGCTCGACGTCGAGGGGCCTGCCGGCGACCGAGGGCCGGGGCGCCGGGCCGGAACCGTCCGCGCGGTAGGCGCGCCCGATCTCGAAGACCGCGAGGTCGCCCGCGCCGCGGCCGAGGTTGACCCGCACCGCGTCCACGAGCGTCGCGAGGACGGTCGTGCGCAGCAGCGGCAACGCCTCGTTGAGCGGGTTGGCGAGCCGGACGGCGTCGCGGCGCGTGCAGTCCGCGGGCAGGAGCAGCTCGTCGAGCCGCTCGGGCGCGATGAACGGGTACGTGAGCACCTCGGTCAGGCCGTGCTCCGCCAGGGCGCGGGCGACCGAGCGCCGCGTCCGCTGACTGTGGGTCAGGCCGCGCCCGGCCGACGCCCGCGGAAGCACCGACGGCATCTCGGTGTACCCGTGCAGGCGGGCGACCTCCTCCACGAGGTCGATCTGCGAGGTGAGGTCGGGGCGCCACGTGGGCGGGGTGACGACCAGCTCGTCGTCCCCGGTCACCGTGCAGCCGATCCGACCGAGCGCCTCGCGCACCTCCTCGGCCGTGTAGTCGACGCCGACGATCCGGGCCGGGAAGGTCACGGCCATCCGCACCGCCGCGACGGGGGGCACCGCGTCGACGTCGGTCACCTCCGGGTCCACCTGTCCGCCGCCGTAGCGGACGAGCAGGTCGATGGCCCGCTGCACGGCGCGCGGGGGCATGGCGGTATCGACACCGCGCTCGAACCGCCGCGACGCCTCCGAGCCGAGCTTGTGCCGCCGGGCGGTGCGCGCGATCGACACGGGGTCGAAGTGCGCGCCCTCGATCAGCAGGTCGGTGGTCGACGCGCCGACCTCCGAGCTCGCGCCGCCCATGACGCCCGCCAGGCCCAGCACGCGCGAGGCGCGCGCACCGTCCGGGGAGTCGGTGATGAGCAGGTCCTCCGGGTCGAGCGCCCGGTCCACCTCGTCGAGCGTGACGAGGCGCTCGCCCGCCACGGCGCGGCGCACGACGATCGGCCCGGCCACCTTGGCCAGGTCGTACGCGTGCAGCGGCTGCCCGAGCTCGAGCATCACGTAGTTCGTCACGTCCACGGCCAGCGAGATGGGTCGCATGCCGGCCTGCGTGAGCCGGCGCTTCATCCAGCCCGGGCTCTCCGCGGCCGCGTCGACACCCCGGACGACACGGGCCACGAACCGGTCGCAGCCCACCGCGGCGCGGATCGGCGCGGCGTCGTCCACCTCGACCGCGAAGCCGCCCTGCGTGGCCGCAGGCACCGCGACGTCGGCCGGGTCGCGGAACGCCTGCCCGGTGGCGTGGGCGTACTCGCGCGCGATCCCGCGCACCGAGAAGCAGTAGCCACGGTCCGGCGTGACGTTGACCTCGATGGTCCGCTCGCTCAGGCCCAGGAGCGCCAGGGCGTCCTGGCCCGGGGTGAGGTCCGCCGCGTCGAATCCGTTCTCGGTGAGCACGATGATCCCGGAGTGGTCCTCCCCCAGCCCGAGCTCGCGGGCGGAGCAGATCATGCCGTCCGAGACATGGCCGTACGTCTTGCGTGCCGCGATCGGGAACGGCCCGGGCAGGACGACGCCGGGCAGCGCCACGACCACCCAGTCGCCCGCCGCGAAGTTGTGCGCGCCGCAGACGATGCCCCGACCGGCGGGCACCTCACCGTCGGCCGGGTCGTTGTGCTCCGGCCCGACGTCGACGCGGCACCAGCTGATCGACTTGCCGTTCTTGTGCTCCTCCTTCGCGAGGGTGAGCACGCGCCCGACGACGAGCGGCCCGGTCACGTCGGAGCCGTGGATGCCCTCCTCCTCCAGCCCCACGCGCACGAGCGCCGCCGCGACGTCCTCGGCGGAGGAGCCGGGCACCAGGTCGACCGACTCGGCGAGCCAGGTGAGCGGTACGCGCGGCATCAGATCTCCATCCCGAACTGCTGGCTGAAGCGGACATCGCCCTCGACCATGTCCCGCATGTCCGTGACCCCGTGCCGGAACATCAGGGTGCGCTCCACGCCCATGCCGAACGCGAAGCCGGTGTAGACGTCCGGGTCGATCCCGGCCGCCCGGATGACGTTGGGGTGCGTCATGCCGCACCCGCCCCACTCGATCCAGCCCGTGCCCGAGCACGTCCGGCAGTCCGCGTCACCCCCGTTGCACACGAAGCAGCGCAGGTCCATCTCCGCGCTCGGCTCGGTGAACGGGAAGTACGACGGCCGCAGGCGTGTCACGGCCGCGGGACCGAACATCGCGCGGGCGAAGTGGTCGAGCGTCCCCTTGAGGTGGGCCATCGTCAGGCCCTTGTCCACGGCGAGGCCCTCGATCTGGTGGAACACCGGGGTGTGCGTCGCGTCGAGCTCGTCCGTGCGGAACGTCTTGCCGGGGCACACGACGTAGATGCCCCGTCCCTCCTCGATCAGCCCGGCGGAGCGTTGGAGCATCGCGCGCGCCTGGACCGGTGAGGTGTGCGTGCGCAGCAGCAGGCCCGAGTCGGCGGGCTCGATGAAGAACGTGTCCTGCATCGCGCGCGCCGGGTGGTCCGGGTCGAAGTTCAGGGCGTCGAAGTTGTGCCACTCGGTCTCGAGCTCAGGGCCTTCGGCAACCTCCCAGCCCATCGCGACGAAGACGTCGCACATGCGCTCCGCCATCGTCTCGAGGGGGTGACGCGCGCCGACGAGCCCGCGCTCGACAGGGAGGGTCACGTCCACGGACTCCTCGACGAGGACCCGCGCGTCGCGCTCGGCCTCCAGGACCTCGTGGCGCGCCGCGAGCGCGGCGTTGACCTGCGCGCGGGCGGGCCCGACGAGGCGGCCGGCGGGACCCTTGTCGGCCGGCTCGAGCGAGCCGATGGCGCGGTTGGCCAGTGCCAGCGGGCTGCGGTCCCCGGCGTGGGCCAGGCGGACGGCCTTCAGGGCGTCCAGGTCAGGTGCGGCCGCGGCTGCGGCGATCGCCGCCTCGACAGCGGCGCGGACGCCGTCGGCATCCAGGGGCGAGAGAGGTTGGTCGGACATGGTGCCTTCCGGTGGGCATGCGGACGATCACGGGCGGGGGTCGGCGCTGGAGCGTGCCCGCAGTGGACCGTCGGAGTCGGAAGAGTCCGTGCGCGATCAGTCGCGCGGCCCGCCTGCGGGCCTGCTAAATCGATGGTTGTCCGATCGCCGCACGACGCTCATCCTGCCACAACGCCCAGGGAGGATCGGTGGACCACCTCGTGCAGCGGGGACCCACCCGGCCCGGCCCCCAGGCGCGAGCTCACGAGCACCACCTCGCCTGCCGACCACTGCGGCCCCGTGTAGAGCGCCAACGCGTGGGCGAGCGTCGCGGCGTCGGCCGGCGGCGCGGCGCCCGCGTGCCGTGGTGCCCGGGACCCGCCCGGCCCTCCCGGCCGGGTCGCGCCCTCCCGCGACCTGCGCTCCCCGGCCCGCCGGCCGCCGGCGCTGCGCGCGATCGTCAGGTGCGGTCGCGAGCGCCGGTCCTCGGCCCGCCCGAGCAGGTCCGACCCGAGGCGGCAGGCGTCCGCCATCAGGGGCGCCCACGCGTCGCCGGAGCAGCCCACCCAGAGCGTGCGCCCGTCGAACAGCCCGGCACCGCGCAGCGCGGTCTCGAACGGGGCGTGCGCGGCCGCCACCTCGTCGAGGCCGTGCGCGACGTCGTCCAGGTAGCCCTCGGGCACCTCGCCGAAGAAGGCGACGGTCACGTGCCGGTCCTGCGGCGGGGTCCAGCGCAGACCGCCCGACGCGCGGCCGGGCGCGTCGTCCCCCCGGAGCAGCCGCAGGGCGTTCTCGAGGTGGTCGAGGGCGGGCCGGGGCGGGCGGATCGCGGCGAACAGGCGCACCCGCACAGCATGCCCTCTCGCGGGCCGTCGGGCCGTCGGGCCGTCGGGCCGCCGGGCGTTCGCGGGTCGGCCGGCCGGGCGGGGGCGACCCCGAGGGCACCCGGAGGTCGGTCAGGGTCGGGATCGGGGGCGGATCGGGACCGTCCCCGATTCCGCGCGCGGCCCGCCGGAGGGAGGCTGGAACCACATCGAGCGAGGCCCAGCAGGGGCCCTCCATGCGCCTCACGAGGCAGAACAGGACACGCCGACCATGTCGATCCACGACAACCTGACCCGCGACGGCCTCGTCCGCCCGCTCGACGGGCGCATCCTCGCAGGGGTGTGCGCAGGCCTGGGGCGCCGCTTCGGGCTCGAGCCGTGGCCGGCCCGTCTGCTCTTCGTCCTCGTCCTCATGGTGGTCCCGGGCAGCCAGCTGCTGGTCTACCCGATCCTGTGGATCGTCATGCCGTCCGAGGTGCGCTACACGTACTACCCGCCGGCGTCGGGCGCGTACCCGCCGCCGGCCGAGGCCTACGCGCCTCCTCAGACCACGCAGGCCCAGGCCTGAGTCCCCCGCCGGGTGGCCCGTCCCGACCACCCGGCCCCACGAGCGCCCGTTCCCGGCGTCGTCACCCGGCCGTCCGGCCGGGGCGCTGGGCGCGGGCGCTCGTGTACAGGCACACCGTCACGGCCATCGCGAGGTTGAGCGACTCCGCGCGCCCGTGGATCGGCACGCGCACGACGGCGTCCGCCAGCTCGCGGTCCGCGTCGTCCAGACCCCAGGCCTCGTTGCCGAACACCCACGCCGTCGGCGCCGCCAGGTCCGGCACCCCCGGGCCGCGCGTGCCCGACGGGCCGGCAGCGTCCAGCAGGTCGTCGAGGTCGTGGTCGCCCCGACCGTCAGCCGCGAGGACGGTCACCCCGGCGGCCCGCACGGCGGTCACGACGTCGGCCAGCCGCGCGCCCTGCACGACGGGCAGGTGGAACAGGGAGCCCGCCGTCGACCGGACCACCTTGGGATTGTGCGCGTCGACGCTCGCCTCGGTGAGGACCGCGGCGTCGGCCCCGACGGCGTCCGCCACCCGGATCGCGGTACCCGCGTTCCCGGGGTCGCGCACGTGTGCGAGGACGGCCAGCAGCCGTGGGCCCGCCGCGACGACGGACTCGAGGTCGGCGACCGGCTGCTCGGCGACCGCGAGGATGCCCTGGGCATCCGGGCTCATCGCGGTGAGCACCTCGGACGTCGCGACGTGCACGCGCAGCCCCCGCGCACCGGCGTCGGCGAGGATGCCCGCGTGCCGGTCGACGACGGGTGCGGCGACGTACAGGTCCCGCACGCGCGCGGTGTCAGGGTGCGCGCGCACCACTTCACGGACCGACTGCGGCCCCTCGACGAGGAACACGCCCTGGCGCTGACGCACGGAACGCCCGGACAGCGCCCGTACCGCCTTCACCCGCTCGGCGCGGGGGTTGGTCAGCTCGGGCACCGTCCGGGCGTCCGTGGTGTCCAGGTCGTCTGTGCGACCGTCGGCCATGTCAGGCCGCGGGGGTGCTCGCCGCGTTCACGTCGGCGGGCAGGGCGTCCTTCGCGACCTGCACGAGCGCCGCGAAGGCGGGCGCGTCGTTGACCGCGAGGTCGGCGAGGACACGGCGGTCCACCTCGACACCGGCGAGCCGAAGGCCCTGGATGAGACGGTTGTAGGTCAGGCCGTTCTCGCGGGAGGCGGCGTTGATCCGCTGGATCCACAGCTTCCGGAAGTCGCCCTTGCGCGCCTTGCGGTCGCGGTAGGAGTAGACCAGCGAGTGGGTGACCTGCTCCTTGGCCTTGCGGTAAAGGCGCGAGCGCTGACCGCGGTAGCCGGCGGCCCGCTCGAGGGTCGTCCGGCGCTTCTTCTGGGCGTTGACCGCCCGCTTCACGCGTGCCACGTGATGCTCCTTGGTGTCGGGGGCTGGAGAGTCGAGGCGCTCGTCGCGCCCCGCCGGCTCACTTGCCCAGCAGCTTCTTGACGGTGCGGGCGTCGCCCGGGGACAGGACCTGGTCGGCAGCGAGCCGGCGCATGCGGCGGCTCGACTTGTGCTCGGCCAGGTGGCGACGGTTGGCCTGCTCGCGCATGACCTTGCCGCTGCCGGACAGCCGGAAACGCTTCTTCGCACCGCTGTGCGTCTTGTTCTTCGGCACTGGTGTGCTCTCTTCCATCGGGTCGCCCTGTGGGGCGACGGGGATCGGCGTGCGGCTGGCCGCACCGGTCAGGAGGACTCGGGGGTGCTCGGCGGCTTCCGGGTGCTCGGTCGGGGTGTGGCCGATGCCACGCGGGGCGCCCGCGCGGTGGGCTTGGCCGGTGCGGCGGCGGGCTTCGGCGGTGTCGGCTTCGGGGCCACCTTCGGTGCCGCGGGCTTCGCAGCCGCGGTGGGCTTCGCGGCCGGTGCGGCGGCGGGCTTCGGAGCCGGCTTCTCGGCAGGCTCCTCGCTCGCCTCGGCCGCAGCCGGCGCGGGCTTCGCAGCCGACGTGCGCGACGCGGGCCGCGCGGCGCGAGGTGCCGGTGCCGGCGCCTCAG
>JAEYXM010000239.1 GCA_023428465.1 Actinomycetes bacterium
GTCGTACGCGGCGCGAGCCCCGGGGTCCGAGAGGACGCGGTAGGCCTCGCCCACGGCGGCGAAGGCCTCGGCGCTGCCCCCCGCGTCGGGGTGGGCCGCGCGCGCGGCGCGGCGGAAGGCGCGCCCCAGCTGCCGGTCGCCGGCGTCCCGAGCCACTCCGAGGCGCTGGTAGTGGTCCACGCGCATCAGCCGCCGGTGAGGAGGGTGGGGCTCGCACCGGCGGCCAGGTCGAGGCCGACCTGCTCGACGACCCAGGGCACCCGGGCCATCTCCGCGACGTGGTGCTCGATGCCTGCTCCGGGCACGGGTGGGAGCTCGCGCGACGCGGCGATGACCACCGCCCGCTCGCGGGACATGCGCAGCGCGCGTAGGTCCTGCGTCTTCGGGAAGCCGTCGGCGCTGCGGACCTGGATGAGCTGGGCGAACCACGTCGTCGGGGTCGGGACGAGGCGCTCGGCGTCGGCGCGGACGACCGCGGGCAGGTAGGCCCATGCACGGGCGACGCTCGAGGCCGCGCCCGCGCCGCCGCTGCGGACCGGCCCGTTCGTGAGGTCGTCGGCGATGTCCACGACCCCGCGGCGCCGCCGGGGCGGACCGACTGCCGGGACGACGCGGACCCCGCGGTCCTCCCACGGCCCGACGACGCGCAGGCCACCGGCCGGCGCGGGGGCCACGGGCCGCACGACGTGGGCGAGCACGACCGCGTCGACGTGCACGCGCCATGCTGTCGCGGCCTCGACGGCCCGACCGCCGTCGCGCTGGACCCCGGAGACGGGCTCGACGGCCTCCCCCACGACCGTCGAGGACCGGCGCGCCGCACGTCGCGTGCGGGCGGGCATCTGCTCCCACGTGAGGACCTCGCCCTCGAACGAGACGGGGGCGGTGCTCGCCGTCGGCCCCGTCGTCGTCAGGGCGGTGGAGGTCGACCGGGTGACCTCACCGCGCGGCACGAGCCAGCCACCCATGGACCCGCACCACCCTTCGCCGACGTCGTCGGGATCTTTCCGGGCCGACCTGGGCCGCCGCAAGGGCGATCGCGTCACGCGGGCGCGGCGCCGTCCGCCGGCACCGGCCCGGCTGCCGGGTGCAGCGCGACGCGCGTGATGCGCCGCCCCTCGATCCCGGTGACCACGAGCTCGGCCCCCTCGACCGCGACGCGGTCGCCGGTGACGGCGAGCCGCCCGAGCCGGTGCACGACGTAGCCGGCCACCGTCTCGTAGGGCCCGTCGGCGAGCTCGACGTCGGTGAGCTCGGCGAACTCCTCGATGGTGATGCGCGCGTCGAAGACGCGGACGCCGTCGGCCCCCGTCAGCTCGGCGGGCTCGCGCACGTCGTACTCGTCGTGGATCTCCCCGACGAGCTCCTCGACCATGTCCTCGAGGGTCACGATGCCGTCGGTCCCGCCGTACTCGTCGACGACGACGGCGATGTGCGACCCGGTCGAGCGCAGCAGCGACATCGACGGCAGGAGCCGGTTCGTGACGGGCAGGAACGGGATCGGCCGCGCCAGCTCGGCGACCGTCCGCGCGTCGCGCTCCCCGAGGAGGTCGCGCACGTGCAGGAAGCCGACGACGTCGTCGAACCCCTCGCCCATGACGGGGTACCGCGAGTAGGGGCTCGCCCGGACGACGTCGACGGCCTCGGCGAGCGACAGGTCACCGCGCAGGAAGGCGACCTCGCCGCGTGGGCGCATGACCTCCCCGAGCGTGCGGTCGCCCGCCGCGAAGACGTCGTCGAGGAGTTGCCGCTCGTCCTCCGGCAGGGTCCCGAGACCGGAGACCAGGCCGCGCAGCTCCTCCTCGCTCATCGCCTCCGACGTGGCGCGCGGGTCGCCGCCGAGCAGCCGTACGACGGCGTTGGTCGACGCCGACAGCAACCACACGACGGGCCGCATGAGGGTGGCGAACCGGTCCAGCGGCGGCCCGACGACCAGGGACACGGCCGCGGCCCGCTGCAGCGCGATCCGCTTGGGCACGAGCTCGCCGAGGACGAGCGAAAGGTAGGCGATGACGAGCGTGAGCAGGACGAGCGCGACCGCCTCGGCGGCCGGCTCGGTGAGGCCGAGCGACCCGAGGAGGGGGGCGACGTCGGGCGCGAGCGTCGAGGCGCCGTAGGCGGCGGAGAAGAACCCGGCGACCGTGACGCCGATCTGGACGGCCGCGAGGAAGCGGTTGGGGTCGCGCGCGACGGCGGCGACGCGCGCGCCGCGACGGCCCTGCTGCTCGATGCGGTCGAGCTGGCTGTCCCGCAGGGACACGAGCGCGAGCTCGGTCCCGGCGAAGACGCCGCCGACGAGCACGAAGAGGAGCACGAGGCCCGCGTTGACGACGGTGGTCTGGTCCATCAGGTCCACCTCCTCCCCAGGCGCGTCCGGTGGTCGGGCGCGGGGTGGAGGCGGCCGGGACTGCAGGGGTCGTCCATGGACCCAGTGAACGAAGCGCAGAGCCTGCCGGTCAACTCCTCGCGGGGCCGGGCGTGGGAGCCGACGGTCCTCGCCTGGCGCCTCTCCGCGAGTTACTGACCGGTCAGTAAGTGTTAGCCTCGCGCTACCGTCGAACAGGTCCGACACCGTCCCGTGCGGACCCCGGAAGGCCCGCCTTGCCCCTCGAGACCACCCCTGCGCTGCCCTACCTCGACCCGACGCTGCCCGTTCCCGCGCGCGTCGCCGACCTGCTCGGCCGCATGACGCTGCGCGAGAAGGTCGGGCAGATGCTCCAGCTCGACGCGCGCGAGGACCTCCCGCACCTCATCGGCCAGATGCACGTCGGCTCGATCCTGCACGCCTCCCCCGAGCACGTCCTCCAGGCGCACGAGCTCGTGCAGGGCACCCGCCTGCGGATCCCCCTCCTCGTCGCCGATGACTGCATCCACGGCCACTCGTTCTGGTCCGGCGCGACCATCTTCCCCACCCAGCTCGCCATGGCCGCGAGCTGGGACGCCGCGCTCCTCGAGCAGGTCGCGCGCGTCACCGCCGTCGAGGCCGCCGCGACCGGCATCCACTGGACCTTCTCGCCCGTGCTCTGCATCGCACGGGACCTGCGCTGGGGGCGCGTCGACGAGACGTTCGGCGAGGACCCCACCCTCATCGGCGAGCTCGCGTCCGCCATGGTGCGGGGCTACCAGGGCGCCGGCCTCACCGACCCGACCGCGATCCTCGCGACCGCGAAGCACTTCGCCGGGTACTCCGAGACACAGGGCGGCCGGGACGCGTCCGAGGCCGACATCTCGCGGCGCAAGCTGCGCTCCTGGTTCCTGCCGCCGTTCGAGCGCGTCGCCCGCGAGGGCTGCCGCACCTTCATGCTCGGGTACCAGACGACCGACGGCGTCCCCATCACCGTCAACGACTGGCTGCTCACCGACGTCCTGCGCGGTGAGTGGGGGTACACCGGCACGCTCGTCACCGACTGGGACAACGTCGGCCGCATGGTCTGGGAGCAGAAGGTCATGCCCGACCACGCGCACGCGGCCGCCGCCGCCGTCCGGGCCGGCAACGACATGATCATGACGACGCCGCAGTTCTTCTCCGGCGCGCTCGACGCCGTCGCGGCCGGCATGCTCACCGAGGACGAGATCGGCGCGGCCGTCACCCGCATCCTCACCCTGAAGTTCGAGCTCGGTCTCTTCGAGGACCCCCGCCGCCCCGACCCCGAGCGCATCGCCGCCGTCGTCGCCACCGCCGACCACGCCGCGGTCAACCTCGAGGTCACCCGGCGCTCGCTCGTCCTGCTGCGCAACGACGCCACCCTGCCGTTCGCCGGCGGGCACGCACCCGGCACCCCGACCGACGACGGACGCGCCGTCGTCGCCGGACCCGCGCGGACCATCGCCGTCGTCGGGCCGCTCGCCGACGACGCGCAGACGCAGCTCGGCGACTGGGCCGGAAGCTCCGGGCAAGCCGACTGGCTACCCGACGGGCACCCCCGGGACGCGATCACCACCGTCCTCGACGGGCTCCGCCGCCACGTCCCCGCAGGCTGGGCCGTCACACACGCACGCGGCGCAGACATCCTCACCCGCGCCACCGACCCCCGCGGCGCCTTCTTCCCCGACGGTCAGCCGCGGCCCGACGTCGTCGTCCCGTGCGAGCCCGACGACGCGCTCATCGCCGAGGCCGTCGCCGCCGCGCGCGACGCCGACTACGTCGTCGCCGTCGTCGGGGACCGGATCGAGCTCGTCGGAGAGGGCCGCTCGACCGCGACGCTCGAGCTGATCGGCGCGCAGGTCGCCCTGCTCGACGCGCTCGCCGCGACCGGGACACCGCTCGTCGTCGTCCTCCTCGCCTCCAAGCCGCTCGTGCTCCCGCCGTCCGCGCTCCGCGCCGCCGCCCTCCTGTGGGTCGCGAACCCCGGGATGCAGGGCGGGCGGGCGATCGCAGAGACGCTGCTCGGCGTCGTCGAGCCGTCCGGGCGGCTGCCCATCTCGTTCGCGCGGCACGTCGGCCAGCAGCCCACCTACTACAACCAGCTCCGCGGCCAGCACGGCGACCGGTACGCCGACCTCACCCAGGAGCCCGCGTTCGCGTTCGGGCAGGGGCTGTCGTACTCGCGCGTCGAGTACACCGGGCTGCAGCTCGAGCGGGACGTGGTGGCCGCGGGTGGGGTCGGCGCAGGCGGCGTGGTGCGCGCCCACGTGACCGTGACGAACGTGGGGGCGCGGCCCGTGCTCGAGACCGTCCAGGCGTACGTGAGCGACGTCGTCACCTCCGCGAGCTGGGCCGACACGGAGCTCAAGGCGTTCGTGCAGGTGCCGCTCGCGCCGGGCGCAGAGCGGGTCGTCACGCTCGAGATCCCGGTCGCGGAGCTGACGATCGTCGACGCCGCCGGGCGACGCGTCGTCGAGCCCGGAGCGTTCGAGCTGCTCGTCGGGCCGTCGTCCCGGCGGGAGGGACTCCTCGCGGCGTCGTTCACGGTGGTCGTCGGCGGTTGACCGGGCGGTCGGCACGCCCGGCACATCCGCCCGCGCGCTCAGTGCTCGCGCAGGTCCGGGCAGACGTCGGGCGCGGCGTCGTCGGCGGCGATGTACGCGTCCTCGCGGTCGTGCGGGGCGTAGCCGGTGCGCGAGTCGTACACCTCGGCGGCGAGGCCGGCCTCGAGCTGGCGCAGCCCGGCGTCGACGACCTGACCGTCGAGCGTGACCTCGACGAACCGCAGCAGCCGGCCGTACTGGTCCCGGTCGTCGGAGCTGCCCTGCACCAGGGTGACCTCGCGCCCCGCCACCATCGCGGCGAGCGCGTCGCGAGCCTCGGCGTACCCGCAGTCGCCGCGTTCGGGCGTGTCGATGCCGAGCAGCCGCACGCGCTCCTCGGTACCGCCCTGCCGCACGACGAGCGTGTCGCCGTCGGTGACGGACACGACCTCCCAGACCTGCGGGGCCGGGCGTTCCCCGGCGTCGTCGGACGCGGCGCCGTCGGGCCCCGACCCCGGCGCGCCGACCCAGGGCAGGTCACGGCCGCCCGGCAGGGCGCCGACGGCCCAGGCGATCGCGAGGACCAGGACGAGCACGGCGAGGCCGACCCAGCGCGGCGCGGCGC
>JAEYXM010000243.1 GCA_023428465.1 Actinomycetes bacterium
GTGGGAGGCCGCCGCGCCTGAGCGCGCCGCTCGCCGTGCGCTCGTCGGGCCGACCGCCGTCGGCCGCGCCGTCCGGCCGTCCGACGCCGAGACCGAGGTCTTCGCCCGGGTGCCGGCTGCGGTCGTCGAGGACGAGGTCGTCGCCGACGCCCCCGAGGCGAGCGTCGGTGGCCCCTCCTGGATGCCGGTGCCCGTGCCGCGGCCGTCGTACACCCTCAAGCCTTCGGTGCGGCGCGACGAGCCCGCGCCACTCGTGCTCGACGAGGACCCCGCCGCCGGGGCTGCTCCCGCCGCTCCCGTCGCTCCCGTGGCGGACGCGCCCACGGTCTCCGAACCCCCCGCCGCCGCCCATCCCGCGGCCGCCGACGCCACGCCGGCGGAGGCGACCGGCGGCTTCGACCTCGACGCCGTGCTCGCCCGCCGCCGCGCCGCGGGGGAGTGAGCCGGGCCCCGTCGCGGGCTGAACGAGCTGCGGGGCGACCCGGCGCTTTCCCGTACCCACCGACGTGCCCGAAACGACGTCGAACCCACCCGCGCGGAGGTGTTAACCTAATCCGGCACTTGGGGCTGTGGCGCAGTTGGTAGCGCGTCTCGTTCGCAATGAGAAGGTCAGGGGTTCGAATCCCCTCAGCTCCACCAGAGAAGTCGCAGGTCAGAGGCCCCTTCGGGGGCCTTTGCCAAGTGTACGGTCGGATGCTGGGAGCCACAGGGAGGGCCAGGGCCCCGTCCCGCTGGTCATGGACGCCCTCGTGACCCAAGGGCGTGACGAGAGCCCCGCAACCAGTGAGTGACGGGGCTCTGGAACACCGCGGTGCTACTTGTCGGGGTTGTCGACGCAGGGCGAGTGTGCGGTGAACCGGATTCTGGCCGGAACGGTGCCGTCCGCCTCGTAGTCGCCGGTGATCCGCAGGTAGTAGCCGTCGCGGTCGAGTTCCCTGACCGACTGCGAGTTGCCCGGTTTGTCCCGGAGGACCCAGCCGTCGGAGGTGAGCTGATCGATGGCCTTGCCCAGCAGGGGCACGGTCTCTTGAGCCGGCTCGAGCAGTAGGGACCACCCGCTGTGCCACTGGATCCTCTCGCCCGTGGGTGCGGGCTGTCCGCTGCAGTCGGAGGATCGCGGGTCGAGGACCTGCTCCTCAGGGGTCAGATTCAGTTCGGGGTAGGCGGCGATGTAGGCGTCCTTGAGGTCGTCCGCGATCGCCACGACAGTCTCTCGCGGGCTACCCACCGCCCAGGAAGGCTGCGTGAACGGCTGGGGCTCGGAGGTCGTGCAACCCGCCAGCAGACCCGTGACGACGGCAACGGTGAGCATGATCGGGCGTCGGCGGGTCATGGCACGTCCACCGTCGGGGGCCTGTAGTCGGGGTCCTGCACGGGATAGGGGTACTGCACGATGCCGTTGGCGTCGGCACCACCGTAGAACTCGTCGGGGGGCACATGGAGCGAGACGTCGCCACCGGTCATGACGCCGAGCATGTTGTTGAAGGCGGTCGAGCCAACCGTGAACACATCTCCATGGGAGTCGGTTCCAGCCAGGACGCCGCTGGTCACGTCACCGTCCTCGTAGAGCCCGGTCTCCAGGCGCACCACGTCGGTCAGGGCATCGGGGTCGCAGCCGTGTCCGAGGTCCAAGAACTCCTTGCCCTGGAAGTCGGCGATCAGGTCCCCGGGCGCTGTCATGGAGTACCGGTCCGTATCGGGGTAGGCGTACTCGTCGATGTTGCCAATGCCCGGACCGGCTCCGGCGGACTCCACGTGCAGGACACGGTCGACGTGCATGCCAGCAGCTTCGGCCATGCCGACGACCGACCCGCCGTAGGAGTGCCCGACCACGGTCACGGGCACGTCGGCAGGGTTGGTGATGCCCTGCGTGAAAGCGGCGAGCTTGGGACCCAGGTCGATCGCGAACCGGGCCTGTGGCGAGTCCGTGACAAGGTCCTGCGGCAGTTCACCGCCGATCCACGAGATGACTGCGAGGCTGCCCTGGGGATCTGCCGCGCTCACGAAGTCGAGACAACGCTCATAGGAACTATCGGGATCAACCATGTTCAGGAAGTTCGAGCCGGTGCCCGGCACCATGACTGCAATGTTCTGTGTGTTCGGCCCCAGCGAACCGACAACCTCGGCGAACGCCCCATTGGTCGGGTCGAACAGGACAACTTGGTGCCCGGTCCCCGTGTACTGGTGGCCGTCGGCTGCGTAGCGCTCGGTCGGCTGGTTGAGCAGTCGGTCGTACATCTCCTCGTGCTCGCGTGCCTCCGTGAGCTCGTTCTGAAGCCGGGTGTACTCGGCGCTGAGCTCCGCCCCTCGGGCCTCGTCCAGTTGCCGGGAGTCGACCATGAGATCCAACTCCGCTTGGATTGCTGCCAGGCGCCGCTCGGCGTCTGCGATCTCCGTTTGGGCCTGGGCGAGTGCGTTGGCGATGTTGGTTCGGTTCGCCGAGACGCGTACGTCGTACGGCACACCGTCCAGGTTGCCGATTTGGTCCGGGTGCTGGCGCAGCATCAGCGCTTGCGCGGCCGGGGATAGCGTGGCCCACCACGCTGCGACGTCAGCTGGCGTGGTGTGGGTGGGGATGTCAGTGACGGCGACGTCCTCAACGATCAACTGCTCGTCCGCGTCGCTCATGGCCCCAGCGCCGAGGGCTGCGCGTAGAGCGCGGGCAGCCAGGCGGTCTGCTTCCTCGACCGCGCTCAGGATGCCTCGCACCTTTGCTCGGAGCGCCTCTCGGGCTTCTGTTCGCTCCGGAGTGGCACCTGCTTCCAGCTCAGCGACTCCGCGATCGGTGATGGTCAGCTGATGCTGTTGCGCGAACGCGTCGGCGCGGGCCAATTCTGCCTGCGCCGCGCAGAGCGTGTCACACGCTGCCACGACAACCCGTCGGCCCATTGCGAAGGTCTCCACGAGGTCCTGCGCGGCGCGCGCCTGGCGACGTACGACACGTGCCGCAGCATTCGAGGCATCCCCGTCCCAACCGTCGTCGAGCGCACGCGCCGCTCGGCCCAGTTCGTCTGCCGCCTCGTCGAGTTCACGGGACGTTGCGAGCAGGTCACCAGCCACCTCCTCGAGCAACGCGGGAGCCCACCGACGCAACGCGGACAAGTCGACGCTCACACAGCCCGCCAGGTGGTGCGCTGGAGACGATCAGCGGCGTCCGCATCGACGAGCTCATAGGTATCGGCGGCGTAGCGGACATCGCTCGCCCAGCCCTCCACAGCGGCGCTCAAGGCGCGTACCCGGGACTGCAGCGCCACACCGACGTCGTGGAAGGCCGCCGCGAACTCGCCTCCCGCTACGGCACGCGCCCCGGCGTCAGCTGCCTGCCCAATCCGACCGACCGACACCCGCTGCGCGGCCGAGGCGGCTTCTCGGGCTGCTGCGCGCACCTGCGCCTGGTCTACATGCATCTTCTCGATCACCCCCTGGCTGTCCAAATCGTCCCACAACGAAGCTGACTCCCGGGTGGGGTACCACACTGGTGGCTCCCGCTACGAGGGCCTTCCTCTCGTTCGCAATGAGAAGGTCAGGGGTTCGAATCCCCTCAGCTCCACGGCAAGGGCGGTCCGCGGCTTTGGTCGGGGCCGCCCTTTCGCATGCCTGGCGCGCTGCGGGCGCACGTCAGCGGATCTCCCGGCGAGACGGCGCCGTGTCAGCGTCCGGAACGCACACCTTCGCCATGGTTCGGTGGATAGCCTGACCGGATCCTCCGATCTGGAAGGTGACCCGTGCTCGACGTGCCCGTCGTACCGGCACCCGTCCGGGCCGAGCGGCGCGAGGGCGCGCCGTTCGTCCTGCGCCGCGGTGTGCGTGTGCTCGTGGGCCACGAGCCCGCCGTCGTGTCACTCGGGGTGGTGGCCGCGTCGGACATCGGACGCCGCCTCGCGGCCCCCGTCGCGCTGCTGCGCGAGGACGACGGACGGCCCGGCATCGTCGAGCTCGCCCTCGTGACCGACCCCGCCGAGATGGGCACGCCCCCGGACCTGGCCCCGGCGCGGGCGGTCGAGGCGTACCGCATCGACGTGACCGCGGCGCGGATCACGCTCTCCGCGCTCGACGGGCTCGGCCTGCTGCGCGCCCTGGCGTCCCTCGACCAGCTCGCACGGCACAACGCCGCGGGGGACGTGAGCTTCGCGCCGATGACGGTGTGGGACCACCCGCGGTACGCGTGGCGCGGGCTCTGCCTGGACCTCGCGAGGCACTTCTTCGACGTCGCGACGATCAAGTCCGTGGTGGCCGTGCTCGCGGGCCTCAAGCTCAACGTCCTGCACCTGCACCTCACCGACGACCAGGGCTGGCGCATCCACCTGACGTCACGGCCGCGCCTGACGGAGGTGTCGGGGAGCACGGCCGTGGGCGGCGACCGCGGCGGCTTCCTCACGACCGACCAGTACGCCGAGGTCGTCGCGTACGCGCAGTCCCTGGGCGTGACCGTCGTACCGGAGATCGACATCCCCGGGCACGTCAACGCGGCCCTGCACGCCTACGGCGAGCTGTCCCCGAGCGGCAACCCCGCCCCGCCGTACACGGGCGTCGGCGTGGGCTTCTCCCGCCTGGACGGCCAGCTCCCCGCGACGGCGGAGTTCCTGCGTGCGGTGTTCGGGGAGATCGCGGCCATGACGCCCGGGCCGTACGTGCACCTCGGTGGGGACGAGGCGCTGACGATGCACGCCGCGGAGTACGACCAGCTCGTCACCATCGCAGCCGAGACCCTGCGCGGCGCCGGGAAGACCGTGGTCGGCTGGCAGGAGGCCGCCCGCACGACGCTGCCCCCGGGCAGCGTCCTGCAGCTGTGGGACGACGCAGGCGACCGTGCCGACGCCGACGTGGTCCTCGCGGCGGTGACCAGCGGTGCGCGCATCGTCCTCACACCCGCGGCCCGCGCGTACTTCGACACGCGCCACGACGACGCGTCGCCCGTCGGCCGGGACTGGACCCGTACGACGCTGCGCGACGCCTACGAGTGGGAGCCGGCGGACGTGCTCGCCGTGCCCGAGGACCAGCTGCTCGGCGTGGAGGCCGCCGTGTGGACCGAGACGATCCGCACGCCCCGAGAGCTGTTCCTCATGCTGCTGCCGCGGCTGGCCGCGCTCGCCGACGCCGCGTGGGCGGACCCGGAGCAGCGCACCTGGGAGGGGTTCGCCGAGCACCTGCAGCGACTGACGGCGCGGTGGGACGAGCTCGGCGTGCCCTGGTACCGGGCCGCGCTCGAGACGGCGACCTGAGCCTCAGACCCAGCTCGGCAGCCACATGTGCAGCTGCCAGAAGTCGTACGTCGTGACCTGCGCCGTCCACAGCGGGTAGAAGAACGCCGACGCCCCGACGACGAGCACCCCGCCCACGACGAGCGCGGCGATCACCCAGCGCCGGCGGAACTCGTCGTCGCGCGTGCCCCACCGCCACAGTCGGCCCACGGCCCACGCGAGGGTCACGGCGAGGAACGGGAAGAACGAGATCGCGTAGAACGTGAAGATCGGCCGGTCCGGGTAGGCCAGCCACGGCACCCAGCCCGCGAGCACGGCGGCCACGAGCGTCCCGGCCAGTCCGTCGCGACGCCGGACGACCCACCAGATCGCCGCGACCAGGGCCAGCGTGCCGAGCCACCAGGTCAGCGGGTTGCCCAGCGACGTGATCGCCTGCGAGCAGTGGTCGGTCCCGCAGTACTGCTCCGGCGGCGTGGGCGACTCGTAGAAGAACGACGTCGGGCGCAGCTGCAGGAGCCAGCCCAACGGGTTCGAGATGTACGGGTGCTCGGCCTGCAGGCCGGTGTGGAAGCTCCACATCTGCTCGTGGTAGTTCCAGAAGGACCGGATCGGGTCCGGCACCCAGGAGTCCGGCTGGCTCTGCGCCCAGTTCCGGCCGTAGGCCCGGTCGCTCGCGAACCACGACCACCAGCTCGCGACGTACGTGAGCGCACCGACGAGGACGATCGAGCAGAAGGCGGGGGCGGCGTCGAGTAGGAGCGCGCCCTGCCACCAGCGCCGGACGCCTGCGCGCCGGCGGGTGGACGCGTCCCACGCGACGGAGAGCAGGCCGAACACCGCGACGAACCAGAGCGCCGACCACTTGGTGCCGACGGCGAGCCCGAGCAGGACACCGCCGAGGATCCGGTACGGGCGCCACCCGAGCCGCGGGCCCAGGCCGTCGAGGGGGCCGGGGCGGACGCGGGGGGCGCTCTCGACGGCGCGTGGGGGCTCGTCGCCGACGGCGTCGCTCCCGCCGGTGCCCTCGGCGGGTGGCGGGTCCGGCGTCGTCGGGGCGTCGTCGGGCAGCGGGTCGTCGGGGTGCGGCTGTGCCAGCAGGAGTGCGAGCCGGGCATGCGCGCGGTCGCGGTCGACGACGAGGGCGGTGAAGCCCGCGACGAGCCACATCGCGAGGATGCCGTCGAGCAGCCCCACACGGGAGTGCACGATCGCGGAGCCGTCGATCGCGACGAGCGTCCCGGCGAGCACCCCGAGGGCGGTGGACCCGAGCAGCCGCCGCGCCAGCCGCGTCACGAGGATGACGGTGACGATGCCTGCCACGGCGACGCCGATGCGCCAGCCGACGGCGCTCTGCGCCCCGAAGGCACGCAGGCCGAGGGCGATGACCCACTTGCCGACCTGGGGGTGCACGACGTAGCTCGCCTGGTCGAGGTAGGAGTCGACGTCGCCGGCCTCGAACGCCGGGTTCGGTTCCTCCGGCCAGTCCGACTCGAAGCCGGCGTTGAGGAGGGTCCACGCGTCCTTGACGTAGTAGGTCTCGTCGAAGACGAGGGTGCCGGGCCGGCCGAGCGCCGGCAGACGCAGCGCCGCGGCGACGCCTGCCACGGCGATCGTCGCGGGCCACCCGGCGCCGCGGCGCAGCAGGTC
>JAEYXM010000290.1 GCA_023428465.1 Actinomycetes bacterium
GCCGACGCCGGCCGGCGCTCACCAGCACCGACCGACGCCGACCGTCGTTGACGCTCAGACGCTGCGGATCATCTCCGCGACCTGGAACGCGACCTCCAGCGACTGCTGGTGGTTGAGCCGCGGGTCCACGAGCGTCTCGTAGCGGCGCGCGAGGCCGTCCTCGTCGATCTCCTCCGAGCCGCCGAGGACCTCGGTGACATCGTCGCCCGTGAGCTCGACGTGCAGGCCGCCCGGCACCGAGCCGACGGCGTGGTGCACCTCGAAGAACCCCTGGATCTCGTCGAGCACGTCGCCGAGGCGCCGCGTCTTGAAGCCCGAGGCCGCTGTGATCGTGTTCCCGTGCATCGGGTCGCAGATCCACGTCACCGGTCGCCCGGACGCGTGCACCTTCTCCGCGAGCCCTGGCAGCGCCCGGCGGATCCCCGCGGCGCCCATGCGCGTGATGAACGTGAGGCGGCCCGGCAGGTCGTCGGGGTTCAGGCGGTCCATGAGGGCCAGTGCCTCGTCCGCCGTCGTCGTCGGGCCCAGCTTCACGCCGATCGGGTTGCGCACGCGCGACAGGAAGTCGA
Organism: Actinomycetes bacterium; assembly: GCA_023428465.1. GTDB lineage: Bacteria > Actinomycetota > Actinomycetes > Actinomycetales > Cellulomonadaceae > Actinotalea. The sequence goes on from JAEYXM010000290.1 coordinate 570, forward strand.
CGTGCGCGCCGTCGAGCTGCCGCGTGCGCTCCCCGATCCACAGGAAGTGCGCCGAGCAGTCGTACGGCGTGCCCGTCCGCGAGTCGATGCGCGTCAACGGCCGCTCGTAGTCGAGCAGCAGCGCCTCGTGGCTCGCGAAGAACTCGACCATGCGCAGCGCGTCGAAGTCGGCCCCGCAGGCCGCCATGAACCGCATGGCGCGGTCGATCTCGCCCGCGACCTGCTCGTAGCGGGAGTACGCCGGGTTGGCGGTGAACCCGCGGTTCCACTCGTGCACACGGCGCAGGTCCGCGAAACCACCCGTGGTGAACGCACGGATGAGGTTCAGCGTCGACGCCGACCGGTGGTACGCGCCCACGAGCCGCCACGGGTCCGGGGTGCGGGCCTCGGCCGTGAAGTCGTGGCCGTTGATCGCGTCGCCGCGGTACGCGGGCAGCGTGACGCCGTCGCGCGTCTCCGTGCCGGAGCTGCGCGGCTTCGCGTACTGGCCGGCCATCCGCCCGAGCTTGATCACCGGCAGGCTGGCGCCGTACGTGAGCACGGCCGCCATCTGCAGGATGGTCTTGATCTTGTTGCGGATCGTGTCGGCCTTCGCCTCCGCGAACGTCTCCGCGCAGTCACCACCCTGGAGCACGAACGCCTCGCCCCGGCCCGCGGCGGCGAGCCGCGCCGTGAGCACGTCCGCCTCACCCGCGAACACCAGCGGCGGCATGGCCGCCAGCTCCGCGCGCGCCTGTGCGAGCGCGTCAGGGTCCGGCCAGTCGGGCTGGTGGCGCCGGGGCAGCTGCTCCCAGACGTCCAGCCCCGCGAGCACGCCCGCGGCAGGCTCGACGCTCATGACGTCGCGGGCACGAACGGCTGACCGATCGCGTCCAGCAGCTCCCGGAACCACGCCTGGTCGACGTCGAACGCCTTGCCGCCGGCGATGCGCGGGAACGCGATCGCCTTGAGCCGGTCGCCGTCCTCCTCGTCGTGGCCGATGACGCCGGCCTCGCCGCGCAGGGAGCACTCGACCGCGAGGTCCGTCATCGACTTGATGAGGCGCAGGTCGTCGACGTTCGCCGCCGCGGCGCGCGAGTAGTAGCCACTCTTCTGGACCATGACCTTCTCCGCACCCAGCTTCGCCGCGAACTGCTTGGCGAACCACTGGCCGGGGTTGATCGTGTCGAGGCGCACGTGCCCGAACGCGTCCCGGAGCACCTCCTCGCCGGCAGCCTCGAGCTGCTCGACGATCTCGTGCATGCCCGCGCCCTCGGAGAGGAAGATGTTGACGTTGCCGAGCTCATCCATCACGCCACGCAGGCGCGCGGCCTCGGCGTCCATGTCGATGCCCATCTCCGGGACGAAGACGGCGTGGATGTCCCACCGCTCCTTGGTCAGGCCGATGCCCGGGACCCACTGCTGCGTGTCGAGCCACTCGCGGTACTTGACCGCCGACGCCGCCGTGAGCCAGCCGCAGTGGCGGCCCATGACCTCGTGGACGATGAGCATGCGCGGACCCGAGCGGTGCTCGCCGATGATGTTGCGCGCGAAGCCGGCCGTCTGCTCGGCCGCGGTCCAGGCACCGAGCGACTGGCGGATCGGGACGACGTCGTTGTCGATCGTCTTGGGCAGGCCGACCACGGTCAGGTGGTAGCCGTTCTCCTCCAGGAAGGCCGCGAGGTCCGCAGCCGTGGTGTTCGTGTCGTCGCCGCCGATCGTGTGGAGCACGTCGACGCCGTCGGCCTTGAGCTGCTCGGCAGCGACGTGCAGAGGGTTCTCCCCCTCCTTGACCAGGCCGCGCTGGACGCAGTCCGCCGCGTTGGTGAGCTTCACGCGGGAGTTGCCGATGGGGCTGCCGCCGAAGCGGTGCAGGAGGGCCGCCTTCTTGCGCGTGTCGGCGTCGATCACGATCTTGTCGCCCCGCAGCAGGCCGTAGTAGCCGTGCAGGTAGGCGATGATCTCGACCTCGGGCGCGATCTCGGTGTAGCGCTCGATGAGGCCGCCGACCGCGGATGACAGGCACGGGGCGAAGCCGCCGGCAGTCAGGAGGGCGACACGGCGAACCGACATGGCAGGAAACCTTCCGTTGGAGCTGTGCTCGGGACGCCCGAAGCATGGGGGCACGGCCGCGCGCGACGACGGGCCGTTCGTCCCGGACGCCATCGTCTCCGGCGACGGGGTCATCCTACTGACGGCGGCTCCGGGTCCTGCGGGGGTACCGGAACCTGGACGTCGGGCACGTGCCGGCCGCCCGGGCCGCCGTGACCGCCCTCCGCCGACGGCACGTCCTCGGCGCGGTGGCCCGCCGCGATCCGCGCCTTGGCGGTCGCCGCGTACATGTCCACGTACTCCTGGCCGGACAGGCGCATGAGCGCGTACATGATCTCGTCGGTGACGGACCGGAGGATGAACCGGTCCCCCTCCATGCCGCGGTACCGGCTGAAGTCGAGCGGCTCGCCGACGACGACGCCGACCCGCACGGGCTTGGGCATCACGCGCCCGAGCGGCTGGGCCTTCTCGGTGCCGATCATCGCCACGGGGATCACCGGGGCGCCGGACTCCAGCGCGAGACGTGCGACGCCCGTCTTGCCGCGGTACAGGCGCCCGTCGGGGCTGCGCGTGCCCTCCGGGTAGATGCCGAAGAGGGCGCCCTCCTCGAGCACGCCCATGCCCGTGCGCAGCGCGGCCTCGCTGGCCTTGCCGCCGCCACGGTCGACCGGGATGGTGCCGACGCCGCGGAAGAAGCCCGCCTTGAGCCGACCCTTGATACCGCGGCCGGTGAAGTACTCGTTCTTGCCGATGAAGCGGATCTTGCGGCTCAGCAGGATCGGGAGGACGAAGGAGTCGATGACGGCGAGGTGGTTGCTCGCGAGGATCGCGGCGCCCTCGGCGGGCACGTTCTCGATCCCGCGCACCCACGGCCGGAAGAACACGCGCAGCACTGGCGCTGCGAGCGTCCTCATCACCCAGTAGAACAAGCTGTCACCTCCGCTGCGGCGCCTGCGCCGACGCGCGCAGTCCTCGCCGACTCTAGAGTGCTCTGCATGTCCGCACGTTCGCATGGGACGGATGAGCCCGGCCCGGGTGAACCCGAGGAGTCCACCGCCGGGGAGCAGCCGGGGGCCGACGCCGAGAGCGCCTCGGGCGCCCCGACCGCTCCGGAGCCGTCCGACGAGGCCCCCGAGGATGGCCTCGACGCGCAGTGGAGCGACCTCGTCTCACGGCTGCGAGGCACCGGTGACCCACGCTCGTGGTCCCCCGACCCAGCGGTCGAGGAGGCCGAGGACCACTTCGAGCCGCCTGAGCCCGAGCCGGTGCTCGGCGGCGACCCGCTGCTCACCATGGCCTGGGTCGCCGTCATCACCCTGCCCGTCCTCGTGATCATCGCTGTGGTGGCGTGGCGTGACGTGCCCACGTGGCTCCTCCAGGCGGCCGGGGTGACCTTCCTGATCGGCGCCGGGCTCCTGGTGTGGCGTATGCCGCACGAGCGTGAAGACGACGACGGACCAGGCGCCATCGTCTGACGCCCGTCAGAGACGGGCCGGGTCCACCGCCCGTCAGAGACGGACCGAGCGCACCGCCCGTCAGAGACGGGCCGAGCGCACCGCCTGTCAAAGACGGGCCAGGTCCGCAGCCCCGACGATCCCCGCGTCGTTGCCCATCGACGCGAGCTCGATGCGCGCCTCGGGGCGGAAACCACGCGCGGACAGGTGCTCGACGAACGCCTGGCGGGCGGGCAGGAGCAGCAGGTCCCCGGCGGCGGCCACTCCCCCGCCGACGACGACGAGCGCCGGGTCGAGCAGCGCCGCGACGGTCGCGGAGCCCTCGCCGACCCAGCGGCCGACGTCGGCCAGCAGCTCGATCGACAGAGGGTCGCCCGCCTGCGCGGCGGCCGAGACGGTCGGGCCGGTGATGCGCTCGGCGTCCCCGCCGACCGCCGCGAGGAGCCCTGCGGCTCGGTCCGGATCGCCCGTCGCGACCGCACGGGCCTCGCGCACGAGCGCACTCCCCGACGCGTACTGCTCCCAGCAGCCGCGCTGGCCGCAGCCGCACAGCTGGCCACCGGGCACGACGCGCATGTGCCCGACCTCGGCGGCCATGCCGAAGGATCCCAGCACGAGCCGGCCCGAGGCGACCACGGCACCGCCGAGGCCCGTCCCGACCGTCAGGAGCAGCATGTCCTCGACGTCCCGCCCGACACCGAAGCGGAACTCGGCCCAACCGGCCGCGTTGGCGTCGTTGTCGACGACGATCGGCAGGTCGGTACCGAGGCGCTCGGCGATGCGGTCCCGCAGCGGGTGGTCGCGCCACGGCAGGTTGGGCGTGAAACGCACGGTGGCCTGGTCGGCCCCGATGAAGCCGGGGGCCGCGAGACCGATCGCGCCCACCGGGTGGGCGGCTGCGAGCTCGGTGCACGCGTCGGTGATGGCGGCGTCGAGGGCGTCCACCTCGAGGCCCGCGCTGGTGCGGCGGGTCTTGGCGATGATGCGGCCGTCCTCGTCCACCACACCGGCGGCGATCTTGGTGCCGCCGATGTCCACTCCGATTGCGTACATGTCCGTCCTTGGCTGGGGACCCGCGATGCTGCGGGGGCGGGCGCGATCCATGGCAGGCTACCGAGGTCCGAGCACCGCTGCCGGGCCGATCGGTCCGTGAGCACCCCGGTCTCCACGGCTCCAGCCGGTGGAAATGATGTTGTGCGGGTACAGTCGTCAGACCCACGTGTGCCGAAGGAGTCACCATGGACGAGTTCCGTTCGCCCACCGTCGTCGAGGCCGACCCGACGGCGAACGTCACCGGTCTGCTGACCAAGCGGGTCGCCGACTCCGGTGACCGGACGATGATCGAGCGCAGCACACCCGACGGCTCGTGGGAGCCGGTGACGGCACGCGAGTTCCAGGAGCGGGTCACCGCCGTCGCGAAGGGCCTCGTCGCCCGCGGCATCGAGCCCGGTCAGAGCGTCGGCATCATGAGCCGCACCCGCTACGAGTGGACACTGCTGGACTTCGCGATCTGGGCCGCCGGTGCCGTCCCCGTGCCGCTCTACGAGACCTCCTCGGCCGAGCAGGTGCACTGGATCATCTCCGACGCCGACGTGCGCCTCCTCGTCGTCGAGACCGACGTCCACGCAGCCGTCGTCGCCGAGGTCCGCGACCGCCTGCCGAACCTCGCCGACGTCCTCGTCCTCGACTCCGGCGCCATCGACCGCCTCACCGCGGACGGCACGGAGGTGCCCGACGGCGAGCTCGAGCGGCGGACCGCCGCCGTGGGCGCGGCCGACGTCGCGACGATCATCTACACCTCGGGGACGACCGGTCGCCCGAAGGGCGTCGAGCTCACGCACGGCAACTTCGTCGAGCTCGCGCTCAACGCGATCGCCGAGCTCGGTGAACAGGTCTGCCCGCCCGGCTCGCGGACGCTGCTGTTCATGCCGCTCGCACATGTCTTCGCACGCTTCATCGAGGTGCTCGTCGTACCGGCCGGCGCGATCCTCGGGCACACCCCCGACCCGCGCAACCTCGTGCCCGACCTGGGCACCTTCCGGCCCACGTTCATCCTCTCGGTGCCCCGCGTGTTCGAGAAGGTCTACAACTCCGCGGAGCAGAAGGCGGCCGAGGGCGGCAAGCGCGGCATCTTCCAGCGCGCGGCCAAGACCGCGATCGTCTACTCCCGCGCGCTCGACACCCCCAAGGGTCCGAGCCTGTGGCTGCGCCTCCAGCACAAGGTCGCCGACGTCCTCGTGCTGCACAAGCTGCGGGCGCTCCTGGGTGGCCAGGCCGAGTGGGCGATCTCGGGCGGCGCGCCGCTGGGCGAGCGTCTGGGGCACTTCTACCGCGGCCTGGGCCTGACGGTGCTCGAGGGCTACGGGCTCACCGAGACCACCGCGCCCACGAACGTCAACGTGCCTGCCAGGAGCAAGATCGGCACCGTCGGCCCGCCGCTGCCCGGCACCACCATCCGGATCGGCGAGGACGGCGAGGTGCTCGTCAAGGGCATCCAGGTCTTCCGGGGCTACCACGGCAACCCGACCGCGACCGCCGAGGCGATCGATGCCGACGGCTGGTTCCACACCGGCGACCTGGGCTCGCTCGACGAGGACGGCTACCTGCGGATCACCGGGCGCAAGAAGGAGATCATCGTGACGGCGGGCGGCAAGAACGTCGCCCCCGCCGTGCTCGAGGACCGGCTCCGCGGCCACCCCGTCGTCAGCCAGGTGGTCGTCGTCGGCGACGCGAAGCCGTTCATCGGCGCGCTCGTCACGCTCGACGCGGAGGCGCTGCCCGGCTGGCTCGCCACCCGCGGGCTGCCCGAGATGGACGTCGAGACCGCGGCGACCCACCCACAGGTACGCGCCCACCTCGACCGCGCCGTCGAGCGTGCGAACCGCGCCGTCTCGCGCGCCGAGTCGATCCGCAAGTACGCGGTGCTCACGACGGACTTCACGGTCGACAACGACTACCTGACGCCGTCGCTCAAGGTGAAGCGCGCCCGGGTCATCAAGGACTTCGCCGACGAGATCGAGTCGCTCTACACGGACGTGCCCCCGTCCGCCTGAGCGCGGGCACGCACGACACGCACCCGGATGCGCCCCGCCTCAGATGGCGGGGCGCATCCGTAGCGGCGGCACGAGACCCGAGCTAGCGAGCACCGTGAGCGCGGTGCGCTCGGCCGCGTCCAGGTCCACCGCGGGCGCAGTGCCCTCGGAGCCCGTGGCGGCACGGACAGGGATGGTCAGGAACGTCACCACGCAGTCGGCGCACGCCTCCCCGCGGACCACGCAGCCTCCGCAATCGATCAGCATGCCCCGGACGCTAAGGCCGACCACCGACACGCCCGGCGCGGCACCACCCGTCGGGGCCGTGGCGGGCGTGAGCGAGCGGATCGTGGACCGGCCCACGGCGGACGGACCTGACGCTCCCCGGCGCGCCCGGCAGCTGCATGTCAGGGGCCCGCCGTACCTTCGGGGCATGCTCGGCACCGGCACTCGGCCCACCCCAGGGACCATGGCCGGTTCGGGCGTCCAGCCGACGCTCGACGACGTCGGCACACCGCTCGCGGCCGTGACGTTCGTCGTCGTGGACCTCGAGACGACCGGGGGCACCCCCGCTGCCGCCGCGATCACCGAGATCGGCGCCGTGAAGGTGCGCGGCGGTGAGGTGCTCGGGGAGTTCCAGACGCTCGTCGACCCCGGCACGCCGATCCCCGCCTTCATCGCGACGCTCACCGGCATCACCACGTCGATGGTCACCGGTCAGCCGCGCATCGAGGAGGTCCTGCCGGCCTTCCTGGAGTTCGCCCGCGGCGCCGTGCTCGTCGCGCACAACGCACCGTTCGACATCGGCTTCCTCAAGGCGGCCGCGCAGCGCCAGGGCTACCCGTGGCCCGGCAACCAGGTGGTCGACACGGTCGCGCTCGCCCGCCGCGCGGTGACGCGCGACGAAGTGCCCAACCACAAGCTCGCCACCCTGGCCGCGTTCTTCCGCACCGCGGTGACGCCCGAGCACCGGGCGCTCGCGGACGCTCGCGCGACAGTCGACGTGCTGCACGCGTGCCTCGCGCGCCTCGGGCCGCTGGGCATCACCCACCTCGAGGACCTGGCGACGGCGACGGACCCGGTTCCCGCGGCCCGCCGCCGCAAGCGGCACCTGGCGGACGGCCTCCCCGACGCGCCGGGCGTCTACCAGTTCCGCGGGCCGAACGACGAGGTCCTCTACGTCGGCACCGCGACCTCGATCCGCACGCGCGTGCGCAGCTACTTCACCGCGGCCGAGCACCGACGCCGCATGACGGAGATGGTCGGCCTCGCCGAGCGCGTGGTGCCCATCGTGTGCGGCACCGTCCTCGAGGCGAGGGTCCGCGAGCTGCGACTCATCGCGGAGGCGTCACCGCGCTACAACCGGCGATCCCGCAACCCCGAGCGGATGCCCTGGGTGCGTCTCACCGCGGAGCCCTTCCCCCGTCTGTCGGTGGTCCGCACGGTCCGGCCCGACGGCGGTCCGCGCCCAGGCGAGGCGGAGGCGCACATCGGCCCGTTCAGCGGCCGGACGGCGGCGCTGCAGGCGATGCAGGCGCTCCAGGCCACGTTCGCGCTGCGCGAGTGCACGCGGCGGCTCCCCCGCGTGGCGCCGGACGGTGCGGGCGCGTGCGCCCTCGCCGACATGGGCCGGTGCGGCGCACCGTGCATCGGCCGGCAGTCGGCGCAGGACTACGCGGTCCTCGTCGACGACGTCCGGCGCGCCATGCTCACCGACCCCACGCCGGTCGTGACGGCTCACGCGGCGCGCATCGCAGCGCTCACGGCCTCGGAGCGCTTCGAGGAGGCCGCACAGTGGCGCGACCAGCTCGAGGCGTTCCTGCGCGGCGCGGCCCGAGCGCAGCGCTCGCGCCGGATCGCCGCGCAGCCGGAGCTTGTCGCCGCCCGCCGCCACCAGGACGCGGGCTGGGAGGTCGTGGTCGTCCGGCACGGCCGCCTGTGCGCAACGACCACGACGGCGGCGGGCGCCGACCCGCGTCCCGCGATCGAGGCGCTTCTGGCGACCGCCGAGCACGCCGACCCGGCGTGCCTGCCGGCGTCGAGCGCGCACCCGGAGGAGACGGACCTCGTCCTGCGCTGGCTCGAGCAGCCGGGTGTGCGGCTGGTGGACGTCGGCACCGGCTGGGCGAGCCCCGTGCGCGGCGCGGAGGCGTACCGGGCGGAGGCCGGCGCGACCGCGGCGGCGGCCGCGGTGCGACGCGCGATGAAGGAGGTCACCGACCCTGACGGCGGCGTCGCGGAGCTGGTCACGCAGGAGTCGGCCCGCATGGCGACGGTCCGGGCCGCGGGAGCGGCATGATGGACCCCGACGTCACCGACCGGAGGGCACGCCCATGATCACCGCCATCGTCCTGATCGACGCCGACCCGTCGCGCATCCCCGAGATCGCCACCGAGGTCGCCGAGGTGGCCGGCGTCACCGAGGTCTACTCGGTCACGGGCGAGATCGACCTGATCGCGATGGTGCGGGTGCGCGAGCACGAGCAGCTCGCCGACGTGATCGCCGACCGCATGAGCAAGGTCGACGGCATCATCCGGACGCAGACGTACATCGCCTTCCGGGCCTACTCCTCCGGGGACCTCGAGCAGGCGTTCGCGCTCGGCCTCGAGGACTGACGAGACCCCAGGCCCACCAGTCAGACGGCGCGGCGCGAGGCCTCGACCCACCGCCTGAGCACGTCGGCCGCGCGGCCGTCGTCGACCACGGCTTCCGCGTGGCGCAGGCCGGCGGCGAGCCGCTCGACGAGCGATCCGTCGCCGGTGCCCTCGAGCGAGCCGTCGGCGGCGAGCGCCGCGGCAGCGTTGAGCAGCACGGTCTGGCGGACCGGCCCCTGCTCACCCGCGAGGTAGAGGCGCACGACGTCGGCGTTCTCGGCGGGCGCCCCGCCCCGCAGGTCCTCGATGGTGATCCGGTCCAGGCCCAGCTCGGCCGAGGCGTCGACCGTGTGCTCGTGGACCTCGCCGTCGTGGATCCACCACAGCTGCGACGGGCCGGCCGCGGCGAGCTCGTCCAGGCCCTCCGGTCCACGGAACACCAGGCCGGAGGTCCCGCGCCCTGCGAGCACTCCGGCCATGAGGCCGGCCATGCGCGGGTCGGGGACGCCGATCGCGATGGCGGCGGGCTGCGCCGGGTTCGTCAGTGGCCCCAGGTAGTTGAACACGGTCGGCACGCCGAGGCCCTTGCGCGCGGGTGCAGCGTGCCGCATCGACGGATGGAACACCTGGGCGAAGCAGAAGGTGATGCCCACCTCTTCCGCGAGCTCGGCGACCCTGCTCGGCGGCTGGTCCAGTCGCAGGCCCAGCTCCTCGAGCACGTCGGCCGTGCCCGTGGACGACGACGACGCGCGGTTGCCGTGCTTGACGACGCGCACGCCGGTCGCGGCGACGGTCAGCGCGGCCATCGTGGAGATATTGACGGTGTGCTTGAGGTCCCCTCCCGTGCCGACGATGTCGACGCAGCGGCCGGGCACGTGGATCCGGTGGGCGTGGGCGAGCATCGACTCGGCCAGGCCGGTGAGCTCCTCGACCGTCTCGCCCTTCGCGCGCAGTGCGACGAGGAAGCCGGCCACCGTGACCGGGTTCGCCTCGCCTCCCATCACCTGGCTCATGGCCCACGACGCCTCGACGGTGGTGAGGCTGCGCCCGCTGATGAGGCCCTGGAGGAGAGCCGGCCAGGTCGGGACCCGCGGGGCTGCGGCGTCCCCGGCGCCGGCGGTCACGCCACGACCCGCAGCAGGCGGGCCACGGTCTCGGTGAGCTCCAGCGGGTCCAGGGGCCGGACGACGATCGCGTCGGGCTCGGCGGACGCCGCGAGCCAGGCGTCCTCGCGGCGGCCGAGGAGGACCAGGACGGGCGGGCACCGGAAGATCTCGTCCTTGAGCTGGCGGCACAGGCCGATGCCGCCGGACTTGCCCGCCTCGCCGTCGAGGATCAGCAGGTCCAGGCCGCCCTCCTCCACGGCGGTCACGACCGCGTCGTGCGTGGCGACCTCGACCCACTCGATCGGCGGGAGGTCCTTGGCGGCGCGGCGGCCGACGCCGAGGGTCACGGCGTCGCGGGTCTGGGGGTGGTCGCTGTAGAGGAGCACGCGCAGGACGCGCGGTACGCCAGTGCCTTCGGCCTCGTCCCACTCGTCCCGCATCGCCCTCGCCTCACTCGTGGTCGCAGATGTTCTCGCAGATGTACCGGCGGCGCGTCATGGCGCCGCCAGCACGCATCTTCGCACGTGCGCCGTGCACGGTCCGAGGGGCACCGCGGTGCGTCCCGGAGGCCCGGATGTCTTGTGACGTGACGAGTTTCACCGTTCCCGACCGGCGTTTCTTGATCTTCGTCTAGGCCCTAGGTCCCGAGTTCGGTCATAATGGCGAGGTGTCGACCACCACTGCCGCGCCGGCGAGGGCGCACCTGAGCGTGAACCGCCCGAATCCCGTGGCGGTGGGGACCATCGTGTGGCTCGCCAGCGAGCTCATGTTCTTCGCCGGCCTCTTCGCGATGTACTTCCAGACCCGCTCGACGCTGCCGGACCTCTGGGCGGCCGAGACGCCCCTCCTGAACCTGCCGTTCGCCGCCGCCAACACCACGATCCTGGTGCTCAGCTCCATCACGTGCCAGCTGGGTGTCTGGGCCGCCGAGCGCTTCCAGCCACGCCGCACCGGGAGCCTGCTCCAGGTCACCCGATGGGGCATGCGCGAGTGGATGACCGTCACCTACCTCATGGGCGCCACGTTCATCGGCGGCCAGGTCTTCGAGTACGCCGAGCTCGTCCACGAGGGTCTGACGATCTCCTCCAGCCCCTACGGCTCGGTGTTCTACCTGGCCACCGGCTTCCACGGCCTCCACGTCATCGGCGGCCTCCTGGCGTTCCTCCTTCTGCTCGGCCGGTCGTTCACCGCGAAGCGGTTCGGGCACCACGAGGCGACGACGGCGATCGTCGTCTCCTACTACTGGCACTTCGTCGACGTCGTGTGGATCGCGCTCTTCGGTGCGATCTACCTGATCCGGTGAGCGCCCGCCAGGGCTGCACCGAGAAGCTGGGGACCTGCGCGTGAAGGCCATCGCCGAGCGACGACACCACCGGTTCGCACCGGTGGTGCTCCTCCTGCTCGCCCTCGTCGTGACGGGTGCGGTCTACGCCGCGCTCAGCCCTGCCGCGCACAGCGCAGCGGCGCCCACCCAGGACGACATCGAGGCGGGCGAGCAGCTCTTCCGGACCAACTGCGCCACGTGCCACGGGCCGGGCGCGGAGGGGCGCGAAGGCTACCCGTCGCTCATCGGCGTCGGCGCCGCTGCGGTCGACTTCCAGGTCAGCACCGGCCGCATGCCGATGCAGGCCACCGGCCCGCAGGCCGTCGCCAAGCCCCCGCAGTTCGACGAGGAGCAGACCGCTCAGCTCGCGGCCTACGTGGCCTCGCTGGCCCCTGGACCCGCAATCCCCTCCGACGAGCAGGTCGATGCCTCGCTCGGCGACCCGGCCAACGGCATGGCCCTCTTCCGGACGAACTGCTCCATGTGCCACGGGGCGATCGGCAAGGGCGGCGCGCTGACGGACGGCAAGTTCGCACCGTCCCTCGACGGCACGACGCCGCGGCAGGTCTACGAGGCCATGGAGACCGGCCCGTCGAACATGCCGGTGTTCAACGACGCCAACCTCACACCCGAGGAGAAGCGCGACGTCATCGCGTTCCTCGCCGAGCAGAAGCAGGGCTCCCCTGGCGGTCAGGACCTCGGCAGCGTCGGCCCGGTGTCCGAGGGCCTGTGGGTCTGGGTCGTCGGGCTCGGCCTCCTCATCGGCTGCGCGGTCTGGATCGGAGCGAAGGCGTCATGAGCGAGCACAGCGAGGTCACCGTCAGCGGCGGCACGCCCGTCGATCGCGGCGACGCGCTCCCGGAGCGGTTCGAGAACCCCGGGCTGCCGCCGCACAAGACGCGCGTCACCGACCGCAACCCCGCCGCGGCGCGCTCCGCCACGTTGCGGGTCGCGGCGCTCTTCGGCATCTCCGCCCTGGGCAGCATCGGCTTCGTCGTCGCGTACGCGCTCGCGCCGGAGGACGGCACGGTCGCCGGCGTGCGGAGCACCACGCTCTTCCTGGGGCTCGGGCTCTTCCTCGCGATGTTCGGCATCGGTGCCGCGGCGATCCAGTGGGCCCGCACCCTCATGTCCGACCACGAGGTCGCCGAGGACCGCCACCCCCAGCGCACCTCCGACGCGGACCGCGCGGCCGCCGTCGAGGTCCTGCGCCAGGGCGCCGAGGACTCCGGCATCGCACGCCGTGGCGTCCTGAAGGGCGCGCTCTTCTCAGCGCTCGCCCTCGCGCCACTGACCGTGGCCGTCCCGCTCGTCGGCGAGGTCGGCAGCGACTGGAACGTGAACCGCTTCCGCCACACGGTCTGGAAGCGCGGCACGCGCCTCACGCGCGACCCCTCGGGCACGCCCATCCGGGCCGAGGACGTCACGGAGGGTTCGATCTTCCACGTCATCCCCGAGGGGCTGCGCGAGGAGGAGCACTGGATCGAGGAGAAGGCCAAGGCCGTCGTCCTCATGACACGCATCGACCCGGCCGTCCTCAAGGAGGCGCCGGACCGCAAGGACTGGTCGTACGAGGGCATCGTCGCGTACTCCAAGATCTGCACCCACGTCGGCTGCCCCGTCGCGCTGTACGAGCAGCAGACCCACCACCTGCTGTGCCCGTGCCACCAGTCGACGTTCGACATCGCCGACGGCGCGAAGGTGGTGTTCGGCCCCGCGAGCCGGCCACTCCCCCAGCTCCCCATCACGGTGGACGACGAGGGCTACCTCGTCGCGCAGAGCGACTTCAACGAACCCGTCGGACCGAGCTACTGGGAGCGACTGAAGTGAGCCGCACCTCCAAGGGCGCCGCAGCCACAGCCGACTACCTCGACCAGCGCACCGGCATCGGGATCGCCGTCAAGAACTTCGCGCGCAAGGTGTTCCCCGACCACTGGTCGTTCCTGCTGGGCGAGATCGCGCTCTACTCGTTCGTCGTCCTCCTGCTGACCGGTGTCTTCCTGACGCTCTTCTTCGTGCCGAGCATGGGCACGGTCACGTACGAAGGGCCCTTCGCGCCGCTGCAGGGCGAGGAGATGTCGGAGGCGTTCGCGTCCACGATGAAGCTCTCGTTCGAGGTGACCGGCGGGCTCCTCATGCGCCAGATCCACCACTGGGCGGCGCTGCTGTTCATCGCCTCGATCGTCGTGCACATGCTGCGGGTGTTCTTCACGGGCGCGTTCCGCAAGCCGCGCGAGGTCAACTGGCT
>JAEYXM010000292.1 GCA_023428465.1 Actinomycetes bacterium
ACGCGACGTAGGCCGCCGCCTCGCCCGCCGACGGCGTCGGACCCGCCAGGACGAGGCGCCCGGCGAGCCGGCCCGCGGCGGCCCACTCGACCGTCGGCTGCGCGCTCATCGCCCCACGCTAACCCGCGGACTCAGCCCGCGACGGGGACCGGCTGGAGCGCGAGCTGCGTGACGTAGTCGTCGATCGCCGCCCGGGGGCCCTCCTGGCCGCCGCCCGTCGTCCGGTCCGCGAGGACCGAGAACGCCAGGAGCCGGCCCTGTGTCGTCAGGACCGTGCCCGCGAGCGTCGTGACACCGGGCAGGCTGCCCGTCTTGGCACGCACGAGGCCGCGCCCCGCCCCCGACGGGTACCGCTCCGCGAGCGTGCCCTGCCAGCCGGAGATCGGCAGGTCCACGACCGCCGGGAGCAGCTCGGGGTGCGCCTGCGAGCTCACCGCGACCAGCAGGTCCGTCAGGACCCGGGCCGGGATGAGGGTGCCGTCCGCGAGGCCGCTGCAGTCCGCGAGGACGACGCCGGTCACGTCCACGAGCGTGCCGACCTCCGCGACCACGGCCGACGTCGCGCCCGTCAGCGTCGCCGCGTCGCCCCGGGCGATCGCGACGAGCCGGCCCAGCACGTCCGCGATCGTGTTGTCCGACTCGCGCGCGGTGTGCGCGATGAGCTCCCGGATCGTCGCCGACTCGACCGCCGCGAGCTGCGTCGCGCCGTCGGGCGCCGTCGCGCGCACCGGGTCGGACACCGTGATGCCCGATGCGCGCAGCAGCGCCGCGAACGCCTTCGCCGCCTCCATCGCCGGGTCCAGGTGGCGGACCGCGTACGGGGCGTCGCGCGTCTTGCCCTCGTCGACCGCGAGCGCAGCCGTGGGGGCGACGTACTGGATGTGGGAGTCGTGCCAGCCGGGGTTCCAGGACGGGCCCGCGAAGGCCGTGTCGTCCAGGTGCAGCGTGACCTGCGTGGTCCCCGCGGCCTCGAGCGCCGCAGCCGTCGCCCGCGCGAGGTCGCCCAGGCCCGCGTGACCGTCGATCAGGCCGGCGTCGCCGGCGTCGGGCGCGAGGAGCATGTCGCCGTGCCCCACGAGGACGATCGTGCCCGGCACCGCGCTGACCACCTCCGTGGTGATCCGCGCGTCACCGTCGAGCACCATCGTCGCCGCGACGGCGGTGAGGACCTTCGTCGTCGACGCGGGCGTGCGCGGGGTCGCGCCGTCGATGTCCGCGAGCACCTGCCCCGTCAGGACGTCCGTGACGACGACACCGACCGACCGGCCGAGCCGGGAGTCCGCGGCGAGCGCGGCGGACAGGGCCGTGACCGCCTCCGGGGAGGGCATCGGGGCGTCGGCGTCCAGGTGCGCGACCGCGACGTCGGGCGGCGGAGCCGGGACCGCGCCGGGCGCCGTCGGGAACGGTGCCTGCACCGGCGGGACGGGCTCGAGCGTGAGCATCCCGGGCACGACGTCGTAGGCGTCCGCCGCGACGTAGCCGCCCGCACCCACGAGGAGGGTGGCCACGACGGCGCCCACCACACGGCCTGCCCTGCGACCCATGAGATCCTGTGCCCTTCGACGGCGGCGGCGCGCATCGCCGCTCGTGCGCCACACTAATGACCAGCAGCGTGCGCCAGGTCCCACCGCGGGTGGAGTGAGAAGGAGAGCCGTGGAGTTCGACGTCACGATCGAGATCCCGAAGGGCCAGCGGAACAAGTACGAGCTGGACCACGCGACCGGGCGCATCCGCCTGGACCGCATGCTCTTCACGTCCACCCGCTACCCGGACGACTACGGGTTCATCGAGGGCACCCTCGGCGAGGACGGCGACCCCCTGGACGCGCTCGTGCTCCTCGAGGAGCCCACCTTCCCCGGGTGCCTCATCCGGTGCCGCGCGCTCGGCATGTTCCGCATGCGCGACGAGGCGGGCGGCGACGACAAGGTCCTGTGCGTGCCCGCGGGCGACCAGCGCGCGTCCTGGCGCCAGGACATCGACGACGTGTCGGAGTTCCACCGGCTGGAGATCCAGCACTTCTTCGAGGTCTACAAGGACCTGGAGCCGGGCAAGTCCGTCGAGGGCGCGTACTGGGCCGACAAGACGGCCGCCGAGGCGGAGATCCAGGCCAGCCGGCAGCGCGCCATCGACGCGGGCTACACCACCGGCAAGCACTGACCGGACGGCGTCACTGCCGCAGGCGGCTGGGCCTGCCGCAGGCCGAGGGACCGGCCGCGGCGGGTGGCGTCACGGGCGGCCCGCGTAGGGCATCGTGCCGGTCCAGCGGATCGCCGTGACGCGCACCGGGACGCCCGGGCGGGAGGCCTCGACCATCTGGCCGTCGCCGACGTACATCGCGACGTGGTGGATGCTCGACGGGTCGGCGGGGTTGTCACCCCAGAAGATCAGGTCGCCGGGCCGCATCGTGTCGTAGGTGATCTTGAGGACGCCGCGGTACTGGTCGCGCGAGGTCCGGTTGATCGAGACGCCCGCCGCGCGCCACGCGCTCGACGTCAGGCCGGAGCAGTCGAACGAGTCCGGCCCGGTCGCTCCGTAGACGTACGGCTTGCCGACCTGCGCGACGGCCCACGCCACGGCGGCCTGGCCCTGCTCGGCGGTCCCGCGGCCGGAGCCCGTGCCGAGGCCGTACGGGTCGCCCGACGGCGGCGGGGCCGGCGGGTTCGCCGGCGGCGGGGTGGGCGTCGCGGGGCCACCGCC
>JAEYXM010000152.1 GCA_023428465.1 Actinomycetes bacterium
GCAGGAGCCGGTCGTCCACGAGGACCCGCGTGGACGCGTCGAGGCGGAACGTGCAGTCGTCGAGCGAGCCGTCGCCCGGCGACAGCCACGGGTGGAAGCCGATGCCGTACGGCGCGGCGGTGGAGCCCAGGTTCTCCGCGGCGGCCGTGACGCGCAGACCGTCCGTGGAGAGGCGGTACGTCACGGTGAGCCTCAGGTCGAAGGGGTAGCCACCCGACGCAGGCAGCCGTAGCTCGAGGGTGACGGCCGCGCCCGCGGCGTGGTCGGCGTCGTCCACCGCGACCACGGACCAGCGCTGCCACATGACGAGGCCGTGCAGCGCGGTGCTCGTGGGCGGCTCGCTGACCTCGACCTGCAGGTCGCGCCCCTCGAAGGTGTACCTGCCGTCGCGCAGGCGGTTGGGCCACGGCGCGAGGACCGCTCCGTGGCCGGCCGGTGCGACCTGGTCGGCGTCGAACGGCGTGAAGACGTCACGCCCGTCGACGGCGTAGCGCCGCACCTTGGCGCCCACGTCGGTGATGGTGGCTTCGTGGGCACCGGACCGGATGGTCAGCTGGTGCCCGGACAGGGGAGCGGCGTCGTCGCCTGGAGTCGGGATCACGGTCGGCAAGGCTAGTGCCCCCGGAGGCTTCACGTGGTCTGCAAACGCTGCAGGAGGTCGTCGATCTGCTGGCGGAGGGCCTCGAGCTCCGAGCGGAGGCTGCCATCGGTGGCATCGATGGCGTCGGACAGCTGCTCCCGCGCCGCATCGAGCTCGGTGCGGGCGTCTGCGAGAGACTCGCCGGCCTGCGCGCCGGCCTCGTCGGCTGCGCCCTCGGCCGCCGTCCGCGCCTGGTCCAGAGCGGCGAAGGTCGACGCGACGGCGGCCTCGACGCCGGTCGCGGTCACCCCGCTGATGCCCGCGCCCTCGATCTCGACCACGAGGCGGTCGAGCGTGCCCTCGGCCGCGTCGAGCTCGTCGCGCAGGTCGTCGGCGAGCGCGGACAGGTCGGGGGCGTCGAGCTCGGGCAGGTCCACGTCGGGCACGTCGACGGAGGGTATGTCGAGGTCGGGCACCTCGTCCGCGGCGCAGGCCGACAGGCCGATCGTCATGGCGACGATCGCCACGGTCCGCAGGCGCCGGCGCATCCGGGCGCGCTCGCGCTCGGCGAGCCGGGCGTACCGGCGGCCGGTGCCGGCCGGGCCGGCCGCCATGGCCAGGGAGCTCATCACGGGGGTCGTCATGGTGGGCCTCTCGGTCGGGGTGGCATCAGTCTGGCCCGTGACCTCCGGCGTCGCACCCGGACGGCGGAGCGTCGCCCGCCGGGCCGGGACGCGCTGACGCCCGGTGGCCGTGGTGACCACCGGGCGTCAGGGGAGAAGTGGGCGGGCCCGCCCGCGCGACCGGGCGGGCCCGACCCCGTCAGGCGGCGGGGCCGTCCTCCTGGGCGGGTCGGTCCTGCTCACCCGACGCGGCGCGTCGAGCGCGCACGTCCTCCAGCGACGTCCCGTAGTACGCCGCAGCCATGATGTCCTTCATGTCGCCGAGCATCGGCATGCGCGGGTTGGCCGGCGCGCACTGGTCCTCGTAGGACCGCATCGCCAGGTCGTCGAGCTTGCCGATGAAGGCCTCCTCGGCGACGCCCTGCGCGGCGAACGACGGCGGGATGCCGACGGCGTCGCGCAGCTTCTCGACGGCCCGGGCGTAGGACTCCACGCCCTCCTCCGGGGTCGAGGCCGGCAGGCCCAGCGCGTCCGCGATCTGCTGGAAGCGCTCAGGGGCGACGTAGTGCTCGTACTTCGGCCAGCTCGTGAGCTTGGTCGGGACCGTGCCGTTGTAGCGGATGACGTGCGGCAGCAGCGTCGCGTTGGTCCGGCCGTGCACGAGCTTGAAGGTCGAGCCGATGGTGTGCGCCATCGCGTGCACGATGCCCAGGAACGCGTTCCCGAACGCCATGCCGGCGATCGTGCCCGCGTTGTGCATCTTCTCGCGGGCCTCGACGGCCTCCTTGCCACCCTTCACCGACGCCTCGAGGTTGGTGAAGATCAGGCGGATGGCGTGCAGCGCCATGCCGTCCGTGAAGTCGTTCGCGTAGACGGAGACGAACGCCTCGGTGGCGTGGGTCAGCGCGTCGAAGCCGGAGTCGGCCGCGAGCGAGGCGGGCATCTCACCGGTCAGCGCCGGGTCGACGATCGCGACCGTCGGGGTGAGCGCGTAGTCGGCGAGCGGGTACTTCAGGCCCGTCTTCGGGTCGGTGATGACCGCGAACGGCGTGACCTCGGCGCCCGTGCCCGACGTCGTCGGGATGCAGACGAGCTTCGCGACGTTGCCCAGGGTGGGGAACTTGAAGGCGCGCTTGCGGACGTCGAAGAACTTCTCGCGCATGTCCGCGAAGACGATCTCGGGGTGCTCGTAGCGCAGCCACATGACCTTCGCGGCGTCCATCGGCGAGCCACCGCCGAGGGCGATGATCGTGTCGGGACGGAACTCGCGCATGAGCTCGGCGCCGCGGTCGACCGTCGTGATGGTCGGCTCGGGCTCGACGCTGTCGATGATCTGCAGCGCGACCTTGTTGGGCCGGCGGTTCAGGACGTCGATGACCTTGTCCACGAAGCCGAGCCGGGTCATGGTCGGGTCGGTGACGATCGTGACCCGGGTGATGTCCGCCATGTCCTCGAGGTAGCGGATCGCGTTCGGCTCGAAGTACGTCTTGGCCGGGACCTTGAACCACTGCAGGTTGTTGTTGCGGCGGCCGATGCGCTTGATGTTCAGGAGGTTCACCGCCGAGACGTTGTTGGAGACCGAGTTGGCGCCGTAGCTGCCGCAGCCCAGCGTCAGCGACGGGATGAAGGCGTTGTAGATGTCGCCGATGCCGCCCTGCGAGGACGGCGAGTTCCAGATCACGCGGATCGCCTTGACGCGGCTGCCGAACTCCTCGACGAGCTCCGCGTCGGTGGAGTGGATCGCGGCGCTGTGGCCGAGGCCGTCGAACTCGACCATCTGCTCGGCGAGGCGCATGCCGTGCTCGCGGGTCTCCGCGCGCAGGACCGCCAGGACCGGGCACAGCTTCTCTCGCGTCAGCGGCTCGTGCGGACCGACGCCGGACACCTCGGCGAGGATGATCGACGTGCTCTCGGGGACCGTGAAGCCGGCCATCTCGGCGATGCGCTGCGGGCTCTGGCCGACGACGGAGGCGTTGAGCTTCGCGTCGGCGCAGTTGGTGCCCTGGGCGTCGACGCCGAAGATGAGGCGCTCGAGCTTGGCCTTCTCGTCCGGCGTGCACCGGTGGGCGTGCAGGACGGTGAACTCGGCCATCGCGGCGTCGTAGATCTCGTCGTCGATGATGGCGGCCTGCTCGGAGGCGCAGACCATGCCGTTGTCGAAGGACTTCGACATCACGACGTCGTTCACGGCGCGCTTGAGCTTGGCGGTCTTCTCGATGTAGGCAGGCACGTTGCCGGCACCGACGCCGAGGGCGGGCTTGCCGCAGGAGTACGCGGCCTTGACCATCGCGTTGCCGCCGGTCGCGAGGATCATCGCGACGCCCGGGTGGTTCATGAGCTCGGCCGTGGCGGCGAGCGAGGGCTCGCTGACCCACTGGATGCAGTGCTCAGGCGCGCCGGCGGCGATCGCCGCGTCGCGCACGACCTTCGCGGCGGCGACGGAGGACTCCTGGGCCGACGGGTGGAAGGCGAAGATGATCGGGTTGCGCGTCTTGAGGGCGATGAGCGACTTGAAGATCGCGGTCGACGTCGGGTTGGTCACCGGGGTGACGCCGCAGATGACGCCGACGGGCTCGGCGATCTCGACGATGCCCTTGAGGTCGTCGCGCGCCACGATGCCGACGGTCTTGAGCTCGGCCATCGAGTGCGTCACGTGCTCGCACGCGAAGATGTTCTTGACGGCCTTGTCCTCGAAGACGCCGCGCCCGGTCTCCTCGACGGCGAGCATCGCGAGCTCGCCGTGCTTGTTGAGGGCGGCGACGGACGCCTTCTTCACGATGTGGTCGACGTCGGCCTGGGTGAAGGTGGCGTAGGCGGCGAGTGCCTTGGTCGCTCCGGCGACCAGCGCGTCGATCGTCGACGCGGGCGTGGTCTCGGTGGTGACGGCGGCGTCGGTTGCCCTGCCACGTCCTGCTCTGGTGCTCACGGGGGTCCTCCCGGGCGGTCGGTCTGATTGGGGTGGATCGCCCTTGACCCACACCTCAACCTAGGTGGCGGGGCTCGGGGTTTTCTGCGCCGAAGGTCCCGCCAGGGCCCGTGAATAACCGGTCCGGGACGTGAGTCCTAGGATGATTTCGGGGCCTGGCAACGGGGCGTGCGAGCAGTTGGCACTCGCACGCTGAGAGTGCTAAAACGGTGCTGTAGCCACCTGGCCCTGCTGGACGGCGACGAGCCGTCCCGTCGGGGCCGGGTACGTCGCACGGAGGCCCGGAAGGTCCGGGCCCCGACCGGAGGAGGTGGTGAGCGTGGCTACCCGTCTCGACCCGTTCGCCGACACGGCTCGGTGGATGGACCAGGTGCTCGGCGCCATGCGCGACGCGTCGTCGACGACCGTCCCGGGCATGCCGATCGACCTGTACCGCGCCGGTGACCACTACGTCATGCACGTCGACCTGCCGGGCGCGGACCCGGGCAGCGTGGACGTGAACGTGGAGGACCGGACCCTCACGATCCGCGCGGAACGCACGGCGCGCACGGAGACCGACGTCCAGTGGCTCGCGCGCGAGCGGCCCGCGGGCACGTACGTCCGCCAGCTCAACCTCGGCCGCGGCCTTGCGCTGGACCGGATCACGGCGAGCTACGCCGACGGCGTCCTGACGCTGACGATCCCGGTGGCGGAGGAGGCCAAGCCGCGCCGCATCGAGGTCCAGCACGGCGGCGGCCAGACCGCCATCGGCGCCGGCCGCAGCGAGCAGCAGCCGGCCGGGTGAGTCAGGCGAGGCGGGCGGCGATCCGCCGGCCGGCCTCCGCCACGAGCGGGCGGGGCATCGCGAGGTTCAGCCGCGCGAAGCCCCGCCCGGCCTCGCCGCACAGGGCGCCGTCCGTCAGGGCGACGCCCGTCTCCTTCCCCAGCCACCGCGCGACGGAGCCCGGGGCGGCCGTCCGCCACGACGGCGCCCCGGTGAGCGCGGCGTGGTCGAGCGCCTCGCGCAGGTCGAGCCACGCAAGGTAGGTGCCCTCCGGGGGGCGGTACGTCACGCGCGAGTCGGCCAGCGCGTCGGCCAGGGCGGCGCGCGACCCGTCGAGGTAGGTCAGCACGTCCGCGAGCCACTCGCGGCCCGCGGTGTAGGCGGCGGTGTTCGCGATCGCGCCGGGCGTCGACGCGCCCTCGGTGAGCAGGACGTCGTCGGGCGCCCAGGCGCGCGCGTCCGCGTCGTTCGACAGGATCACCTGCGCGCACTTCAAGCCGGGGATGTTCCAGGCCTTCGACGCCGACGTCGCGGTGACCGTGTGCCCGGCCGCGGCGGGGGAGACCGACGCGTACGGCACGTGCTGGTGCCCGGGGTGGACGAGCGGGGCGTGGATCTCGTCGGCGAACACCCGCCCGCCGTGACGCTCGACGACGTCGGCGACGGCCAGCAGCTCCTCGCGCCCCAGGACGCGACCGGTCGGGTTGTGCGGGTTGACCAGGACGAGGAGCCCGCCGCCCGCCCGGAACGCGGCGTCGATCGCGTCCAGGTCGAGGACCGGGCGACCGGCGTCGTGCGCCATCGGCACCTCGATGACGTGCCGGCCCCACACGCTCGGAGCGGTGACGAAGGGCATGTATGCGGGCGTCGGCAGGATCACGGCCGAACCCGGCGCGCTGTAGCGCGCCACGGTCACCTGCAACGCCTCGGTCACGTGCCCGACGGGCATCACGTGCTCGGGCGGCACGACCCAGTCGTAGCTGTCGGACAGCCAGCCGGCGCAGGCCTGCGTCAGGGCGGTGCGGACCGCGGGCGGCAGGTAACCCAGCCGGCCGGCCGCGACGGCCTCGTGCAGCGCCTCCGTGACCGCAGGCGCCGTCCCGAAGTCGGCCTCCGCGACCCACGCCGCGATCTCCGTCGGGATCGCCGTCCACTTCAGGCTCCCTCTCGCGCGCAGGGTCGCCGGGTCGAGCAGGTCGCGGGGGTCGGTCATGCCGGTCACGGTACCGACCCGTGGCGGGCACTGCGGAGGCGGGTACCCCGGGGCACCCGCCTCCGCGTCAACCGGCCGGGACGCGCCGCAGCCGGGCAGAGCTCACTGCACGTCGCCGCGCCAGCCGCCCTCCTCGACACCCCGGGACTCGATGTACTCCTTGAAGGCCGACAGGTCCTTCTTGACCTGCATGTCGTCCAGCCCGATGGCGGCGCCCGCCTTCTCCGCGAGCGTCTCGGTCTCCCAGTCGATCTGGACCATGACGCGCGTGGTCTCCGGGCTCAGGCGGTGGAACGTCACGACGCCGCCGTGCGTCTTGCCGTCGATGCTCCGCCAGGCGACCCGCTCGTCCGGGTGCTGCTCGGTGATCTCCGCGTCGAACTCCCGCTCGACCCCGCCGATCGAGGTCTTCCAGTGCGTCAGCGTGTCCGTGAGCTGGGTGACCTCGTCCACGCCGCCCATGAACCGCGGGAACGACTCGAACTGCGTCCACTGGTTGTAGGCGGTGCTCAGCGGGACCTCGACGTCGATGGACTGCTCGATGGTGGGCATCCGAACCTCCTCGTGGGCTTCTTCTGACCCGCTCCACGCTAGGTCGGGTCCACCAAGGTCGCTCGTCGAGCGGGACGGTCCGCGTCTCCTGGCGCAATCCCCTGTGGACAGGCGTCCAGATGGGGTAGTGGGCTATGCCGAACGGGTGATTTTCACGCTCAACGGACAGAACCCTTTGCTGGATGTCCGGTTTTGTGTCACGCTGTCCGGGTCAGCGAGAAGGGCAAACTCACCGCGAGGTGAGGACGCAAAGCCACGGGACCCTCGAGGTCGGCCGGGCGAACCGAACGACAAAGGAGTGCAGATGTCGCCTCAGACGCCAGCCAGGGCTAACCGTACCGAGACCCCGGGTGCACTGCTCACACCTTCCGAGGTGGCCAGCATGTTCCGCGTGGACCCCAAGACGGTCACCCGTTGGGCGAAGGCCGGCAAGCTCTCGGCC
Organism: Actinomycetes bacterium; assembly: GCA_023428465.1. Lineage (GTDB taxonomy): Bacteria > Actinomycetota > Actinomycetes > Actinomycetales > Cellulomonadaceae > Actinotalea. The sequence goes on from JAEYXM010000152.1 coordinate 7,100, forward strand.
ATCCGCACGCTCGGCGGTCACCGCCGCTACAGCGAGGCCGAGGTCCGCAGCCTGCTCACGGGCATCCCGCAGCCGCGCGACACCGACATCTAGGTCGCGTCTGCGCAACCGGTCGCGACAGCGACCTGAACGAACCTCGTCGAGGCCCTGGACCACGGTCCGGGGCC
>JAEYXM010000186.1 GCA_023428465.1 Actinomycetes bacterium
AGGGGGAGCGGCGTCGGGCGGTGAGGTGCGGGCGGCCGGTGAGTGCGGGCCGGCGTCGGGCGGTGAGGTGCGGGCGGCGTCGGGCCCGCGTCAGCTCGTGGCGCCGACCGCGCGGAGGACGAACGCCTCCGTGGCGGCCGCGGCGGCGTCGTGCGGCGTCGGGCCATAGCCCTGCGCGACGCGCGCCGAGAGGCACGCGTTGACGAGCGGGACCGCGACCTCGAGGAGCTGGTGGTGGAAGGCGCCCGAGGCGATCCCGGCGGCGAGGATGCGGCGGAGCGCCGCCTCGACGGGCTCTGCGTGCTCGCGCAGGCGGGCTTGGGCCTCGGGGGACACGGCGTTGCGGAGCCCGGCGGGCATGTGGAACGAGCGGCGCACGCGCAGCTGGTGGCGCACGTAGATGCGGAGCTGCTCGACGGGGTCGTCCACGCCGGCGAGTGCGGCCTCGAGGGCTGCGAGGTAGCGGGCCGTCTCGTCGTCGATGAACGCGAGGAGGAGCGTCTCCTTGTCCGGCACGTGGTTGTACACGGACGTCCGGCCGATGCCCGCTGCCTGCGCGATGTCGGCGAGCGTGATCGCGTCGAAGCCGCGCTCCTCGAGGAGCGTCGCGAGCGCGTCGAGGAGGCGTCGGCGCACCTCGTCGCGGTGGAGCGCCAGGGAGGCGCCCATGATCTTCGGCACGTGCCCATTGTCGCGCGGTCCGGTGGCGGCGCCACGGGCCTCGGTCCGGGGGCGAGATGCGGATTGCGACGGCCGGCGGCGTGACTATCGTTCGGGGCATGACCACCGACACCCCTGGAACCGGGGACCAGATCGAGCCCGACACGAAGGACTGGACCTGGGTGCTCGAGCGACCCTGCCCCGACTGCGGGCTCGCCGCGGGCGCCGTCGACGGCGCGGAGGTCCCCGCCCTCCTGCGTGCCTACGGGCTCCGGTTCGCCGAGGTGCTGCGCCGGCCCGACGTCGCCGCGCGGCCCGCCCGGGGGGTCTGGTCACCGCTGGAGTACGCGTGCCACGTGCGGGACGCCTCGCGCCTGTTCGCCGAGCGGGCCCGGCTCATGCTCGCCGAGGATGTGCCTGGCTTCCCGAACTGGGACCAGGACGCGGCCGCCATCGCCGATCGCTACGACCTCCAGGACCCGGCGACCGTCGCGCGCGAGCTCGCCGAGGCTGTCGAGGAGGCCGCCGGCGTGTTCGCGTCCGTCAGCGGCGACCAGTGGGACCGGCGTGGGCTGCGCAGCAACGGGTCCTCGTTCAGCGTCCGCACGCTGGCCCAGTACTTCGTGCACGACGTCGCCCACCACACCCACGACGTCCACGCCTGACCCGCCCCCACCCCGGAACCCCCACCCACCCGGTGACCCCACCCCCCCTTCGGACCCAAAGTGGTACCGAGTGGTGCAGTTTCGTTCCACTTTGGTACCGAGTGGACCAGTTGAGTACCACTTTGGCGCAGTGGGGGGGTGGGGGGCGTGGGGGTGCGAGGGGGCGGGGGTGGGGACCACCCGGTTGGAGCAGTGGGCGATTCTTGATGCACATCTTTCGTCCACAGGGGTGTGTAACCAGGGCCCTTTGTGAGGGGCGCCATGTGGACGAACATGTGACTTGTCGGTGGACGAAAAGTGAACGCCCAAAGGGTCTTGCAGGCCCCGGGGGGCGCGACTAGAACTACGTCATCGGCACCGCAGGAAAGCCGATCCGAACGGGAAACCGGGAGGACCTGACCAGGGAAACCTGGTCGGAACGGCGGAACTGAGGAGCCGGTCACCGACCGGAGACGGCGGGGTCAGGTGCTCGGGTTTCGGCCCGGGGATCGTCCTGAGGGGAAACCCGAGGGGCTGTGGATGGCGCCACATGAGCTCGCAGGATTCGGAAGGAGTGATCGACCTGGTTCACCGGCCGCGGGCAACCGCAGTCGATGTTCCACCGCATCGCCAGAGCGGGACCGTTGTTCTGTAGGTCCAGGGCGCGTCCACCGGTTCGCCGGAGGGGGCCACGCCGGTTCGCCGGCGCGGTTCAGGGCTCTGGTCGTTCAGGATGTGGCCCGGTCGCCGGGTTGTGGTCCTGGTTCGCCAGGCCGCTCCGCCCCAGCGTTGCCGGTGAGACTCGGTTCGCCGAGTCGACCTGGCCCGGAGATGTTCGGTTCGCCGAGCTGACACGGAAGCCGGATCAGCTGGTCGAGATCACAGCAAGGCCCCTCGGACGCTTACTCCGAGGGGCCTTTGCTGTGTCGCCAGATTACGACTCCGGGGCCGGACGTCGGATGACCGACACGCCCTGTGAGACGGCGCGGGCGTCCGGCGGCCGGAGCGCGGTCAGGCGCCGCGCTTGAGGGCCGTGGCGATCTCGAGCGCCCAGGCCTCGATCGTGGTCCAGTCGCGGCCGTCGACCTCGGGCAGCAGGTTCTTGCCCGCCGGGAGCGCGCGGATCATCCGGTCCCGCAGGCCCAGCTTGTGCGGGTCGAGCGCGCCGTCGAACACCCGGTGCCGGCGCGCGCCGATGCTCGCGGCAAGCTCCTCGACGCCCTTCGGCTCGGACTCGTCCGCGGCGGGGCTGACGCCCTGCTGCGCGTCGTCCGCGGCGGGGCTCACGCCCTGCTGCGCGTCGTCGGCGGGGCTCGCGCCGTCGGAGCCGTCGGCATCGCCGGACGTGCCCGCGGCCTTGTCCGGGACGACCGCCCCGGGGAGCGGCCCGCTGCTGAACAGCCACACCGGCTTGCCAGCCAGGACCTCGCGGTTCCGTTCGACGAACGTCGTCGCCGGCTTGAGCCAGCTGCCGAAGTACACGGCGCTGCCGATGACGAACGCGTCGATGCCGGCGAGGTCGCGCACCTGGGTGATCTGCTGCGCCCGGGCGTCGACGCCCTCCTCGATCAGCGTGACGGCGATCCGCTCGGCGATCTCCGCGGTCGAGCCGTACCGGCTCGCGTAGGTGACGAGGACGGTCATCTCCACTCCTCTCCGGCCAGGAAGTGGGCGATCGCACGCTGGGCCGACCGGTGGCCCAGCGTCGTCATGTGACTGCCGCGCGGGTAGAGCAGCAGGTGTCCGTCCGGGATGGCGCGGGCGGTGTCGTGCGCGAGCTGCGCACCGTAGAAGCCGTCGCGGCCGCCGATGACGACGAGCGTCGGAGCCGTCACCTCACCGAGCCTCGGCCCGACGTCATAGGCGTCCTCGGCGGCGACGGTCGCCAGGAGGTCAGCGGCGTCGTCGCCCTGCGGACCGCCGCCCAGCCACAGGAGCGACCACATGACGGCCCGGCCGGGCAGGCTCGCCGCGAGCGCCGGCGCCAGCTGTGCCCATGCGGCACGCGGCCGTCCGGCACGGGTGAGCTCCGCGAGCGCCTCCTGCCGCGCCCGGCCGGGGTCACTCAGCCGCATCGCGCCGCACCCGACCACGAGCCGGGACACGACGCCCGGGTGGTCGACGGCGAGCTGCAGCGCGAGCGAACCCCCCGTCGAGATCCCCACCACGGGCACGGGGCCGCCCCCGAGCTCCGCGATGGCGTCGGCGACGTCCGCGGCGAGGTCGGACATGGTCGTGCCCGCCGGGAGCCCGGGGCGGCGCTGGAGCAGGTGCACGGTGAACCGCTCCGCGACGGCCTGGAGGCCGTCGGTCTGCGTGGTGCGCTCCATGCCGCGCGGATTGGCGTTGCGGGCGCTCAGCCCCGGCAGCGCGACGACGGGCGGGCCCGCACCCCACGACAGGGTCGGCTGGCCGGCGAGCGATCCCTCGGTGAGTTCCATCGGTGACATCGCACACCTGTACGGACGCGTGCGAAAGGGACGAAGGTCGGCGCCACGGGGCTCGGCACGTCGCGTCGGGCGTGTCATCCGCGGGCGCGCACGGGCGGCCGCGCCGTCCCCGCGCCGCCCTTGGAGCTGCCGAGCGCGCTGACGTCGACCTCGGCGGCGGCGGGCGCGAGGTCGTCCAGGCGGTGCAGCACCGTCAGGAGGAGCGCCGTCGCGAACGGCGACGCCTCCCGCTTCTGGCCGAAGGAGTGCGCCTCGTACCCGCGGAACGTCGAGCGGGGCACGACCCGGCCGGCGTCGTCGGTGTTGTAGGCCACGAGGCACGCCGCGAGCTCGGCGAGCGCCGTGCGGTCGGCGGGAACGGCGGACGGCCCGCGCCACAGGTCCGGCCACCGGCCGAGCGCGTCCAGCGCCAGCTGTGCGGAGTACCAGGTGACCGGCCACTTCGAGGTCTTGAACGTCTGCCCGTGGCCGAACATGTACGGCTTCTCCGCCCCGCGCCGCCGCCACACCGACAGGCTCACGCGGGCGCACCCGAGCGCGTCCGAACGCGTGAGACCGCCGGGGAACAGGCCGTCGGGGAGCCGTGAGAGCGCCCGCAGCACCTCGAGGGTGACCTGGGGGCACGCGTCCCCGCGCCGCCCCGGGCCGCGGAAGCCGCTCGTCGGCTCCGGCACGCACGGCCACGCGCGGCCCTGGGCGGTGTCGGTCAGGTCGGCGGCGATGGCGGCGAGCGCGCCGGCGAGCGCGGGCTCGCGCGTCGGGTCACGCCCGTACCGGAGGAGGACGTCGACGATCGCGTGGCTGTCGCACAGGAGCGCCCCCCACACCGGCGGCGCCCCGGTGCGGCGCGAGGCGAACGACTGGAGGCGCCCGGCGTCGTCGGCGTGCCCGGTCATGGCGGCCAGCACCGCGTCGACGCGGGCGTCGTCCCCGGCCCGCAGCCCGCGGTCGGCCAGCAGGTTCAGCAGGTTCGGCGCGAACGCGGGGTGGTGGTGCCCGGACAGAGGCGCCCCGGCGTCCCACGCGTCGAGGCGCGCGAGGAGGTCGGCGGTGTCCGGGTGCCGCAGCATCTCCGCGCGTGCGACGCGGACCTCCGGGTCGTCGTCAGGTCGGTCGAGGACTCCCGTGAGCACGGCCCACCGCGCTGCCGGGTCCGCGCTCGAGGCGACCCAGTCGCGCGCGTCCGGCATGAGGGCGGCCCAGGCCCACGGGGCCGCCGCCGTCGTCGTGGTCATGTCCGACCACGCTACGCGGGGGGGCGGACGCGGGGCACTAGCCTCGGGCGGGCGGCCCGGTCGCTGCGAGCCCCGCACGACGGTGGGGCGGGCAGCGACGACGGTGACGGGAGGACTCGCGGTGGCAGCCAGGCGACCGGACCTGTGGGCGACGCCGGAGCCGTTGCGTCGGCGGGGGGCACGCCGCGGCTGGCCGGGTGGCCGACGGCGCCCGCGCCGCGCCGCGCCGCGCTGGGT
>JAEYXM010000192.1 GCA_023428465.1 Actinomycetes bacterium
CCTCGACGGCGGCGAGCAGGGAGTCGACGTCGACCTCGGACGCAGCGGCCGCCTCCCGGAGCGCGGCCGCGGCCTCCTCCTCGCAGCGGGCCGCGGCGACGAAGCCCGCGACGGCCCGACCGACGGCGCCCCGCGCCGCGTCGAGCCCGCGCCCGGCCTCCGCCCGCATCGCGGCGAGGCGCTTCTCGAGGCGCTCGTAGACCTGCGTGCCGAACACCCGCTCGAGCACGCGCCGCCGGTCCTCCGGCTTGGCGCGCAGGAACGCCGCGAACTCGCCCTGCGGGAGCACCACGGTCTGCACGAACTGCTCGCGGTCCAGGCCGATCGCGTCGACGAGCTCCGGGCCGGCCTCGTCGAGCCGGGTGCTCAGGAGCTCGCCGTCCTCCGGGGCGTCCGGGCTGGACAGCCGCCACAGCTTGATGGTCGCCTGCTGCGTCGTCGTGCCCGTGCCGCGCTGCTTGGGCCGGTCGTAGCGCGGGGTGCGCCGCACCCGGTACACCCCGGACCCGGTCTCGAAGACCAGGTCGACGAACGTCTCGTCGCCCGGGGCCGCGTGGTCGGAGCGCATCCGGTCCTCGCTCGCGTCGGCCGACGCGACCTTCCCGTACAGGGCGAAGACGATCGCGTCGATGACGGTCGACTTGCCGGACCCCGTCGGCCCCTCGAGCAGGAAGAGGCCGGACGACGCGAGAGCGCCGAAGTCGATCGTGTGCCGGCCCGGGAACGGCCCGACCGCCTGGAGGGTCATGCGGTGCAGGTGCATCAGGCGCTCCGCTCCGCCCGGAGCACCGACTCGTACGCCTCGCGCAGGACCGCGAGCTCCTCCGCCGTCGGCGGCGCGCCCGTGACGTGCGCGACGAACTCCGCGGCGACCTGGACCGGGTCCTGGGCCGCCGTCACCAGGACCGCGCCCGGCCGCGCGGTGCCGGCGGGCGGGCGGTGCTCGGTCACGAGCAGGTGCGGGAAGCGGGCCTTGAGGCGCGCGTGCAGCTCGGGTGGCCGCACCGGGTCCGTCACGACGGCGCGCAGCCAGTCCTCCTCGTGGCCGTCGCCGGCCGGGCCGAGCAGCTCCGCGAGCGTCCCCGTGACCTCGGCGAGCCGCCGCGGCACGGGAGTGGGCACCGTCCGGGCGTGCCCGACGCCGTCGGGCCCGAGCTCGAGGAGCACGGTGGACTTGCGGTGGGTGAGCTCGGAGAAGGAGTACGCGAGCGGCGAGCCCGAGTACCGCAGCACGGGCACCCGCACGCCGGCGCCCTCGCCCGCGCCCTCGACCGCGCCCTCGCCCGTCGGGAAGCTGATCGCCTGCGGCCCGTGCAGGTGGCCGAGTGCCACGTAGTCGACCCCTGCGAACACTCCCGCGGGCACGGCGTCCACGCCGCCCACGCGGATGTCGCGCTCGGAGTCCGACGCCTGCCCGCCGATGACGAACGCGTGCGCGACCACGATGGAGCGCGCCGCCTCACCGCGGGTCGCGCGGGCCGCCAGGTCCGCCCGCACGCGGCGCATCGCGGCGGCCATCACGGCCTCGTGCGAGCGGGGCAGGGGCTCCGGGGCGTCGTCGTCCGTCAGCGCGCGGCGCACCGCGTCCGGGTCCAGGTACGGCAGGGCGTGCACGGCGACCGGGCCGTGCTCGTCCGCCAGCAGCGCGGGCCGCCCGGCGTCGGCGACCCGCGCGCGCAGGTGCACGCCGTCGCGCATGAGCTCCGCGCCGAAGCCGAGGCGGATCGCCGAGTCGTGGTTGCCCGGGGTCACGACGACCGCGGCGTGCTCGCTCAGCCGGCGCAGCGCGTCCGCGAGCAGCTGGACCGCCTCGACGGGCGGCACCGCGCGGTCGTACACGTCGCCCGCGACGACCACCGCGTCCACCGACTCCGCGCGCGCCAGCTCGACCAGGTGATCCAGGTACGCGGCCTGGTGGGAGAGCAGATCCACGCCGTGCAGCGTGCGACCGAGGTGCCAGTCGCTCGTGTGGAGGATCCGCATGGCCCGGACGGTACCGCCGGCCCCCGACACCGCGCCGCCGCCCCGCCATGGATGTCCGGTTAGGCATGGATGCGCCGATCGGGTGATGTGCCCAAGGTCATCCCAAGGTGCCTCTCGGAGCATCGGGACCTAAGTCCTACGCGGCGCCCCGGCCGCGCGGGAACCGATCCCCACCCCAGGGTCAACGGAGGTCCCCACATGTTCCCGTCCGCAGCAGCACCCCCGGGCCGGCCACGACGCCGCCTCGGGATCCGCACGGTCGCCATAGCCTCGGCGATCGCGGTGTCCGGTGCCATCGGCACCGTGCCCGCCGCCGGTGTCACCGACACCGACCCCGAGTTCCACATCACGGTCGAGGACCTCGAGTTCATCCTCGCCCAGATCACGATCGCCGAGTCGCACGTCGCGGGCGCCACTCTGCTGTGCGCGTCGAAGACCGACACCTCCGGCACCTGCGTCCCCGACCAGAAGCTCCCCTGGGGCCTGCGCACGGTCGACGGCTCGCTCAACAACCTCTACCCCCAGCAGGACGCCTTCGGTGCGAGCCTGGAGCTGTTCCCGCGGCTGGTCCCCCCGGTCTTCCGGAGCGCGGACCCGATCCCGTTCGGCGCCCCCGGCGGCGCCCCGGGCACCCCGACCTCCTACGCGCAGAGCTCCGGCTTCGTCTACGACGCCGACCCGCGCATCATCTCCAACCTCATCTCGGACCAGACGAC
>JAEYXM010000197.1 GCA_023428465.1 Actinomycetes bacterium
GCTCAGCCTCCTGACCGGCGTCGGCGCCCGCGTCGGCGCCGCTGCGCCCTGCCGCGGGCACGTCGAGGCCCTCGGTGGACCCGGCGCCCGGGGTGGCCGACGCCTGCGCAGCACCGGCGGCGTCGGCGGCGCCGGCGGACGTGGCGACCTGCGCGTCCGACCCGGCGACCGCGAGCCGCACGCTCAGGTCGACGGGCCCGTAGGCGCGCCTGGACCAGGCCCGGTCGACGCGCCGCGCCCACGCGTCGGTCCCGTTCCGCTGGTCGAACTGTGCCGCGAGCTCCGTGGCGGCGGCGCGCAGCCAGTCGTCGAGCTCGGCGAGGGTCGTCGCCGGCACGCTCGGCAGGTGGACCGTCCGGTCGCCGTCGGTCTCCCGGAGCAGCTGCGCGGCCGTCCCGACGTGGAGCAGGTAGCTCAGTCGCTCCCGCGGCGAGTCGCACCCGGTGAGCAGTGCGGCGTCGGCCTCGATGCGGCGCACCGCCTGGTCCGCGTTGCAGGTGCGCCCGAGGAACTCCACCAGCCGGCCCCGCGCGCCCGACATGGTCCCCTTGGACGTCGGCAGGTGGGCGATCGCCCGCCGGTGCATCGCCGCGGCGTCGTCGGGGCGGTCCACCTCGAGGTAGGCGAGCTGCAGGTGGGACAGCAGGTCCGCGGGCTCCGAGCCGCAGGTCGGCGAGTTCGCCAGCGTCGCCTCGCCCAGCTCGACCGCCTCGGCGACGCTCCCGCACGAGACGAGGTAGGCCACGCGGTCACCGGGGTCGCACGCCTCGCACTGCGAAAACTCGTCGCGCGGTGTGGTGCACCAGGCGACGAAGGCGCCGTCCACGTCGTCGGCGCCGCGCTCGTTCGCCCAGATGAACCTCTGGTGCATGACGGCGTTCATGCCGAGGCCCTCGACGGCGTACCGCCGCTCCATGTCCGCGATCGTCGCCTCGATCTGCGTGGCGGAGACCGTCGGGAACTCCATCAGGTCGGCGACCATCCACTTGAAGATCCAGAAGACGTGGTGCCGGTCCACGCTGTCGAAGTGCTCCGGGTGGGCGTCCCACCACCGCACGAGGCGCGTGAACGGGGTGAAGGCGGCCTCGGCCTCGCCCGCCCAGAACATCGAGTCGACGAGCGTGCTGAGGGCGTAGGCGAGCGTCTCCGGGGGCCCCTCCGCCTCGATCGTGCGAACCTCCTGCTCCGCGGCCTGCGTGCGCGCGAGGCCGTAGGGGAGCGCGTTGATGCGGTGCAGGGCTGTGACGACGACGTGCTCGGGTCGGGTCATCGGTCGTCCTCGTGGGCGGGGGCAGGGGTGGAGGTGGGGCGCGGGGCGGGGGACGCGGGCAGGCCGGCGTCGAGCAGCGTCTCGAGCGAGCGGGTCATGAGGTCGCTCTCGCGCCCGCGCAGCGGCTCGCCCGCCAGCAGGAGCGCGGAGACGTACAGCGACTGCACGCCGGCCTCGCGGACCTGCCCGACGGGGGCGTCGAGGAGGCGCGCGACGGTCGGGTTCGCGGCGTTGAGGACGAGCTGGCGGGGGGCGGCGGGCCGGGCGAGACCCTGCAGCGCGCGGCCCCAGACGTCGTCGACCTCGGCAGCCCGGGCGAGCTCGCGCTGGTGGTCGCCGTCGCGGTCGTGGAGCAGGACGGCCGGCAGGCCCGCGGGCTCGAACTCGGCGACGCACGCCTCCGTGTCGAAGGGCGCGAGCGTCTGCGTCGCGTCCTGCAGCGCGTCGAGCCAGCGCAGCTCCAGCGCCGGGTCGATGGGGGCGAGAACCTGGCGGACGTCGTCGGTCCGCAGCGTCCGGATGTTCCAGTCCGGGCGTCGGCGCGCCAGCCGCGCGAGCAGGTCCGCGTCGTAGACGTACCCGCCGTTGACGACCGCGAGGCCCTGGGCGCGCGCGACGGGGGCGACCCGGCGGAACTCCTCGATGCTCGCGGTGTAGAGGACCTCGCCCGCGGACCCGGCGACCTCCGCGATCGTGGAGACACCGTCCGTCGTCTCGTAGGGGAGCACCTCGGCCGCGGTGACGAGCATCGTGTCGTCGGTCACGGCGAGCGCGCGGACGGCGAGGTGGTGCGCGGCGAGGACGTCCGTGCGCAGGCGGCCCGGGGTCTGCAGCGTATGCATGAGCCACGCGTGCACGGTGCGGCCGAGCGCCTCGCGCGTGCCGAGCAGGACGTCGTCGTCGTACAGCTGCTCGCGCGACGCCGTCGGCCGCAGCCCCGAGGAGTCGAGGACGCAGCGGACGAAGAACGCCCACTCGGGCAGGACGCCGTCCACGCGCGGGCCGAGCAGCATGCGCTTCAGGTACACCCGGTTCGTGCCCGACGACGTCGGGCTGGCCGCGGACGGCAGGACGAACGCCACACCGGTCAGCCCGGCGAGCGGGACCTCCAGGTCGATGTGCGCGAGCGGCGTGAAGCCCAGTGCGCGCTCGCAGTACGCGGCCAGCGCCGCCGCCCGGTCCGCCGGCGTCGGGTAGGTGCGCAGCCACGGGAGCTCGGGCTCGGTCACGCGGCGCCAGGTGCTCCCGTCGCCCACCGGTACCTCGACCGCGATGTCGACCGGCAGGAGCTCGCCGAAGTCCTGCGCGAGGGCCACGACGGTCTCCCGCGCAACCCAGTGCTCGGTGTCGCGGCGGGCACGCAGGCGCACCTGGGACCCGACCAGCGGCTCGTCGTCCTCGTCGGCGGCCGCGTCGAGCTCGGTGAGCTCGTAGCGGCCGTCGCTGAACCCGCGCCAGCGGATGGCGGGGCCGCCGCGGGCGGACCTGCTGACCATCTCGATCTCGTCGGCCACCATGAACGCCGACAGCAGCCCGATGCCGAACTGCCCGAGGAACTCCGCGCGCGCCGTCCCGAGCGTGAGGTCGCGCTTGGAGCTGCGGCCGATCGTGGCGAGCAGCTCCTCGGCCTCGGCGAGCGTGAGGCCGATGCCCGAGTCGGTGACCTCCAGGGTCCCGTCGGGCAGGCAGCGCAGGCGGACGCGGGCCGGGCACGCGGGGTCGAGTCCCTGGCGCGCGGTGATCGCGTCGACCGCGTTCTGCAGCAGCTCGCGCAGGTAGACGCGCGGCCCGGAGTACAGGTGGCGCGCGAGGAGGTCGACGACGCCCCGCAGGTCCACCTGGAAGGCCCGCGACTGGACGCGGCCGGCGCTCGTCATGTCAGTCGGCGGTCGCCGCGGCGCGTTCCTCCGCGGCGGCGCGCGCGGCGGAGGCGGCCTGCGGGAACCGCTCGTCGAGGTGCTCGAACAGCTGCAGCGTCGTGGACAGGCCGAAGCTCATGAGGTCGTCGAGCTGGGCGGGCGTGACGCCCGCGCCGAGCGTGATGGCGACGTCGGCGTACACCCCGAGGCCATTGTCCTCCGTCCGCACGTAGGCCTTGGGCCAGATCTTCGTCGTGTGCCAGTCGTTGAGGACCTCCCGGACGGTGTCCAGCTCCTCCACGCCGAGGCTGCGGGTCCAGCGGCCGCGCATCGCGAAGATCTCCTGGTCCGCGCCCGTGCGCATGAAGCAGAAGAGGTGCTCGTCCCAGAAGCCGACGGGGTCGCCGTCGTTGTCGAGGACGTAGCGGGCGTCCCAGCTGTCGAGGACGTCCGTGATGAGCTCGACGGACAGGTGGGGGAGCCGGTCGGGGCTCGGTGTGCCCAGCTCGGACTTGGTGAAGAAACCCATGGTCGTGCCTCTCGGTCGCGTTGGCATGCGCACTGTACCGAGCAGGTCGGGGCGAGGGTGGACGAAACGGACATGTGAGATGACCGACCGGTCCCCGCCCGGGGGGCGTGCGCAGAGCGTCCGGCCCGCCGCGCTGGGGTAGCGTCGTCGCGTGCTCGTGGCTGCCGCCCTCGTCCCGCCCACCGCGCTCCTCGTGCCCGGTGCGGCAGGCGGGGCCGACGTCCTCGCCGAGGAGCGCGCCGCAGCGCTCGCGGCCGTACGCAGCGTCGTCGCCGCGCGGCCGGACGCGCTGGCACTCGTCGTCCCCGGGTCCGGGCCGTTCCGGGTGGGACCGATGCGGCCGACGCTCGCCGCCGCAGGCGTGGACGACGCACGACTGGGCTGGAAGCCCGTGGCCACCGCCGGGGTGGGGCCGGTGCGGGTCGCCGACGACGTCCCGACTGCCGTCGGTCTTCTCCTGGCGTCCCGGGCCGGGTGGACGGGAGCCGTCGACGTCGTCCCGGCCGGCCAGGCCGACGGAGCCACGCTGCGCATGAAGGGCGACGACGTCGCGCGGATCCGCCGCTGGGGGCTGGTGCTGGTCGGCGGCCTCAGCGCCCGGCACGGACCGGACGGTCCGCTGGCCACCGACGAGCGCGCCGCGCCGCTCGACGACGTCCTCGCCGCGGACCTGGGCGAGCTCCACGGGGCGGCGCGCGCCCGCCTCACTGCGGTTCCGTCGCGCCTCGCTGCGGCCCTGGCGATCAGCGCATGGGGCCCGTGGCAGGTGCTCCTGGGCGCCGTCGGCGGCGACCCGCGCGAGGCGCGGACCCACCGGTACTCCGCCCCGCTGGGTGCCGCCTACGTGTCGGTGAGCTGGCAGTGGTGATCGTCGCCGTCGTCGGGCCGACGGCGACGGGCAAGTCCGACCTGGCGGTCGCGCTCGCCCGGCGGCTCGGCGGGGAGGTCGTCAACGCGGACGCCATGCAGCTGTACCGCGGCATGGACGTCGGGACGGCCAAGCTCACGCCCGAGGAACGTCAGGGCGTCCCGCACCACCAGCTCGACGTCCTCGACGTCGCGCAGGACGCCACGGTCGCCGCCTACCAGGTGCATGCGCGCGCCGACGTCGCCGACATCGTCGAGCGGGGGGCGCGGCCCGTCGTCGTCGGCGGTTCGGGCCTGTACGTGCGTGCGCTGCTGGACCGGCTGGAGATCCCGCCGACCGATCCCGAGGTCCGCGCGCGGCTCGAGGCGCGCGCGCAGGTCGAGGGGCCGGGCCTCCTGCACGACGCGCTCGCGGCAGTCGACCCCGAGTCGGCGGAGCGCATCGGGCGCGCCAACACGCGCCGTCTGGTCCGTGCGCTCGAGGTCGTCGAGATCACCGGGCGCCCCTACAGCGCCACGTTGCCCACCGAGGAGTACGTGGCCCCGACGGTGCAGATCGGCCTCGACTGCTCCCGCACCGTCCTCGACGACCGCATCGAAGCACGCGTGGACCGGATGTGGGCGGGCGGGCTGGTCGCCGAGGTCGCCGGGCTCGCGCCGCGCATGGGCCGGACGGCGGCGCGCGCCCTGGGCTACGCGCAGGTGCTCGCGATGCTTGCCGGGCGGGTCGGTGCCGACGAGGCGCGTGCCGACGTCGTCACCGGCACCCGGCGGCTGGCCCGGCGGCAGATGACCTGGTTCGGGCGGGACCCGCGGATCCACTGGCTCGACGTGCAGAACCCGGCGCTTCTCGACGAGGCCCTCGCGATCGTGTCCGCAGCCGACGACGGACACGCCCCCGCGCCGCCGCCCGGGCGCCGTAGCCTTCGCTCATGAACGCCCATGGCTCGTCCCGGCCGTCCCACCTCGCCGTCACCAAGGGTCACGGGACCCACAACGACTTCGTGCTCATCGACGACCGCACGGGCTCGCTCGAGCTCACCGGCGACCTGGTCCGCGGGCTCGCGGACCGTCGCGGCGGGATCGGCGGCGACGGCGTCATCCGGCTCGTCGCGAGCGAGGCCGTCCCTGCGGGCCGCGCCGCGCTGGCGCAGGACCCGTCGGCCGAGTGGTTCATGGACTACCGCAACGCGGACGGCAGCCTCGCGGAGATGTGCGGCAACGGCATCCGGGTCCTCGCCGCGTTCGCGCTGCGCCTCGGCGTGTGGGACGGCGAGGGGGACTTCCCGGTCGGGACGCGGGCCGGGGTGCGGCACATCCGCAAGGACGAGACCGACGGCTGGTTCGCGGCCGACATGGGGCCGTGGCGCGTCCCCGGTGGCGCGAGCGCACTCGAAGCGGGCTACGACGCCGAGGTGAAGATCAAGGGCCTCAGCGAGCCCCGGAAGGCGCTCAGTCTCGAGGTCGGCAACCCGCACACGGTCATCGCGATCCGGGACCCGCTCGAGCTCGACAACGCCGACCTCGCCAAGGCGCCGGTGGTCACGCCCGCGCCCTCCGAGGGCTCGAACGTCGAGCTCGTCGTGCCGATGGGGCAGCGGTCCGACGGCGCCGGGGTCGTCCGCATGCGCGTGCACGAGCGCGGCGTCGGCGAGACGCAGTCCTGCGGCACCGGCGCGTGCGCGGCCGCGATGGCGGTCCGTGCGTGGGCGGGCGAGGGCGCTCCCGACGTCTGGTGGGTCGAGGTGCCGGGCGGGACGGTCCGCGTCCGGGCGACCGGTGACCGCGTGGAGCTCGCCGGTCCGGCAGTCCTGACCTACGACGCGGTCGTCGACCTCGACGCCCTCGCCGGGCGCTAGCTAGGCCCGCGCGACACGCAGGACGCGGAAGCCCTTGGCGCTCGCCACGCGCTCGACCACGAGGCCGTGGGTGCCGGCCAGCTCCTCGCCGATCCACCGCTGCAGCGAGTCGGCGCCCAGGTTCCGCTGGACGACCAGGTGCGCCGCTGCGCCGGCGCCCGAGAGCCGACCCAGCCAGAGGTCGAGCATGGCGTGCAGCTCCGCCTTGCCGACGCGGATCGGCGGGTTCGACCACACGACCGAGAACCGGACGTCGGCCGGGACGTCGTCGGGCGTCACGGCACGGACGTTGCGCAGGCCCAGGTCGGCCGCGGTCCGGCCCAGCAGGTCCAGGGCCCGGCGGTTGACGTCGACCGCCCAGACGCGCGCGCCCGGGGACTGCAGCGCCATCGTGAGGGCGATCGGCCCCCACCCGCACCCGAGGTCCAGGAGATCGCCCGAGGCCGGTGGCGCCGGGACCGTGCGCAGGAGGACCTGGGTGCCCAGGTCCACGCGGCCGGGGGAGAACACGCCGGCGGCGGTCCGGACAGCGACGTCCCGCCCCGCGAGCTGCACGGTGATGGTGCGGCGCTCATCCGCCGAGGTGGGCTCGGCGGAGAAGTAGTGGTCGGGCACGCACGGCACTGTACCGAGCCGTCCCGGGCGCCCATTTGGTTCGCGCGCCGCGCCGGGCGCGTGTCACGCTGGACGCAGAAGGAAGGTGCACATGACGCAGACCCCCACCCCGTCCCACGACCCGGCGCTGCTCGCCGACGCCGTCGTGGCCCGCATCCTCGCGCGCGCCGGCGCCGAGACCACGTGGGACGACGACGCCGACGGCGACCAGCTGGACCGTGCGGACCGCGCCGCCCTGCGCCGCGTCGTGGGGCTGTCCACCGAGCTCGAGGACGTCACCGAGGTCGAGTACCGCCAGCTGCGGCTCGAGCGGGTCGTCCTGGTCGGTCTGTGGGCGCACGGTCCCGCCGAGCAGGCCGAGGTGTCGCTGCGTGAGCTCGCCGCGCTCGCCGAGACCGCGGGCTCGGAGGTCCTCGACGGGCTCCTCCAGCGCCGTCCGCACCCCGACGCCGGCACGTACCTCGGGTCGGGCAAGGCGGCCGAGCTCGCGGACCTGGTCGCTTCCGTCGGGGCGGACACGGTCATCGTCGACGGGGAGCTGGCGCCGTCCCAGCGGCGTGCGCTCGAGGACATCGTCAAGGTGAAGGTCATCGACCGCACCGCCCTGATCCTCGACATCTTCGCTCAGCACGCGCGGTCCAAGGAGGGCAAGGCCCAGGTCGAGCTCGCGCAGCTCGAGTACCTCCTCCCGCGCCTGCGCGGCTGGGGCGAGAGCATGTCCCGGCAGGCCGGTGGCCGGGTGGCCGGCGGTGCCGGCATCGGCTCGCGTGGCCCCGGCGAGACGAAGATCGAGCTCGACCGGCGCCGTATCCGCTCGCGCATGGCCCGCCTGCGCCGCGAGATCGCCCAGATGCGACCCGCGCGCGCCACGCGGCGCGCCTCGCGACGGCGCCACGGGGTGCCGTCGGTCGCCGTCGTCGGCTACACCAACGCGGGCAAGTCGAGCCTGCTGAACCGCCTCACGGGGGCCGGGGTCCTCGTCGAGAACGCGCTCTTCGCGACCCTGGACCCGACCGTTCGGCGCACCCAGACGCCCGACGGGCGCACCTACACGCTCACGGACACCGTCGGCTTCGTACGGTCGCTGCCGACCCAGCTCGTGGAGGCGTTCCGGTCCACCCTCGAGGAGGTCGCCGAGGCGGACCTGCTCCTGCACGTGGTGGACGCGTCGCACCCGGACCCCGAGGGACAGATCTCGACGGTGCGGGCGGTGGTGCGCGACATCGAGGGGGCCTCCGACATCCCCGAGCTCCTCGTGCTCAACAAGGCCGATGTCGCCGACCCCGAGGTCCTCGACCGCGTGCTGCGGCGCGAGCCGGGCGCCGTCGTCATCTCCGCGCGCACCGGGGTCGGGCTCGACGCGCTGGCCGAGCGGATCGCCGCCGCGCTGCCGCGGCCGCGCGAGGTGGTGGACGTCGTCGTCCCGTACCGCCGGGGCGACCTGGTGAGCCGGGTGCACACCGACGGGGAGATCCTCAGCGAGGTGCACACGGCGGAGGGCACGTCGCTGACCGCCCGTGTGGATCCCGACCTGGCTGCCGAGCTCCGGGCCGCCGCAGCCGGCTGACGGCGGCACCCGGGCGCGCGCGAGGGGCGTCGGCCCGCGCGCTCCGGGGACCGGTCCGGGGGTGTCCGGCGACCCGGCACGCCCGCTACCCACAGGCTGGCGCCCGGGCGGGCGGTGGTGTCGCGCCGGACGTCTAGGCTGCCCGGGTGAGCGCACGTGAGGTCCCCTCGGCCGAGGACCTGGTGGACCTGGCGGTCACCGCACTGGGTGGCCGACGGCGCGACGGCCAGCACGCCATGGCGGCCGCGGTCACGAGCGCGATCGAGACGGGCGAGCACCTGCTGGTGCAGGCCGGCACGGGCACGGGCAAGTCGCTCGCGTACCTGGTCCCGGCGGTCCGGCACGCGGTGCTCGCGGACGAGCGCGTGGTCGTCTCGACCGCGACGCTCGCGCTGCAGCGCCAGGTCATGACGCGCGACCTGCCGCTCGTCGCGTCGGCAGTGGCCCCGCGCCTGCCCCGCGCCCCGCGCATCGCGCTCCTCAAGGGCTGGCACAACTACCTGTGCCGGCACCGGGTCGCGGGCGGGTACCCGGACGAGGAGCCCGCGGGCCTGTTCGAGCTCGCCGAGGGGCTCGGTGCCGCCGAGCACCCGCGCCCGGCGGCCTCGAGCCTGGGCCGCGAGGTGCAGCGGGTGCGCGCCTGGGCGGAGGAGACGACGACCGGTGACCGGGACGACCTGGTCCCCGGGGTCTCGGACCGCGCATGGCGTCAGGCCTCGGTCACGGCGATGGACTGCCTCGGCACACACTGCCCGCTCGTCGACGAGTGCTTCCCCGCCCAGGCGAAGGAGCGCGCGTTCGGCGCGGACGTCGTCGTCACGAACCACGCCATGCTCGGGATCGCGGCGAGCGGGTCGCCCGGGGTGCTGCCCGAGCACTCCGTGCTCGTCGTCGACGAGGGCCACGAGCTCGCCGAGCGGGTGACCGCGCAGGCCACGTCCGAGCTGTCGGCCGTCGTCGTGGAGCGCGCCGCCCGCCTGGCGCGCCGGCACGGTGGCGTCCCGGGGGAGTCCCTGCAGGTGGCCGCGGCGGACCTCGGCGCGGCGCTCACGCAGGTCCCGCCCGGCCGGTTCCGCGACGGGCTACCGAGCGCTCTCGCCCCGGCCGTGGCCGGTGTCCGCGACGCAGCCCGCGAGCTGCTGACCGCCCTGCGCCCGGATGGGACACCGTCGGCCAAGGAGGCCGCGGAGGGCGGGCGCAAGATGGCCACGGCCGCGGTCCTCGCGGTCTTCGAGATCGCCGAGCGCATGGCGGGCGACACGCGGGACGTGCTCTGGTGCGAGGGCGACGACGGCGTCCCGTCCCGCCTCCTGGCGGCGCCGCTCGACGTCGCGGGGCCCATCCGCAACGGCCTGCTCCGCGGGCGGACGGCCGTCCTCACCTCGGCGACGCTGTCCCTGGGCGGTGGCTTCGCGCCCATCGCGATCGCCGTCGGGCTCCGCCCCGCCGAGCTGGTGACCGATGAGCCCGGGGCGCCGGGCGAGGCCGCGGTGGACCCGCCCGGGCCGGTCGGTGCCGACGACGCGTCGCCGACGGCGGCGCTGCGGGGGGTCGTGGAGACGGACCCGCCCGAGCCGTGGCGCGGCCTCGACGTCGGCAGTCCGTTCGACCACGCCCACCGGGGGATCCTGTACGTCGCGCGGCACCTGCCCGCCCCGGGCCGGGAGCCCGCCACGCCGGCGCAGCTCGACGAGATCGCCGAGCTGGTCGAGGCGGCGGGCGGGGCGACGCTCGGCCTCTTCTCGTCGCGGCGGGCCGCGACCCTTGCCGCGGAGGCGATGCGGACCCGCCTCGACGTGCCGGTCCTGTGCCAGGGCGACGACGCGGTTCCCGCGCTCGTCGCGCGCTTCGTGGACGACGACGCGACGTGCCTGTTCGGGACCCTCTCGCTCTGGCAGGGCGTCGACGTGCCCGGCGCGACGTGCCGGCTCGTCCTCATCGACCGGATCCCGTTCCCGCGCCCGGACGACCCGGTGCGCTCGGCGCGGTCCGAGGCGGTCCAGGCGCGCGGCGGGAACGGCTTCATGACGGTCGCGGCGGCGCACGCGGCGCTCCTGCTCGCCCAGGGCTCCGGTCGGCTCATCCGCACCGAGGCCGACCGTGGCGTCGTCGCCGTGCTCGACCCCCGGCTCGCGACCGCCCGCTACGGCACGTTCCTGCTGCGCAGCATGCCGCCGTTCTGGCGCACCACCGACCGGTCGGTGGTCCTTGACGCCCTGCGGCGCCTCCACCCCGGTGATCATGGGACGGACGTGCCGAACCCTGCGGCTCGGGACTAAGGTCCGGCTCGGGCGTCGGAACGCACCGACCGCACTCTGGGAGGCACAGTGGACAGCACTGCAGACGTGTCGACGGACAGCAGCTCGCGGCGCACGACGAAGGTCGCGGTGGTGGGCGCCGGGAGCGTCGGCAGCACGCTGGCGTACGCGATGCTCATGCGCGGCACCGCGCGCACCGTCGCCCTGCACGACATCGACGAGGCCAAGGTCGAGGCCGAGGTGCTCGACATCGCGCACGGGATCCAGTTCGTGCCGCGTGCCGACGTCATCGGTTCGGCCGACGTCGAGGTGTGCGCAGGTGCGGACGTCGTCGTCGTCACCGCGGGGGCCAAGCAGAAGCCCGGCCAGACGCGGCTGGACCTCGCGGGCGCGACCGTCGGGCTGATGCGCACGATCATGCCGCGGCTGGTCGAGGTCGCCCCGGACGCGGTGTTCGTCATGGTCACGAACCCCGTGGACGTGGTGACCTACGCCGCCCAGAAGATCTCGGGGCTGCCCTGCCGGCAGCTCTTCGGCTCCGGCACGGTGCTCGACTCCTCGCGCCTGCGGTACCTGCTCGCCCAGCACACCGGGGTCGCGGTGCAGAACATCCACGCGTACATCGCCGGTGAGCACGGTGACTCCGAGATCCCGCTGTGGAGCTCGGCGACGATCGGCGCGGTGCCCCTCACCCGGTGGCCCGGGACGGTGGGTCCGGACGGGGCGGTCAAGGGCCGCCTCTCCGAGGAGGACCGGCGCCGGATCGAGCACGAGGTGGTGCACTCGGCGTACCGGATCATCGCCGGCAAGGGTGCGACGAACTACGCCGTCGGCCTGGCCGGGACGCGGATCATCGAGGCGGTCCTCGCGGACGAGGGCCGGGTTCTCCCGGTGTCCTCGCGACTCGAGGGCTACCTCGGGATCGACGACGTGTGTCTCTCGGTGCCGACGGTCATCGGGCGCGAGGGCGTCCGCACGACGCTCGAGGTCGAGATGTCCAACGACGAGCTCGACGGCCTGCGCCGCTCCGCCGACGCCGTGCGGGGCGTCGCTCGCAGCCTGGGCCTGTAGCTACCGCAAGCCTGGGGCCTGACGGGTCCGGGGATGTCGTTGCGTCCCCGGACGGTTCGGCGTCGGCGGAGCTCGGTCAGAGGCTGCGCAGCACGCTCACGACACGTCCGAGCACGACCGCGTCGTCCGCCGGGATCGGCTGGTAGGCCGGGTTCTGCGGGAGCAGCGTGACGTGGCCGTCGGCGCGGCGGAACGTCTTCACGGTGGCCTCGCCGTCGATCATCGCCGCGACGATCTCCCCGTTCTCGGCGACCGGCTGGCGGCGCACGACGACCCAGTCCCCGTCGCAGATCGCGGCGTCGATCATCGAGTCGCCGCTGACGCGCAGCAGGAACAGCTCGCCGTCGCCCACCAGCTGGCGGGGGAGGGGGAACACGTCCTCGACCACCTGGTCGGCGAGGATGGGTCCGCCGGCCGCGATGCGCCCGACGAGCGGCACGTAGGCGGGCGCAGGGGCGGCGTCGCCCGGCGCGAGCGACTCCTCGCCCAGCGCGCCGAGCGGGGCGATGGCTCGCGAGTCGTCCGGGTGGACGACCTCGATGGCGCGGGGACGGTTCGGATCCCGGCGCAGGTAGCCCTTGCGCTCGAGCACCGTGAGCTGGTGCTTGACGGAGGAGGGGCTGGTCAGGCCGACGGCCTCGCCGATCTCCCGCATGCTCGGCGGGTAACCACGCTGTTCGACGCTGGCCCGGATGGTCTCGAGGACGAGGCGCTGGCGCGCCGTGAGGGCGTCGCCGTCGATCGGGTGGACCGTGGCGAGCTCGTCGGTCGAGGGCTCGTTGCCGGACGGGGTGCGAACCACGGTGTCCTCCGATCGGCGCCCGCTGCGTGTCAGTGGCGCGTGATGGTCTGTGCTCACGGCCAACCCTAGGCCGGACGGACGATTCGATCAAACATCTGTTCGAGCGTGTCGTGGACAGTGTCGGTGCGGACTGGTAGACATCGTACAGGCGTTCGACGAACGGATGTTCGACGGTAGACCCCGTCGTCAGTCAGGAGGCAGTGATGAGCACCATGGTCGCAACGGTCCCGGTCCGCATCGAGCGGCGTGCCGTGCGGGCTCCGGAGCCCGTGGGCCTCCGTCTCACCCGCCGCGGGCGCGTCGTCGTGGCGCTGGCCGCGTGCGTGCTCGCCGGCGCCGTGGGACTGGCCTCCCAGGAGGCCATCGCGGGCGAAGGTGGCGGCGCCGTGCCGGTCGAGACGCGCACGGTCGTCGCAGGGGAGACGCTGTGGGAGATCGCCGGTCAGTACTCCGAGCCCGGCCAGGACGTGCGCGAGGTCGTGGATCGGATCATGGACCTGAACGGCCTGAGCGGCGGCGGCCTGCTCGCCGGCCAGGAGCTGTTGGTCCCCAGCGCGTGACCGGGCGTCGGGGCGCATGACCGCGTTCGTCGGTGCGTGGGCGCGGGCGTCCTTGCACGGGCGGGCGCAGGCTGCGTAGCGTGATGCGGGCTCGCAGGGCGCCTGGCGTCGCGGCGAGCCGGCCGTCGCTCCGCGGCGGCGTCGCTGGTCCAGGGGAGGGTTCCGCCGTGCACTGCCCGTTCTGTCGGCACGGTGACTCGCGCGTCATCGACTCCCGGACCTCCGACGACGGGGCGTCCATCCGCCGTCGTCGGCAGTGCCCGGAGTGCCACCGCCGCTTCACGACCGTCGAGACGGCGAGCCTGTCCGTCCTCAAGAGGTCCGGCGTCGTCGAGCCCTTCAGCCGCGAGAAGATCATCACCGGCGTGCGCAAGGCCTGCCAGGGTCGCCCCGTGAGCGAGGACGACCTCGCGCTCCTCGCCCAGCGGGTCGAGGAGACGCTGCGCAGCACCGGCACGGCGGAGGTCGACGCCCACGAGATCGGCCTGGCGATCCTCGGGCCGCTACGTGACCTCGACGAGGTCGCATACCTGCGCTTCGCGAGCGTCTACCAGGCCTTCGAGTCCCTCGACGACTTCGACGCCGCGATCACCGCGCTGCGCGTGGAGCGCACGTCGGACACGGCCGAGGACGCGTCCGACGGCGACTCGGTCGCCCGCACCTGACCGACGCCGGCCGTCACGGCGCCCGACGGCACTGCCGTGGTGGCGGCCGACAGCCGCGGAGTCAGGCCTTCCGGTGATCGAGGATCTGCTCCCGCACGACTCGGCGCAGCACCTTGCCGATCTGCGACCGTGGGAGCTCGGGGAGCACCACGAGGTCCCGCGGGTGGGCGTAGCGCGCGAGCCGCTCCTCGCTCCACGCACGTACGGCTGACAGCTCGACCTTCGTGACGCCCTCGGCGAGGACGATGGCGGCCACGACCTTCTCCCCGAGGTCGCCCCCCGGGATGCCGACGACGGCGACGTCCTCGATCTCGGGCATGTCGCGCAGGTGGTCCTCGACCTGTGACGGGTAGACGTTGAAGCCGCCCGTGATGATGATCTCCTTGATGCGGTCGACCAGGCGCGTGAACCCGCCCGACTCGACGACCACGATGTCCCCGGTGCGGATCCACGTGAGGCCGTCGAGCTCGACCAGCACCCGGGCGGACTCCTCGGGGCGCTCCCAGTAGCCGTCGAAGACCTGCGGCCCGGCCACGAGGAGCTCGCCCCGCTCGCCCTCGGGCACGGTGACCGCAGGGTCCTCCGCGTCGACGACGCGCATGTAGGTGGACGGGAAGGGGACGCCCAGGAACCCGGGACGCCGCTCGGGGCTCATGGGGTTGCCGAGCGTGACCGGCGACGTCTCCGTCATCCCGTAGCCCTCGACGAGGAGACCGCCGGTGACCTCCTCCCACGCGCGGGCCGTCTCCTCAGGCAGGCTCATCGCGCCCGAGATCGAGTGCCGGATGGACGTCATGTCGATCCCGTCGTGCCGGGCCGCGGCTGCGAGGCGCTCGAACATCGGCGGCACGCCCGGGAAGAACGTCATGGGCCGGCGGCGCTGGGCCTCGAGCACCTGGTCGACGTCGAAGCGCGGAAAGATCACGATCGTCGCGGCGAGGCGGATCGCGTAGGTCAGGCACAGGGTGAGCCCGAATGCGTGGAAGAACGGCAGTGCGGCGGCGATCGTCTCCTCCGCCTCGCGGTGCTGCGTCCAGGCGATGCCCTGGGCGGCGTTGGCGATCAGGTGCCGGTGGCGCAGCATCGCGCCCTTGGGGGTGCCGGTGGTGCCGCCGGTGTACTGCAGGGCGGCGAGGTCGTCGGGCCCGGGCATCGGGTGGTCCTCGGGCAGGGGGCGGGCACTGTCCACGATGCGGTGCCAGCGCAGCACCCGGGCGTCCCGCGGGATGGTGGTGCGCATGGACGCCTTGACGGACCTCGCGGCGGGCACGGGCAGGTGCAGTGCGGCGCGCTTGACTGCGGGCAGGTCGCGCGTGAGGTCCACGACGACGACGGAGCGCAGCGACGTCCTGCCCTGCACCGACAGGACCGCAGGGGCCGCCTTCTCCCAGACGATCGCGACGGTCGCGCCGCTGTCGGCGAGCTGGTGGGCGAACTCCTCGGCGGAGTAGGTCGGGTTGTGCTCGACGACGACGGCGCCGAGGCGCAGGACGGCGTAGAACGCGACGACGTGGCTCGCGCAGTTGGGCAGCACGAGGCCGACCCGGTCGCCGGGTCGCACGCCGATCTCGCGCAGTGCCTCGGCCGCCTTGGCGACCCGGCGCGCGAGGGTTGCGTAGGTCGTCACGGCGCCCATGAAGTCCAGCGCGACCCGCGCGGGGTGGGCGTGGGCTGACCGGGTCAGTGCGGCCGGGACGCTCTCGTCGACGGGCGGGATGTCGGCGGGGACACCGGGCGCGTAGGAGTCCAGCCAGGGGCGCTCGGGCATCGTCGTCACGGGCGCAATCGTATACCTACGCGGGCGTAGGTTACGCCTCCGTAACGTCCCGTGACGAGAGTCACTCCGGCCCACACCGACGGCTCCGTGGAGGGCCCCGCCGGGGTTTCGGGTGGTGCGCCGGGGGCGTGGTGGACAACACTGGTCACGACGCCGCGAGGCGCCCGGCGCCGCGCCGGGCGGGCCCCGTCGGCGCAGGACTGGAGGACACCATGACCGCCGACGAGGAGAGCGCGACGGCCGCGCCCGAGGACGCCAAGGCCCGGTTCCGCGAGGCCCTGGACCGCAAGCAGCAGGCGGCCCACCGCACGGAGGAGGCACGGCGCAACACCGGCTCCGTGCACGGACCCGAGGTGACCGGCGGAGGCAAGCGCACGTTCCGCCGCAAGACCGGCTGACCCGCGACGAACGACGAGGGGCCGCCCGCTGCCGGGCGGCCCCTCGTCATGCGTGGGACGGGCGGTGAGCCGTCAGGAGAGCACCCGCAGCCGGATGGTCTGCGGCATCGTGCGCAGGGCCTCGTGCACGGCGTGCGGCGTGGCCGTCCCGGTGTCGGTGACGACGTAGCCGAACTCGCCGCGCGTCGCGAGCAGCTGGCCCTCGATGTTCACGCCGTGCTCGGCAAGCGTGTGGTTGATCCCCGCGAGCACGCCAGGGGTGTTGTGGTGCAGGTGGGCGAGGCGGTGCTGGCCGCTGCCGGCGTCGAGCGCGAGGTTCGGCAGGTTCACGCTCAGGGTCGTGGAGCCGCTGCGCACGTAGTCGCGGAGCTTGTTGGACACGAACTGGCCGATCGCCTCCTGCGCCTCCTGCGTCGAGCCGCCGATGTGGGGCGTGAGGATGACGTTCGGCAGGCCCCGCAGGTCGCACTCGAACTCGTCCCCGCGCCGCTTGGGCTCCTCCGGGAAGACGTCGACGGCGGCACCTCCCACGTGGCCGGAGAGGACGGCGTCGCGCAGCGCGGCGTAGTCGACGACGAAGCCCCGCGAGAGGTTCAGGAACACCGCACCCGGCCGCATCCGCGCGAACTGCGGCGCACCGAAGAGCCCCGCGTTGCCGGCCCGGCCGTCCACGTGCAGGGTCACGACGTCCGCGACCTCGAGCAGCTCGTCGAGACTGGCGACGCGGCGGGCGTTGCCCAGGGCGAGCTTCTCGGCGGTGTCGTAGAAGACGACCGACATGCCGAGGGACTCCGCCAGCACGGACAGCTGCGTGCCGATGTTGCCGTAGCCGACGATGCCGAGCACCCGGCCGCGGACCTCGTGCGAGCCCTCGGCGGACTTGTCCCAGACGCCGGCGTGCAGCGACTTGTCACGGTCGGTGAGGCGCCGCAGCAGGGAGATGATCTCGGCGATCGCGAGCTCGACGACCGACCTCGTGTTCGAGAAGGGCGCGTTGAAGGTCGCGATGCCGCGCTGCGCGGCCGCCTTCAGGTCGATCTGGTTGGTCCCGATGCAGTACGCACCGACCGCCAGCAGGTCCGGTGCTGCGGCGAGCACGCGGTCGGTGACCTGGGTCTTGGATCGGATCCCGAGGAGGTGGACGCCGTCGAGGGCGGCGATCAGCTCGTCCTCGTCGAGGGCTCCCGTACGCGCGACGACGTCGGCGCCGTCGGCACGCAGGATCGTGGTGGCGAGTGGGTGAAGGTTCTCCAGCAGCAGGGCTCGTAGCACCTGCCTATGGTGGCCCTCACGCCGCCCGCGCCGTTAACCCGACCGGCTGACGGACGCGCCGGGCACCGGTTCACCCGGCCGAAAGGTCGGCATCGGGGCCCCGTCCGGACCAGACTGGCCCGGTGGGACGTTCGCAGCGTGGCGAGACGTGGCGGTCCCGGCGCATGCTGCGCCGGATGGACCGCGCGGCGGCGCGGGTCGCTCGGCGTCAGGCGCGCCAGGCCCGCCGTGGGCACCGCGTGACGGCCGGGGCGGCGTGGTTCGTCGTGGCGGCCGGCGCGGCCGTGGCCGCCGGCGTCCTGTCCGTCGGCACCGTGTGGGACCTCCCCGCGATGTTCGAGCCGCGGCAGTACATCGACGTGGACGGAGAAGCTTTCGAGATCCCGAGGCCGGCGGCGTCGGCGGGCCGGCTCGCGCCCGAGGTCCCCGTGACGACGCGCGGCTCGCACGGGTTCCTGCACGTCGACGAGGTGGGGAACCCCGTCGGCTACGACCCGTGCCGGCCGGTGCGCTACGTCGTCCGGCCCGACGGCGCCCCGGCGTCGGGGCAGGTGCTGGTGGAGGAGGCGATCGCGATCGTCGCCGCGGCGACGGGCCTCGTCTTCGAGGACGCGGGGACCACCGATGAGCCGCCGGCCCTGGACAGGGCGCTCATCCAGCCCGACCGGTACGGCGAGGGTTGGGCGCCCGTGCTGCTCGCGTGGTCCGACGAGTCGTCGTTCCCCGAGCTCGCAGGCCAGGTCGCCGGCATGGGCGGTTCGGCGGCGGTGCCGGGCTCCGACGGCCAGGGTCAGTGGCTCGCGGCCGGCCGGGTCGTCCTCGACACGGCGGACATCACGGCGATGCTGGCCCGGCCGGACGGGCATGCGCAGGCGAGGGCGATCGTCGTCCACGAGCTCGCGCACGTCCTGGGGCTCGATCACGTGGACGATCCGACCGAGCTCATGCACCCCGTCAGCGCCGCGCGCACCGACCTCGGCCCCGGCGACCGCGAGGGCCTCGCGCTCCTCGGTCAGGCGGCGTGCGAGTGACGGCGCACCGGGCGTCGGTGGGCGTCCGGCGTCCTGCCCGTCACGCCCAGCCGGCGGGCAGTGGTCCGGTCGTCACGACGCGCAGCGCGCGGGTGGGGCGGGTCATCGCCACGTAGAGGTCGCCGGCCGCCTCCTGGGCGACCTCCGCGGGCTCCACGAGCACGACGACGTCGAACTCCAGACCCTTGCTCTCACGCGGGGACAGGACGGCCAGGCGTGCGTCGAGGACCGAGCCGGCGCCCGACGGCCGCAGCGCGGGGGCGTGCGGCGATGCGGCCACGAGGTGGCGGAGCTCCGCGACCCGCCCGGCGGCGGCGACGATCGCGACGCGACCGGCATCGGCATCGAGGTCGGCGCCCGCGCCGGCGTGGGCGCCCTGGATCGAGGCGAGCGCCGCGCCGAGATCGTCGAGCACCGCCGCGTGGACATCGTCGGCCGACGTCGCCTGCCGCACGGTCAGGGCG
>JAEYXM010000222.1 GCA_023428465.1 Actinomycetes bacterium
GCCCAGCGCCGCCGCGAGCGCCACGTGCCGCGGGCCGAGCCGGATGCCCTCCGGCAGGAGCACCTGCCCGGCGCGTGCGTCCACGCCCGCGGCCCGCACACCCTCGCCGGGTCGGACGCCGCCGCGCAGCACGACCTGCGCGCGCCCGCGGTCGGTGTCGCCGAGCGCGACCACGGTGTCCGCACCGATCGGCAGCGGGGCGCCCGCCGCGACCAGCACCGCACTTCCCGGCGCGAGGTGCGCGCGGGCCGACGCCGCGAGGGCGTCCCAGGCGACGGGCAGCTGCGCGTCCCAGCCGGGCGCGTCGGACGAGCGCACCGCGTAGCCGTCGCGGTCCGCGAGCGCGAACGCAGGGACGTCCCGCTCGGCCACCAGGTCCTCCGCGAGCACGCTCCCGGCGGCGTCGGCCAGCACCACGTCCAGCGGCTCGGTGGGGTGCGCCGTCGCGAGCACGGCGGCGACCTGGTCCGAGACCGATCTCATCGGTGGCCCACCGGCCCACCGACGACCCTGACGTGCGCGGGTCGGGCGGGCGTCACTCGTCCCAGCTGTCGACGTACTCGAGCAGCCAGTCGCGCAGGTCCCCGCCCAGGTCGGGACGGTCCAGCGCGATCTGGATCACAGCCTTGAGGTAGGACAGCCGGTCACCCGTGTCGTAGCGACGGCCGCGGAAGACGACGCCGTACACGCCGCCGCCCTCCTCCGCCGGCATCGACGCGAGCGTCGCGAGCGCGTCCGTCAGCTGGATCTCCCCGGCCCGCCCGGGCTCGGTGCGCTCGAGGACCTCGAAGACCGCCGGGTGCAGGACGTACCGGCCGATGACCGCGAGGTTGCTGGGCGCGCGGGCCGGGTCCGGCTTCTCGACGAGACCCGTGACGCGGACGTGCGTGGCCGTCTCGTGCTCGAGGGGCTCGACCGCGGCGCAGCCGTACGCCTCGACCTCGTCGGGCTCGACCTCGAGGAGAGCCACCACGGACCCGCCCGTGCGGGCCTGCAGCTCCATCATCTCGGTGAGCAGGTGCTCGCGCTCGTCGATCAGGTCGTCGCCGAGCAGCACCGCGAACGGCTCGGCGCCGACGTGGCGGCGTGCGCACTGCACGGCGTGGCCCAGGCCCTTCGGGTAGCCCTGCCGCACGAAGTGCACGTCGGCCAGCTCCGTGGAGCGGCGCACCTGCGCGAGGCGGTACTCGTCGCCCTTCGCCTCGAGGATCGCCTCGAGCTCGGGGACGGCGTCGAAGTGGTCGTCCAGGCTGCGCTTCGACCGGCCGGTGATCATCAGGACGTCGTCGAGCCCGGCCCGGACGGCCTCCTCGACCACGTACTGGATCGCCGGCTTGTCGACGATCGGCAGCATCTCCTTCGGGGTGGACTTCGTGGCCGGCAGGAACCTGGTGCCGAGACCAGCGGCTGGGATCACGGCTTTGCGGATCGTCATGTCAGGCAGGCTAGCGGGACTGCGCGCCGGTGGCGCCACAACGCGCGAAGTCGGTTCCTGACCCGGTACCAACTCAGGTTCCACCCGGGTGGAACTTGATCACCCACGGGCTGCCATCCGTTTTCCGGACGGTTTCTTTGCCATGATGTGACCGTGAGCACGTCCGCGCAGCCGTACCCCACGCACGTCGCGGGACTCGAGGTCCGTGAGATCAAGGACCAGCTCCGCCGCGCGATCCGCGCCGAGCGCGCCCGCCTGAGCGAGTCGGCCCGGGCGCGCGCCGGGACCGGGTTCGCGGTCGTCGTCGGCGACCTTCCCGAGGTGCGGGCGGCCCGCACGGTGGCGGCGTACGTCTCCCGGCCGACCGAGCCGGACACCCTGCCGCTGCTCGAACGGCTCGCCGCCCGGGGCACGCGCATCCTGCTGCCCGTCCTCGGCACGGGGCTGCAGCGCGACTGGGCCTGGTACACGACGCCCGACGAGCTGCAGGTCCGCGCGCCGGGCCGCCCCGCCGAGCCCCCCGGGCCCACGCTGGGCGCGCAGGCCCTCGGCGACGCCGAGGCGATCATCGCCCCCGCGCTCGCGGTGGACACGTCGGGCTGCCGGCTCGGGCAGGGCGGCGGCTGGTACGACCGGGTGCTCGAGTACGCGCCGTCGTCCGCGCTCGTCGTCGCCATGGTCTACCCGGACGAGGTGTACGACGCCGCCACGCGCCCCCTGCCGCGCGAGGGCCACGACCGCACGGTGCAGGTCGTCGCGACGCCCACCGGCTGCCGGCGGCTCGGGGTGGGCGCCGAGGCCTGAGGCCTCAGTCGTCCTCGGCCGGCGCCGGCTCGAGCGTCAGCGTGCGCACCGAGGCGTCCTCGACCTGGGCGCGCGTGAACGGCCACGCGTAGGTGTTGCCCGCCGCCCACGCCGCGAACTGGTCGGTGTAGTGGGAGCTGCCCGGGTGGCCCGAGGTGCCGGTCATCGTCACCCACGTCGACGCGTCGAGGTCCGCGAGGTCCACGACCATGCGCATCGACGGGGCCGCCGTCACGCCGAACGAGTCCGTGGCAGCGTCCCACGCGGTCGCGTTGACGATCGACGAGCCGCCGTCGACGCCGAGCGGCGTCGGGTTGACCAGGCGGCGCACCGGCATCGGGACGGACTCCCCGCCGAGCACCGGGTGCTGCGGCGCCGCCGCGTGCAGGTTGCCCCACCGCCAGTCGCCGACGTCCTTGCCGAGCGCGACCGTCAGCTCGAGGCGGGCCGTCTCCATGGCCCGGACCAGGATCTCGTCGCGGCTCTCCACCACGGTGATCGTGCGCCGGTCGTCCCACCAGAGGCTCTGCGGGTCGTCGAGGAGCTCGACCACGACCTGGAGCCAGCGGCTGCCACCGTCGGGCCACAGCTCCTCGGGCAGGTCGTCGTGGAACGTCAGGTCCAGGATGTTGTCCCACACGGCCGCGAAGTACGCGGCCGCAGGCGAGTCGGCGGTCTGCTGGAAGTCCCACTCACGGAGCAGGTCGATCGCCTCGTCCGTGAACGCGTCCGGGCGTCCGGCCGTGACGAGAGTGGGGACGAGCGCCTCCGCGTAGGGGTTGTACGCGTCGCTCTGCCACTCGCCCATGAGCTCGACGTCGATGGGCGTGCCCGCCTCGATCGCCTCGTCGAGCATCGTCTGGATCCGGTCGGACCGGTACCCGTAGTCCCAGTCGGACGTGAGGTACGGCCCGCTGCCCGCGGGCGCGACCGCCTGGTTCGCGGCGACCACGTAGCCGGGCGCCGGGTCCACCACGGCGGGCAGGGCGGCGGGGTCCACGAACCCGTCCGCCCAGTCGTAGCGGGAGTCCCAGCCAGGCCGCGGCCACGTGCCGTCGGACGGCACCGGGCCGTCGGGGACGGCGGCGCGGATGGGCACGCGGCCGGGTGCCTGGTAGCCGATGTGCCCGTCGGCCGTGGCGAAGACGATGTTCTGCGCCGGCACCGCGAACAGGGCCGCGGCATCGGCGATGTCCTCGGCGTCGCGCGCGGTGTTCAGCGCGAAGACGGCGTCCGCGGTCCGTCCGGGCTCGAGCGCGGTCCAGGCGAGCGAGACCTGCGTGCCGGGGCGCGCGCCCTGGCGCGTCGGCGAGGCGGCCAGGCGGGCGACGTCGAGCGCGTCGGAGACGATCGGGCCGTGGAACGTCGAGCGGATCTCGATCGTGACGGGGTCGGCGCCGTTGACCTCGATGATCTCGGTGCGCGTCTCGAGCGGCAGCTGGGCGCCGTCCTTCAGGTAGGTGCCCGCCTCCGCGTCGACCCGCTCCAGGAAGAAGTCCGAGACGTCGGCGCCCATGTTCGTCAGACCCCAGGCCAGGTCGGAGTTGTGGCCGATGATCACGCCGGGGAAGCCCGCGAACGTGAACCCGGAGACCTCGAACGGGCAGGCTGGGCTCACCTCGGTGCAGTACAGGCCCATCTGTGACCAGATGCCGGGCGCGGAGATCGCCAGGTGGGGGTCGTTCGCCAGGAGCGGCCCGCCGGTCGCGGTGTGCTCGCCGGCCACGACCCACGAGTTGGAGCCGATGCCGTCGCCGTCGCCCACGAGGTGCGGGACGGCGTCCAGGAGCTCGTCGACGTCGGCCAGCGCAGCCTCGAGATCGTCCGAGAGCATCGGGACCGTGGTGGTGTCGGACACCGTGTCGGGGTCCGCGCCCGGGCCGGTCACCTGGACGATCGGGGCGTGGTCGGCGGGGTAGGCGGGGAACAGGTCGTCCACGAGGGCGACGTCGCGCAGGGACGCGTAGGCCAGGCCGCGGTCGAGCTCGTCGTCGTAGTTGCCGCGCAGGTCCCAGGCCATCGCCTTGAGCCACGCGAGGGAGTCGACCGGCTCCCACGGCTCCGGGCTGCCCACGTCGACCTGCATGCCGAGGATCGTGTACTCCACGGCGAGGCTCGCGGTCTCGCGGGTGTCGAGGTAGGCGTTCACCCCGTCGGCGTACGCCTGGAGGTAGGCCTGCGTCTCCGCCGAGAGCTGCGACAGCTCCCGCTCGGCGACACGGCGCCACCCCATGGTGCGGACCGCGATGTCGGCCTCCAGGGCCGCGTCGTTCTCCCCGACCAGCTCCGACAGCCGTCCTGCGGTGACGTGGCGGCGGTAGTCCATCTCGAAGAAGCGGTCCTGTGCGTGCACGAAGCCCTGGGCCATGAACAGGTCGGTGGCGCTCGAGGCGTAGATGCTCGGGACGCCACGGTCGTCGCGGTAGACCGTCACCTCGCCCTCGAGCCCGGGGACCCGGAGGCTGCCCGAGTGCTCCGGCAGCGGTCGCCGGACGACGGTCACCGCGACCGCGACGACGGCGATGAGGGCGAGCGCCAGCACCACGGCGACGATGATCACCACGCGCAGGGTCCGGCTCCGGGGCACGGTGCGAGAGTAACCGGTCGCCGCCTGGCCCGGGCCCCGCGGCCCACCGGGCCCGTCCCGCCACCAGGCCCACCGGGGCCGGGCGCGGACGCAGGTGTGCAGCGGCGGCGTCGGGCGCGTACCATTGGCACTCAGAACGGCTGAGTGCCAACCCCGTGTGCCGGCGGACCCGCCGGGCCTGGCCGGGTGTGCGGCCCCGCCGGAGCCAGAGCCAGGCCGGAGCAGAGCCAGGAGGGTGCCGTGCCCACGTACTCCTATGCGTGCACCGCATGCGACCACCGCTTCGACGCGCAGCAGTCGTTCTCCGACGCCGCGCTGACCACGTGCCCCGAGTGCACGGGCACGCTGCGCAAGCTCTTCGGGAACGTCGGCGTCGTCTTCAAGGGCCCGGGCTTCTACCGGACCGACGCGCGGGCCGGCCACGGGCGCAGCAGCAGCGGCGGCAGCAGGACCACCTCGTCCAGCTCGTCGAGCTCGTCGTCGTCCAGCTCCTCGTCGTCGAGCACGTCGCCGGCGAGCACCTCGAGCACGAGCACGACGACGTCCGGCTCGTCGAGCAGCCCGGCCGCAGCACCGGCGGCCACGGCCTGACGCCGGCGCCGGTCCCGGGGCCGGCCAGGTTCCGTCCACAGGGCCGAGCCGTCCACAGGCGACC
>JAEYXM010000100.1 GCA_023428465.1 Actinomycetes bacterium
GCGCCGGGTGCGTCAGGGGGTCGTCAGGACCAGGGCCACGTTGTGGCCGCCGAAGCCGAAGGAGTTGTTGATCGCCGCGACCTGACCCGACGGGAGTGACCGCGGGGTGTCCCGGACGAGGTCGAGGACCAGCTCCGGGTCGGGGTCGGTCACGTTGATCGTCGGGGGAGCGGTGCGCTCGTGCACCGCGAGGGCGGTGAAGATCGTCTCGATCGCTCCCGCTCCCCCCAGCAGGTGGCCGGTCATCGACTTCGTGGCGGAGAGCGCGACGCCGTCGGCTGCGGCCCCCAGCACGCCGCGGACGCTGCGCGCCTCGATGAGGTCGCCGACCACCGTGGACGTCGCGTGCGCGTTGACGTGGGCGACATCGGAGGCGGCGACGCCCGCCGCCTCCAGGGCCATCCGCATCGCCGCGATCTGACCGCGGCCGCTCGGCTCGGGCGAGGTCATGTGGTAGCCGTCGGCGCTGAGGCCGACGCCCGCGAGCCGGGCGTAGACCCTCGCCCCGCGTGCTGCGGCGTGCTCGGCGTTCTCCAGGACGACGATGCCCGCGCCCTCGCCGAGGACGAAGCCGTCCCGCGCGATGTCGTAGGGCCGTGACGCACCGGCGGGGTCGTCGTTGCGCAGGGAGAGCGTGCGCGAGGCCGCGAACGCGGCGATCGGCATGGGGTGGATGGCCGCCTCCGTGCCGCCCGCGACGACGACGTCGGCCCGCCCGCTGCGGATCATCTCGGCGGCGTAGCCGATCGCCTCGGCCCCGGACGCGCACGCCGACACCAGCGCGTGGGCACCCGCCTGCGCGCCGAGCTCCAGCTCGACGTACGCCGCGGGGGAGTTCGGCATGAGCATGGGGACCGTCATCGGCAGGACGCGGCGGGCGCCCTTCTGGCGGAGGGTGTCCCACGCGTCGAGGGTCGTCCAGATGCCACCGATGCCGGATGAGACCACCGCACCGAGTCGCGTCGGCTCGAGCTCGGGGGCGCCGGCGTCGGCCCACGCCTCGCGCAGCGCGACGATCGCGTACTGCGCGGACGGGTCCATCCGCTTCGTCTCGGGGCGGCTCAGGACCTCGTCCGGGCGGACCTTGACCTGCGCGGCGAAGCTCACCGGGATCTCGTAGGTCTCGGCCCAGTCGTTGTCGAGCGTCCGCGCGCCGGGGGTGCCGGCCAGGGCCGCGGCCCAGGTGCTCGCCACGTCCCCGCCGAGCGGCGTCGTGGCTCCCATCCCGGTGATGACGACCTGGGGTGCGCTGGTCACAGTTCCTCCTGGGCGGTCCTGGCGGACCAGTGGGCGGCTGAGGGGTGCGTCGCGCGTCCGGCGGCCGTGCGGGCCGCCGGACGCGTCGTCGCGTGGGTCAGGCCTGCGCGCCCGCGATGAACGACACCGCGTCGCCGACCGTGGCGAGGTTCTTGACCTCGTCGTCGGGGATGCGGACCGAGAACTTCTCCTCGGCCAGCGTGACGATCGTCATCATCGACAGGGAGTCGATGTCGAGGTCGTCGGTGAAGGACTTCTCGGGCGAGACGGAGTCCGTGGGCAGGCCGGTCTCCTCGCTCACGATCTCCGCCAGGCCGGCCAGGATCTCCTGCTCGCTGTACGCCATCGGTCTCTCCTTGAGGTGGTGCCGGTCGAATCCGGCGGTGGTGGGTTCTCGGACGTGCGTGGAACTGCTGGATGGTGGCACCGACGGCGCCGGTCAGGGCAGCGCGACCACCTGGGCGGCGTAGACCAGGCCCGCACCGAAGCCGATCTGCAGCGCGAGCGCGCCGCTGCCGACCTGCCCCTCGCGGAGCAGGCGCTCCGCGGCAAGGGGGATGGACGCGGCCGACGTGTTGCCCGTGTCGGCGATGTCACGCCCGACGACGACGGTCTCGGGCAGCTTCAGCTGCTTGACCATCTGGTCGATGATCCGCATGTTCGCCTGGTGGGGGATGAACGCCTCGATGTCGGCGGGCGTGACACCTGCCGCGGCCATGGCCTTCTCGGCGATCGGGGCCATCTGCCACACGGCCCACTTGAAGACGCTCGCGCCCTCCTGGCGCAGGGTCGGCCACTCGGTGCCGCGCTCGAACGCCTCCTTCCAGGAGGCGGTCTGCCGGATGAGGTGCCCCTGGCCGGCCGAGCCCCACACGGTGGGGCCGATGCCGGGTGTGTCGGACGGCCCGACGACGACCGCGCCGGCCCCGTCGCCCAGCAGGAACGAGATGGACCGGTCGGTCGGGTCGATGAAGTCGCTCATCTTCTCGGCGCCGATGACGAGCACGTGGTGCGCCGCGCCGGCGCGGACGAGCGCGTCCGCCTGCCCGATGCCGTACGCGAACCCGGCGCAGGCGGCCGAGACGTCGTACGCCGCGGCCGGGAGCGCGCCGAGGCGGTCCGCCACGACGGCGGCCGCGGCGGGCGTCTGGTGGAAGTAGGTCGTGGTCGCGACGATCACGGCGTCGACGTCGGCGGCCGTGAGGCCGGCGTGGTCGAGTGCCGCGCGGGCCGCTCCTTCCGCGAGGTCGAGCACGTCGACGTCCGCGGTGGCGCGGCGGCGCGTGATGATGCCGGTGCGCTGGCGGATCCACTCGTCCGAGGAGTCGATGGGCCCCGCCACGTCGTCGTTCGTCACGACGTCCGCCCCGCGGACACCGCCGATGCCGAGGATCCGGGCGTGCGCCGCGCCGGTGGACTGCGCGAGAGTCGGACGGGTCACGCCGGGGTCTCCTCGTTCGTGGTGGGGGTGCTGCGGAGGAGCTCCGCCGCGGTCTCGAGGTCATCCGGCGTGCTGAGGGCCACCGCGCGGACGCCGGGCATCGCGCGCTTGGCGAGGCCCGTGAGGACACCGGCGGGGGCAAGCTCGATCATCGTCGTGACGCCCATCTCGACCATCGTCTGCTGGCACAGGTCCCAGCGGACGGGTGCGACGACCTGCTCGGCGAGGCGGCGCAGGACGTCACGGCCGCGGCCGTGACCGGACCCGCCGCGCGAGCGGTGGGCGGCGCCGTCGGCGTCGGACAGGAGGGGGAGCAGCACGTCGTTCGCGGGCCAGTCCGCGGCGACCGACGCGAACTCCTCGAACGCGGACTGCATGTACGGGGTGTGGAACGCGCCGGCGACCTGCAGCGGGATGACACGCGTACGGGGCGGGACGTGCTCCGGGAGACCCGCGAGATTCTCCAGGCTCCCGGCCGCGACGACCTGACCGCCGCCGTTCACGTTGGCGGGGTACAGGCCGGCGGCCTCGATCGCGGCGAGGACGGCCTCCGGCTCGCCGCCGACGACGGCGCTCATGCCGGTCGGCGTCGCGGCCGCGGCGCCCGCCATGCTGCGCGCGCGGTGCGACACGAGTCCCACGGCCCCGACGTCGTCGAGCACCCCGGCGACGGCCGCGGCCGCGATCTCGCCGACCGAGTGGCCGGCGGTCACGCCCGCGACGCCGGCGGGCGGTGTGTCGCCGAGGAGCGCGCGCAGGGCGATGAGCGACGCGGCGACGATGAGGGGCTGGGCGACGGCCGTGTCCCGGATGGTGTCGGCGTCCGACTCCGTGCCGTGCAGGCGCAGGTCGACGCCCGCAGCCTGGGAGAACGCGTCGAGCCGCTCCGGCACGCCGGGCAGCTCGAGCCACGGGCGAAGGAAGCCGGGGGACTGGGAACCCTGGCCGGGGCAGCAGATGGCGAGCACCCGACCACTCTGCCGGACCGCGTGGGGGGCGCCGGGCCTACGACGCCCACCAACCTCGTCCGAGGACCTTGTGCGGAACCTACAACGCGCCCGACGCCGTCCCTCGCGCCGGGCCCCGGCGCGGTCGCGTCAGGCGGTCGCGGGTGCGGGGTCGCCGTCGAGGCGGCCCAGGGCGAGGGCCGTCTGGAGGACGTAGCCCTCGCGTGGGTCCAGCGGGTCCCAGCCCGTGACCTCGGCGACCTTGCGCAGGCGGTACCGGACGGTGTTCGGGTGGACGTAGAGGACCCGGGCGGCCGCCTCGAGCGAGCGACCGTGCTCGGCGTGCGCGGCGAGCGTCTCGAGCAGGGAGCCGCCGGCCGCCGCGAGCGGGGCGTACACCTGGTCGACGAGCGTGCGGCGGGCGACCACGTCGCCCACGAGGACACGCTCGGGAAGCAGGTCGTCTGCCGAGACAGGCCGCGGCGCCGTCGGCCACGCACGTGCCGCGACCAGGCCGGCGAGCGCTGCCGTCGCGGAGCAGCCTGCCTCGTCGAGGCCGTTGACCGTCGGCCCGATGACCACCGGACCGGGGCCGAATCGCGTGATGAGGGACGTCGCCGCGGTGCGAAGGTCGCCCTCGCCGCCGAGGATCACCACCAGGCGCGTGCCGTGGATCCCGACGAGTGCGTCGTCGGCCGCGCGCCGGGTGGCCCGGCGCAGCTCGGCGATGCGGACGTCGTCGAGCGGGTGCGCCGTCGTGCCGACCATGACCAGGACGCTGCCGTGCCCGCTCCAGCCCAGCGCGGCCACGCGGCTGCGCAGCGCGTCGTCGGCCTCACCGCGGACGACGGCGTCGACGACGAGCGCCTCGAGGCGGGCGTCCCACGCGCCGCGGGTCTCGGCGGCGCGTGCGTAGACCTCGGCGGCGGAGAACGCCACCTCGCGGGAGTAGCGGAGGACGGCCTCGCGCAGGTCCCGCTCGCTGCCGGGGGCGGCGAGCCGGTCGCTGTGGTCCTCCACCACCTCGACGAGCAGCCGCACGAGCTGAAGGGTCTGCTGCAGGGAGATGGACCGCGTCAGCTCCGGGGGAGCTGCGGCGAAGATGTCGTTGGCGCTGTGCGGCGGGTTCGAGGGGTCGGCGAACCAGCCGACGAAGCTCGAGATGCCCGCCTGGACGACCAGACCGACCCACGACCGGTCCTCGGCCGGCAGGGCGCGGTACCAGGGGAGCGTCTCGTCGAGCTTGCGCAGGGCGGCGGCGGCCAGGAGGCCGCTGCCGTCGTGGAGCCGCCGCAGGGTGTGCGCCTGGTCACGCACCGGTGCTGCCATGGTCGGCAGCATACGGCGCGAGCCTGCTGTCGGGCAGCATCTCGTTGTAGGGAATGGACAAGGCGTGTCTGCGCGTCCCGTCGCCCGGCGGCGATCCGGGGTGCCTCCAGGGCGGGTGCGTCAGGTCACGGGAGGCTATGGTCGCTCTATGGATTTCCTCCCACGGCTGCGCCGACTCGTGCGCCGGCCGGCGCCTGGCCACAAGGTCGGCCTGCGTCGTCCGACGTCGATGCACCGGCGTGACTCCGTCCGAGAGGACGCGGTCCGCGTCAAGCTCAGCGAGGACCCGAACGACGTGCGCGCGTTCCGTGCGCTGGCGGAGATGGTCCGCCGACGAGCCGCAGAGATGGGCTCCGACGGAGACCCGTTGACGGCGCCCCAGGACGAGGTGGAGAAGGAGCGCGCCGCCGACCTGGCGGTCTGGGCGCTCGCGGAGGAGCTCGCGGGCCACCCGCGCGCCTGGTACCCGCTGATCGAGCTGGCCCGCCTGTCGATCCACGACGACCACGAGGGCGCCCTGCGGCGTCTTGGCACCGCCGCGGAGCGGGACCCGTCCGGTCACGCCCTTCTCGAGGGCCTCGCCGTCCTGCGCGACGCCGGGATGCCGGTCGATGCGCTCGGCCTCGGCGTCGGGCACTGGCGGGTCAAGGAGCAGCCGGTCGCCATCGCGCGCGAGCTGGTCCTCGCGGCGATCGACGCCGACCGTCCCCTCGACGCGAAGCAGCATCTCGCGGCGCTGGACCTCCACCCGGACAAGGCAGCGGTTGCGCGGGTGCGCCCGGAGATCGAGGCGCTCGTCGCCCGCGCCGAGCAGCGCATCGCCGGAACCTGACGCACGGCGGTACCCGGCCGACCGGCCCCTGCCCGGGGCCCGACCGGCGCGACCGGCGCCTGCCCGGCGCGCGCGCCTGCATCCCACCATGCCGTTCCCGTGGACGGCAGCGGCCGCCGGGTCGACCCCGTGGGGACCGGCCCGGCGGCCGCTGCCGCCGCTGACGTGTCAGGTGGTGCTCAGGCGTCGCCGCCCGCGTTGCCCGACGTCCCCGCGCGCACGTCGAGCAGCTGGTACCGCTCGACGGCCTGCGCGACTGCGTCCGCCGGCACCTCGCCGCGACGGGCCAGCAGCTGCAGCACCTTGACGGCCGTCGTCGGGCCATCGATGTGGAAGTGCCGCCGCGCCGCCGCACGCGTGTCGGAGAAGCCGAAGCCGTCCGCGCCGAGGGTGGCGTACTCGCCGGGGATCCATGCGCGCACCTGGTCGGCGAGCAGGTGGTTGTAGTCGCTCGTGGCCACGAACGGGCCCTGGGCGTCGCGGAGCTTCTCCGTGAGGTAGGCCGTGCGCGGCGGCTGGTCCGGGTGCAGGAACGTGTGCTCGTCCGCGGCGAGGCCGTCGCGACGGAGCTCGTTCCAGCTGGTCACCGACCACACCTCGGCCTGCACGCCCCAGTCGCGGGCGAGGATCTCGCGGGCCTCGAGCGCCCACGGGACGCCGACGCCGGACGCGAGGATCTGGGCACGCGGCCCGTCTCCATCCGCCGAGGCGATCTTGTGGATGCCCCGCAGGATGCCCTCGACGTCCACGTCCTCCGGCTCGGCGGGCTGCGGCATCGGCTCGTTGTAGACGGTCAGGTAGTACATGACGTCCGGGTCGCGGCCGTCGCCCTCGCCGTACATGCGCTGCAGGCCGTCCCGCACGATGTGCCGGATCTCGTAGGCGTACGCCGGGTCGTAGTGCACGACGGCCGGGTTCGTCTGCGCCAGCAACGGGGAGTGCCCGTCCGCGTGCTGCAGGCCCTCGCCCGTGAGCGTCGTGCGACCCGCAGTGGCCCCGATGAGGAAGCCCCGGGTCATCTGGTCGCCGGCCGCCCAGAACTGGTCGCCGGTCCGCTGGAAGCCGAACATCGAGTAGAAGATGTAGAACGGCACGAGCGGCTGGCCGTGCGTCGCGTAGGCAGTGCCGGCGGCCTGGAACGCAGCCGCGGAGCCGGCCTCGTTGATGCCGGTGTGCAGGATCTGACCGGCCTCGGACTCCTTGTAGGAGAGCATCAGGTCCCGGTCGACCGCCAGGTAGTTCTGGCCGAGCGTGTTGAAGATCTTCGCCGTCGGGAAGATCGCGTCGAGCCCGAAGGTGCGTGCCTCGTCCGGGATGATCGGCACGATGCGATGGCCGAACTCCGGGTCCTTCATCAGGTCCTTGAGGAGTCGGACGAAGGCCATCGTGGACGCCACGTTCTGGCTGCCGGAGCCCTTCTTGATGACCTCGTAGGTCTTCTCCGGGGGCAGGACCACGGGCTCGTGCTTGGTCCGGCGCTCCGGGAGGAAGCCGCCGAGCGCTTGACGCCGCTGGATCATGTAGCGGATCGCCGGGTCGTCCGGGCCGGGGTGGAAGTACGGCGCGTTGTACGGGTCCTCCAGCGCCGCGTCCGGGATCGGCATCTGCAGCGTGTCGCGCAGGAGCTTCAGGTCGTCCGTCTTGAGCTTCTTCATCTGGTGCGTGGCGTTGCGCCCCGCGAAGCCCGAGCCGAGGACGTAGCCCTTGATCGTGTGCGCGAGGATCACCGTCGGCTGGCCCGTGGTCTGCGTCGCCGCGGAGTACGCCGCGTAGATCTTGCGGTAGTCGTGCCCACCGCGGCGCAGCGCCCAGATCTCGTCGTCGGTCATCTTCTCGACGAGGGCCTTGGTGCGCGGGTCGCGCCCGAAGAAGTGCTCCCGGACGAACGCGCCGTTGTTGGCCTTGTACGTCTGGTAGTCGCCGTCGGGCGTGATGTTCATCAGGTTGACCAGCGCGCGGTCCTTGTCCGCGTTCAGCAGCGGGTCCCACTCGCGGCCCCAGATCGCCTTGATGACGTTCCAGCCCGCGCCGCGGAAGAAGGCCTCGAGCTCCTGGATGATCTTGCCGTTGCCGCGGACCGGGCCGTCGAGGCGCTGCAGGTTGCAGTTCACGACGAACGTCAGGTTGTCGAGCTGCTGCTGGGCTGCGAGCTGGAGCATGCCCCGGCTCTCCGGCTCGTCCATCTCACCGTCGCCGAGGAACGCCCACACACGCTGCTGCGAGGTGTCCTTGATCCCGCGGTTGTGCAGGTACTTGTTGACCCAGGCCTGGTAGATCGCCGACGCCGGGCCGAGCCCCATCGAGACGGTCGGGAACTCCCAGAAGTCCGGCATCAGGCGCGGGTGCGGGTAGGAGGAGAGACCGCCGCCCGGCACCGACACCTCCTGGCGGAAGGCGTCCAGCTGTGCCTCGGAGAGGCGGCCCTCGAGGAAGGCGCGTGCGTAGATGCCGGGTGCGGCGTGCCCCTGGAAGTAGACCTGGTCACCGCCGCCGGGGTGGTCCTTGCCGCGGAAGAAGTGGTTGAACCCGACCTCGTAGAGGGTCGCCACGGAGGCATAGGACGAGATGTGCCCGCCGACGCTGATCTGCGGACTCTGTGCGCGCGTGACCATGACCGCCGCGTTCCAGCGCATCCAGCGGCGGTACTGCCGCTCGAGCGCCTCGTCACCGGGGAAGTAGGGCTCCTGGTGCACGCCGATCGTGTTGACGTACGGGGTGACGAGCGACGTCGGCACGTTGACGTTCCGCTCACGCGCCCGGCGCAGCAGGCTCAGCAGCACGTAGCGGGCCCGTGGCCCGCCGCGGTCGTCCAGGAGCCCGTCGAAGGACTCGACCCACTCGGACGTCTCCTCGGGGTCGATGTCCGGGACCTGGCTGAGCAGGCCGTTGATCAGCGGGCCAGTCGTGTCACGTGCAGCCACCAGCTACCTCACCTCTCGTCCACGCCGCGCCGCGCGGTCGACCGCGGCGTCGGGGTCCTGCGTCCGGCGCCGGTCGGCGTCGTCCTTCTGGGACCATGGTCCGTCGTAGGACCATTCTCCCCCTCCTGGGGAGTGGAAGTCACACATGTCCGCGCCTGTTCCCGCTGAGCGGAATGTGGGCCGTTCGCCACGCCCGCACGCACAGTTGTGGCGTGGCGCTTGCCATCGAGTGGCCGGATGCTGTGGGCTACCAACACGATGCAGCGTGGTCCCGGCTCCCGGGCCGTCGAAGGAGGGTGCAGCAACGGTGGGATCGACCGAGGAGCTCGGCGGCACGGCAGGGGCGGGCAGGCTCGGTTTCGCCTCCGGTCAGGTCGTCCAGGAGTTCGGTTACGGAGACGACGTCGATGACGACCTGCGGGCCGGCATCGAGGAGATCGTCGGTGGTGAGCTGGTCGACGAGGACTACGACGACGTGACCGACGGCGTCGTGCTCTGGTGGCGCGACGGTGACGGTGACCTGACCGATGCCCTGGTCGACGTGCGCGCGGCGCTCGACGACGGCGGGCTCATCTGGCTGCTCACGCGCAAGGCCGGTCGCGACGGCCACGTGGGGCACAGCGACATCGAGGACGCGGCCACGACCGCCGGGCTGCACGCGACGAGCACGCTCTCGATCGCCCCCGACTGGTCCGCGACCCGGCTGGGCACGCGCGGCCGAGGGCGATGAGCGCACCCACCCCGGTCCCACGGCCGGGGGACCCGGCACCCGAGCTGGTGCTGCCGGACACGCACGGCACGCCCGTGTCCCTCATCGGCCTGCGCGGCACGCCCGTCGTGCTCGTCTTCTTCCCGTTCGCGTTCACCGGCATCTGCACGGCCGAGGCGTGCGAGCTGCGGGACAACATCGAGGAGTTCGAGGCAGCCGGAGTGCGCCTGCTCGGCATCACGTGCGAC
The DNA here is from genome assembly GCA_023428465.1 of Actinomycetes bacterium. Classification (GTDB taxonomy): domain Bacteria; phylum Actinomycetota; class Actinomycetes; order Actinomycetales; family Cellulomonadaceae; genus Actinotalea. Next base: position 9,685 of record JAEYXM010000100.1, read on the forward strand.
ACCAAGCAGGCGTTGCGGGCGTGGGCCGAGCAGGAGGGCTTCGGGTTCGACCTGCTCTCGGACTTCTGGCCCCACGGCGCGGCGGCCCGCTCCTACGGCGTCTTCGACGACGCCTCGGGCATGGCCGTGCGGGGCAGCTTCCTGATCGACGCGGACGGCATCGTGCGCTGGCAGGTCGTCAACGCACCCGGTCACGCCCGCGACCTCGGCGCGTACCGGGCGGCGCTCGCAGCCCTGTGAGGGCCGCGGGCACCGCCCGGCCGTGGCTCGTCAGAGGAGCCCGGCGTCGATCGCCCGGAACAGGAAGGCCGCCATCGCCTGCCGCTCGATGAGCGCGCCGGGCCGGAAGGTGCCGTCGGGCCAGCCGGTCGTCACGCCGGTGTCGGCGAGCCACGCGATCTCGCCGCAGAACGCGCTTGCGGTCGTCACGTCCGTGAACGGGCCGCTGTCGCACACGGGGGCCTCGGCGCCCTCGGACAGCCGGTAGAGGAATGCCGCCATCGCCTCGCGGCTGATGGGCTCGGACGGCCGGTAGGTGCCGTCCGCCCAGCCCGTGCTGATGCCGCCCTCGGCGAGCCAGGCGATCTCGCCGCAGAACGGGTGCTCTGCCAGGACGTCCTCGAACGGGGCGTCCGTGCACGCAGGCGCCGGGTCGTCGCCGTGCACCGCGCGATACAGGAACGCGGCCATCGCGTCGCGGTTCACGGGCGCTCGGTTGCGGAACGAGCCGTCGCTGTAGCCGCCGACGATGCCGTACTGGGCGAGCCAGAGGATCTCGTCGCCGAACGGGTCGTCGTCGTAGACGTCGTTGAGCATGTCCGGGATGTAGTGCCCGGTGTCGCCGCCGAGCGCGGCGCCGGTCGCGTCGGTCAGGTAGATCAGGATGTCGCCGTAGCTCTGGTGCATGACGATCCCGTTCCCGACCGCCAGGACGACGTCGCGGACCTCGGCGGTGCGCACGGGCGTCGACGGCGCGTCGAGGTCGGTCCACGTGACCTGGCCGGCCTCGGCGTCGAAGAGGACGAGCGCGCCGTCGTCGAGGCTCCACATCGCGGCGTCGATCGTCAGCTGGCCCGGTGTCCCCGAGTACGGCGCGTCGAGCCAGCGTGCCGTACTGGTAGCCGTGACGCCGTCGTAGTGGCCCCGCCCCCAGACGACCCGTGTGCCGTCGATGCCGATGGCGCTCACGTAGGAGCTGGGCTCGTACTCGTGTCCCGTTCCCGCGTCGAGCAGGGTTGCCGAGCCGACGGGGCCGTCCGACCCGAGTGCAACGGTGTGCACCGCCGTGCGGTCGTGCCAGTCCTCCGACAACGACAAGTCGGTCCACAGCAGCAGGTCGTCCGTCAGCGCGATCTCGTGCTCGCCGTACTCGGTGAAGCCCGCGGGCCGGTCGACGAGGGCGTCGAGGTCGTACGCCTCGCCCGTCGCGCGGTCGTAGAGCGTGTAGTCGTTGTCCACGTCCCACACACCGGACCGGCCCACGACCCAGCTCTCCGTGAGGGCCTCGACGCCACCTCGCAGCCCGGCGTCCTCACCCCACTCGGGCAGCGTCTCGGTCCCGTCGGCCGCGCGGAGCACCAGCTGGCCGTCGACGGCGCGGACGTACGCGAACGTGCCCTCGTGCTCGGCGTAGGCCGCACCCATGAAGGTGCGGCCCACCAGCTCGCCCTCCCCGAAGGTGGTCGCGTCGCCGTCGTGGCTGAGCGGGCTGCGGTAGATCGTCGTCCGCTGGTAGTCGAAGCCCCAGTAGACGGCGTCGTCCGCGATGAGGCCGCCCGAGCCCGGGCCCCAGGCGAACACGACCTCGTCGGCGGCTGCAGCGGCCGTCGGTGCTGCGCTACCCGGCGGCGCCGCCACGGATGGCCCGGCAAAGGCCGTGACCGCCAGGGCGGTCGCTGTCAGTGCTGCGGTGGTGGTGCTTCGGTGCATCTCGGGCTCCGGGGATCAGGATCGCCACGGTGCGATCACTGACCCGTCAACGTACGCCGCCGGCGATCCGTTGGGGGGCGCGTTTCGTGCGGCTGACGCCGGTAGGCTGCGTACCCACATCGGGCCTGTAGCTCAGTTGGTCAGAGCGCCGCGCTTACACCGCGGAGGTCGTCGGTTCGAGACCGGCCGGGCCCACGTTCAGGGCGAACCGCGCACCCACGCGGGGGTTCGCCGCTGACCGGGGCCGCACGGCCCGGTAGCGTTCCCCGCGTGACCTCAGCGCCCAGCCTCGCCGACGTCGTCGCGCTCCTCGAGCGCCGCTACCCGCCCTCGGGCGCCGAGAGCTGGGACGCCGTCGGGACGGTGTGCGGCGAGCCCGCCCAGCCGGTCCGTCGAGTCATGTTCGCGATCGACGCCACCGCGGCCGTGGTCGAGGAGGCGATCGGCTGGGGTGCCGACCTGCTCGTGACGCACCACCCGCTGCTGCTGCGCGGCGTGCACTCGGTCGCGGCGACGACGGCGAAGGGTGGGGTCGTGCACCGGCTCGTCCGGGCGGGGTGTGCTCTGCACGCCGCGCACACCAACGCGGACGCCCCCGACGGCGGCGTGCCTGCCTCCCTCGCGCTCGCGGTCGGCCTCGTCGACGTCGCCCCACTCGTCCCGACGTCGGCGCCGGGGCTCGACAAGCACGTCGTGTTCGTCCCTGTCGAGCACACCGACGCGCTCGTCGACGCGCTCTCAGCCGCGGGTGCGGGCGAGCTCGGCGAGTACTCCCGGTGCGCGTGGACGACGACGGGTACGGGCACGTTCGTCCCGGGGCCGGACGCCGAGCCGGCCGTAGGGACGCGCGGTGAGGTCGCCCGCGTGGCGGAGGCCCGGGTCGAGATGGTCGCGCCGCGCAGGCTCCGTGAGCGTGTCGTCGCCGCGATGCGTGCCGCGCACCCGTACGAGGAGCCCGCCTTCGACGTCCTCGAGGCCGCGACGCTCCAGGGCTCGACGGGCGCGGGCCGGGTCGGCCGACTCCCCGAGCCGATGACGCTGCGCGCCTT
>JAEYXM010000141.1 GCA_023428465.1 Actinomycetes bacterium
CGCCCGGCAGGTCCGCCGTCTCCTCGACGGGGTACTGCTCGGCGACCCAGCGTGCCGGCCCGTCGAGGTCGAGCGTGATCCGCTCGTGCGCCTCCGTGGGCCGGAAGGGCGCGTCCCGCACCGGGCCGGGACGGGTGGAGACGGCCTCGTCGAGCACCTGCGCGCCGAGGATCCGGTCGAGCCGGAACAACCGCTCCCCACCAGCGCTGTGGCACCAGGCCTGCAGGTAGGAGTGCTCGTCGCCCGTGAGGACCTGCCAGGGGTCGACGTCGCGCTCCGTGACCGTGTCGGAGGCATTCACGTACCGGATGCGGAGCCGGCGGCGGTCGCGCAGGGCCGAGCGGGCCGCCGCAACGACCTCGGGCCGCGCCTCGAGGGCAAGCTGGACGTCGACGGTCGCAGCCGCCTCGCCCGTGGCGGCCGTCAGCGTCTCCAGGGTGCTCTCAAGGACCTCGCGCTCCGCCGGGTCGAGGGCCTCCCCCGCCGACTCCCGCAGCGCGCGCAGCGCAGCGACCAGCGCGACGGCCTCACGTGTGCCGAGCCGCAAGGCCCGCGACATCCCACGCGACTGCGTCAGGCGCAGGCGCCCCGTCTCGTGCGACGACGCGTCGAAGTCGATGAGGTCGTCCGGCCAGTAGCCGGGTGTGCCGGACACCCAGAGGGTGTCGACGTCCTTGAGCACCTGCGACGTGGTCACGCCGAAGTGCGTCGCGACGTCCTCCACGGGCGCGTCCGGGTGCCGGTCGAGGTAGGCGACGAGACCGAGGAGCCGGACGAGCCGCTCCGGGGTGCGCTCAGCCATCGGTGCCCCCGATCCGCTCCCCCATCGCCACGGCCTCACGCAACCGGTGCACGACCTCCTTGCGCAGGTCATCAGGAGCCAGGACGACCACCGCGTCGGTGTAGCCCACCACCTCGTCGGCGAGGTCCCGGCCGTAGGGCACGGCGAGGAGGTCGCGACCGGCGGGCACCGGTCCGGCCGGGGGCTCCCCCGGGTCGGTCAGCGCACGGGAGCGCAGCGCGCCCGCACGGTCGTGCGCGACGGCGAGCCACGCCGTCCGCTCCGGACCGCGCTGGGTGTCGACCAGCATGGCCATCGGGTCGGCGTCCGCCGGCACCGTGAACGCCTCGGGCGGGCCCGAGGTCGTCACGTCCCCCACGATCCGGCTGAGCCGGAAGACCCGGGGAGCGCCGCGCCCGCGGTCGAGGCCCACGAGGTACCAGCCACCTCGGCTGGCGATGATCCGCCACGGCTCCACCTCGCGCCGCAGCACCTCTCCGGTGCTCGCCGCGCGGTAGGTGAACGTCACGGCCTGCCGCGCGTTCGCGGCGTCGAGCAGCGGTCCCAGCGCCGGGCCGGCCGAGTGCAGGCGCGGTGCGAGCCCGACGACGGCGTCGGTCGCCGACGGCGTGGCCCCGACGACGCGCAGCTTGGTGAGCCCGCGCGTCGCATCGGCGCGCAGCGTCTGGTCCTGCCAGAGCTCGGCGGCGAGACCGAGTACCGCGAGCTGGGCCGCGCTCAGCTCCATCGGGGGCAGCGCGTAGGCGTCGAGGTCCACGCGGTAGCCCGCGTCGTCGCCGTGCGCCGGCCCGTGGACCGTCACCACGGGGATCCCGAGCTCGCGCAGGGTCTCCTTGTCGCGCTCGAACATCCTCTCGAACGCCTCGTTGGACCCGTCCCGGTCGTAGCCCGCGACGGAGGAGCGGATCTGCTCCTTCGTCATGCGGCCCGAGGTGTTGACCAGGGCGATGACGAGGTTGAGCAGCCGCTCGGCGGGAGGCAGGGCGTCGGCCATCACGGGACACGCTAGCGGCCCGGTAGCGTGCTGACGTGATCACGTGGCGCACCGGGACCGTCGTGTCCCTCGGCAAGGCATGGACGGGCGCGCAGGAGCTCACCGTCCGACTGCAGGACGGCGCGCACGACGGCGAGGTGCGCGCGCTCGCCTACCCCGTGCTCGTCGGGCTGCCCCAGGTCGGTGACCGGGTGCTCCTCAACGCCGGCGCCCTGGTGCGCGGTCTCGGGACGGGCGGCTACGCGCTCGTCGTGGCGCTGCCCGACCGCCTGCCACCGGACCCCGCGGCAGGACCTGGGCACCTCGTCAAGGGCCGCTACACGCCGCAGCAGGCGATGGTCCTCGGCGTCGACGAGCAGGAGTCGCCGCACCACGGCACACTGCGTGACGCCGACGACCTGGCGGGCCTGCCGGTCGTCGTCGCCGACCTGCACTCCGCCGTGCCCGCCGTGCTCGCCGGCGCACGGGCCGCCGCCGCTCGGGCGGGCCGGCCGGCCCCGCGCGCGGTCTACCTCATGACCGACGGCGGCGCGCTGCCCGCGTGGTTCTCGCGCACCGTGGCCGCGCTGCGCGACGCCGGGTGGCTGAGCGCGTGCATCACCGTGGGGCAGGCGTTCGGCGGCGACCTCGAGGCGGTCACGGTGCACACCGGGCTGCTCGCGGCGCGGCTCGTGTGCGACGCGGACCTCGTCGTGGTGGCCCAGGGGCCCGGGAACCTCGGCACAGGCACCCGGTGGGGATTCTCCGGCGTCGCGGCCGGGGAGGCCGTCAACGCCGCCGCCGTGCTCGGCGGGCGCCCCGTGGCCGCGCTGCGCGTGTCGGGGGCGGACCTGCGCGAGCGCCACCTCGGCGTCTCGCACCACTCCCTGACCGCGTACGGCCGCGTCGCACTGGCACCGGCCGACGTCGTCGTGCCCGTCGGCCCGGCGCCCGACGACGCGCGAACGGCCCTGCGCGCACGCGTCCTGGAGCAGGCCCGCGACCTGTGCGCGCCCGTCGGCCGGCACCGGCTCGTGGAGATCGCGGCCGGGCCCGAGGTCGACGAGACGCTCGCGGCCACGCCCGTGCGCCTGTCCACGATGGGCCGTGGGCTCGACGCCGACCCGGAGTCGTTCGTCGCGGCGGCCGTCGCCGGGGTGCACGCCACCGACCTGACGGCGTCGGCAGCGAGCTAGCCGCTAGTCGTCGCGGGGCGTCGCCGAGTAGTGCGCCACGAGCGTCGCCAGCCGGCGCGCCTCGGCGCGTGCGCGCTCGCCGTCCGCCCGCTGCACGGCCATGACCGCCAGCGTGCCGCCGTCGGCCAGGTCCAGCTGCACCCAGGGCCGATCGGGACCGAACCGCACGGAGACGATCTCCGCCCACGTGAGCCGGTGCGTCCGCACGATGTTGCGCACGACCAGGCCCTCCCCCGATGCCAGGGCACGCACGCCGCCCAGGCGCGCGAGGAACCACGCCGAGGCGAGCCCGAACACCACGAAGCCCGCACGGTCCGCCACGGAGGCCGGTGCCCCGGTGATCGGCGTGAGGAACGCCGCGACGGCGACCATCATCACGAGCAGGGCGCCGCCCAGGGCGAACGGGACGACCCGACCGGCGCGCGGGCGGAACACCCGGTGCTCCGATCCCTCGACCACGTCGCCCCCCGCCGTCCGACCTCGCGCGCGAACCGCCCGGTCCACGCGCCGCCGTCGGCGGAACGCCTCAGAGGCGGCAGGCGTGGATCGACGTGACCAGGATCGCCCGCGCGCCCAGGTCGTACAACGCGTCCATCACGCGGTTCGTCTCGCCGCGCGGCACCATGGCACGCACGGCGGACCAGTCGCGGCTGTGCAGCGGTGAGACCGTCGGCGACTCCAGGCCGGGCGTCACGGCGACGGCCTGCTCCACGAGCGCCGTCGGGACGTCGTAGTCCATGAGCACGTACTGGCGCGCGACGAGCACGCCCTGCAGCCGGCGCGCGAGGACCTCCAGGCCCGCCGGTACCTCCTTCTGGGCGCGGGGCCGGATGAGCACGGCCTCCGACTCCAGGATCGGGTCCCCGAACACCGTCAGGCCGGCGCCGCGCAGCGTCGTCCCGGTCGAGACGACGTCGGCGACCACCTCGGCGACACCGAGCTGCACGGCCGACTCGACCGCGCCGTCCAGCCGGATCACGGTGGTCTCGATCCCTCGGGCGCGCAGGTAGCCGTCGACGAGCACCGGGTAGGACGTCGCGACCCGGCGCCCTGCGATCTGCTCGACGGAGGTCACGCGGTCCGCAGGCGCCGCGAACCGGAAGGTCGACGCCGCGAAGCCGAGCTGCATGTGCTCCACGGCCTCGGCACCGGAGTCGAGCAGCAGGTCGCGGCCCGTGATCCCGGCGTCGACCGTGCCCGAGCCCACGTACACCGCGATGTCACGCGGCCGCAGGAAGAAGAACTCGATGTCGTGGTCCGGGTCCTGCAGCACCAGGACCCGCGGGTCGTGCCGCTGGCGGTACCCGGCCTCCCGGAGCATCTCGACGGCGGGCTCGGAGAGCGATCCCTTGTTCGGGACGGCGATGCGTAGCACGGTGGGTCCTCGGGGTGGGAAGTGACGGGGGTGACGGACGAAGCGCCGGTCAGGGGCGCCGGTCAGAGGTGACGGTAGACGTCCTCGAGCGTGAGACCGGTCGCGATCATGAGCACCTGGGCGTGGTAGAGGAGCTGGGAGATCTCCTCGGCCGCGCGGTCCGGGGCCTCGTGCTCGGCGGCCATCCAGGCCTCGGCGGCCTCCTCGACGACCTTCTTGCCGATCGCGTGGATGCCGGCGTCCAGCTCGGCGACGGTGCCCGAGCCCGCGGGGCGGGTCACCGCCTTCTCGGCGAGCTCGGCGAACAGGGAGTCGAAGGTCTTCACGTGGGCCAAGGGTAGAGGTACGCGCGGCCCGGGGTCGCCCACGGCCGACGCGCGGACGCCCCTGGTCGCCCCGTCAGGTGCGGCTCACCGACCGCGCAGCGTCAGCGCGGTCGCCACGGCGGCCTGCGCGGCCTCGTAGCCCTTGTCCTCACTCGATCCCGCCAGCCCGGCCCGGTCGAGCGCCTGAGCCTCGTCGTCGCAGGTCAGGACGCCGAAGCCGACCGGGACGCCCGTCCGCACGGTGACCTCGGTGAGCCCGACCGTCGCGGCCTGGCAGACGTAGTCGAAGTGCGGGGTCCCGCCACGGATGACGACGCCGAGCGCCACGACCGCGTCGACGGTCGGTGCGAGCCGCGCCGCGGCGACCGCGAGCTCGAAGGTCCCGGGGACACGGATCACCTCGGCGTCGGGCAGGCCCGCCTCGGCCAGTGCCCGGCGCGCGCCGGCGATCAGGCCGTCCATCACGACGTCGTGCCAGCTCGCCGCGACGACGGCGACCCGCAGGCCGGCGCCGTCCATGATCAACCGGGGTGCGCCGGCTCCGCTCATCGTGCGTCCTCCGTGAGGGTCTCGGGGCTCAGCAGGTGGCCCATGTGGCGCGCCTTCGTGCGCAGGTAGTGCAGGTTCTCCGGGGTCCGGCCGACCTCGATCGGCTCGTGGGCGTCGACCACGATGCCGTGCGCGACCAGTCCCGTGACCTTCGCGGGGTTGTTCGTGAGCAGGCGGAGGCGGTCGATGCCCAGGTCGGCGAGGATCGCCGCCGCCGCGCCGTACTCGCGGCGGTCCGCCGGGAAGCCGAGGTCGAGGTTCGCCTCGACGGTGTCCCGGCCGGCGTCCTGGAGCGCGTAGGCGTCGATCTTGGCGAGCAGCCCGATGCCGCGACCCTCGTGACCGCGCAGGTACACGACGGCACCGCCCTCGGCCGCCACGCGCTCGAGCGCCGTCTGCAGCTGCGGGCCGCAGTCGCAGCGGACCGAGCCGAAGGCGTCGCCCGTGAGGCACTCGGAGTGCACGCGCACGAGCGGCACGTCGGCAGGCGTCGTCGCCGCGACGGGGACGAGCGCCGCGTGACCGGCGCCCGTACGCAGGTCGCGGTAGCCGTGCACCACGAAGTCGCCGTGCCGGGTCGGCAGGTGCGCCGTGCCGGTCTTGTGCACGCGGGGCTCGGTCGGCGGCGCCTCCGCGGGCGGCAGCGGGTCGTGCCGCAGCCGCCACACGACGAGGTCGGCGATCGTGATGACGACGAGGCCCTCGGCCTCCGCCAGGGCGGACGCCTCCGACAGCCGCATCATCGAGCCGTCGTCGTGCACGAGCTCGGCGATGCCCGCGACGGGCTGCAGACCGGCGAGGCGGCAGAGGTCGACCGCCGCCTCGGTGTGGCCCGCGCGGTGCAGGACGCCGCCCGGCACCGCACGCAGCGGCAGGACGTGCCCGGGCCGGATGATGCTGGTCGGGCCCGCGCCGGGGTCCGCGAGCACGCGCAGCGTGGTGGCGCGGTCCGAGGCGGAGATGCCCGTCGTGACGCCGTCGCGTGCATCGACCGTGACCGTGTACGCCGTGCGGCGCGGGTCCTGGGAGTCCGGGACCATGAGCGGCAGGTCCAGTGCGTCCGCGCGCGAGATCGGCAGCGGGGCACACAGGTAGCCCGAGGAGTGCCGGATGATCCAGCCGACCCACTCCGGCGTCGCGGACTGGGCGGGGATGATCGCGTCGACCTCGTTCTCGCGGTCCGGGGAGTCGGCCACGATCACGGGCCGGCCCGCACGGAGCGCCTCGAGGGCCTCCTCGATGGGGGCGAGCCGGACCGTCATGACGCCTCCCCCAGCATGCGTTCCACGTACTTCGCGATGACGTCGACCTCGAGGTTCACGCGGTCCCCGACCGTCAGACGGCCCCACGTCGTGGCCGCGAGCGTCGTCGGGATGAGGGACACGCCGAACCGGTCGGGGCCCACGGAGGTGACGGTCAGGGAGACCCCGGAGATGGCGATGGAGCCCTTCTCCGCGACGTAGCGCGCCAGCCCCGGCGGCAGGCTCACGACGACGTCGTCCCAGCGCGGTCCCGGCGTCCGCTCGAGCACCTCGCCGACCCCGTCGACGTGGCCCTGGACGATGTGCCCGTCGAGGCGTCCGGTGACGGGCACGGCACGCTCGAGGTTCACGGTGTCACCGGGCTCGAGGTCGCCGAGCGCCGTGCGTCGCATGGTCTCCGGCATCGCGTCGACCGTGAACGTGCCGGCGGAGACCTCGGTCACCGTCAGACAGACACCGTCGACCGCGATGGACCCGCCCAGGGGCGTGTCCGAGGTGACGAGCGGGCCACGTACGGTCAGGCGCGCGTCGGGCCCGGTGTGGTCCACGGCGAGGACGGTGCCGACCTCTTCGACGATGCCGGTGAACATCAGTGCCTCCTCGGGAGTGCGGTGACGAGAACGTCGGGCCCCAGGGGCTCGACGGAGACGGTGTGCAGCCGCAGCGCGTCCGCGATGGTGGTCACGCCCAGGTCGGGCACGACGCTCGGGCCGGCGCCCAGCAGCACGGGCGCGACGTAGGCGTGCAGGCGGTCCACGAGCCCGGCGCGCAGGAACGCACCCGCGAGGGCCGGACCGCCCTCGACCAGCAGATGGCGCACCTGGCGCGCGGCGAGCTCGGCGAGGACGTCTGCCGGGTCGTGGGAGCGCACGTGCACCAGCTCGCCGCCGGGCCCGCGCACGCGCGCGCCGGCCGGGACGTCCCGCTCCCCGACGACGACGCGCAGCGGCTGGTGCGCCGCCAGGTCCCCCTCGGGCGTGCGCGCAGTGAGCTCGGGGTCGTCGGCGAGGACCGTGCCGGTCGTCACGGCGATCGCATCCACACCCGCCCGCACGGCGTGGGCGTGCGCGCGCGCCTCGGGCCCGGTGATCCACCGGCTCGTCCCGTCCGCCGCTGCGACCCGGCCGTCGAGCGTGGCAGCCGTCTTGAGGGTGACGAAGGGACGCCCGGTGCGCACCGCGAACGCCCAGACCTCGAGCAGCTGGGCGGCTTCTGCGGCGCGCACGCCCGAGACGACGTCCACCCCCGCGGCGCGCAGCCGTGCAGCGCCCCCCGCGGCGACCGGGTTCGGGTCCTCGACCGCGAAGACCACGCGGCGCACACCCGCCCGCAGGAGCGCCTCGCTGCACGGTCCGGTGCGCCCGGTGTGGTCACACGGCTCGAGCGTGACGACTGCTGTGGCACCCCGCGTCCTGCGCCGGGCCGCCCGTGCGGCCGCCAGCGCGGCGATCTCCGCGTGCGACGTCCCCGCGCCACGGTGCCAGCCCTCGGCGAGGACGGCGCCGTCCGGGGCGAGGAGGACGCACCCGACCCGGGGGTTCGGACCGTGCTCGGGCCCGCGGCGCGCGAGGAGGAGCGCACGGTCCATCGCGGCGGTCTCGTCCATCGTTCACCTCCCCGGAGCAGCCCAGGCTCCGGGGGTGGACGTCGCGAGACGTCAGACGCCGGTCCTACGGACCGCCGTCACGTGCTTCCTCTCATCCGGACTTTCACCGTCGGTCCTGGAGTTCCACCAGGTCCACCGGCCGGGCTCTCGCTCGGCGCGGGTCGCGGACTGTCACCGCCGGTTCGGAATTACACCGACCCCGGAGCACGTACGTGTTCGTCGCTGAGTCTGCCACAGGCGCGCCAGGACCTGTGGGGACCTTCCGGCCCGTGGATCGAGCGGCTCGCGGTCAGTGCCGGTGGGCCGCCGCGGCGAGGCCGCGCAGGGTGTCGATCGCCGCTGCGGCGTCGTCGGCGCCGTACACCGCCGTGCCGGCCACGAAGACGTTGGCCCCGGCATCGGCGGCACGCACGATGGTCTCCTCGGAGACTCCCCCGTCGACCTGGAGCCACACGTCCAGCCCTGCGGCGCTGACGGCGTCGCGCGCCCGGCGGATCTTCGGCAGGACGACGTCGAGGAAGGCCTGCCCGCCGAAGCCCGGTTCCACCGTCATGAGCAGGAGCATGTCCAGCTCCGGCAGCAGGTCGAGGTAGGGCTCCACCGGGGTCGCCGGGCGCAGGGCCATCCCGGCCCGTGCCCCGATCCGGCGCAGCTCGCGCGCGAGGCGCACCGGTGCCTGTGCGGCCTCGACGTGGAACGTCACGGACGCCGCCCCGGCCTCGGCGAAGCCCGGAGCCCACCGGTCCGGCTCCTCGATCATGAGGTGCACGTCGACCGGCACGGGTGAGATCTGCACGATCCGCTCGACCACCGGCAGGCCGATCGTCAGGTTCGGCACGAAGTGGTTGTCCATCACGTCGACGTGCGCGTAGTCCGCGGACCCGATGCGACCCAGCTCGTGCTCGAGGTTGACGAAGTCCGACGCGAGGATGCTGGGGTTGATCAGGACGTCCACAGGGGCAGTCTGGCCCGCCGACGCCTCCTCCGTCACGTCGCGTCCGTTCGACGCAGCAGCGCGAGGTGCATCGCGTCCGTCCCGTGGACGTGCGGCCAGAGCTGGACCGCCGGGCCGGGCCCGAGCTCGATGCCCGCGCCGGCCACGGCACGGACCGCCTCGCGCGCGTCCAGCTGCACGACGTCGGCGCGCCGGCGCAGGAGGTCGGCGACCACGGCGCGGGTCTCGGCGACATGCGGCGAGCACGTCACGTAGGCGACCACTCCCCCGGGCCGCGTGGCCGTCACCGCCGCGTCGAGGAGCTCGGCCTGCAGGCTGCGCAGCTGCGGCAGGTCCTCGGGCCGACGCCGCCAGCGCGACTCCGGACGACGGCGCAGCGCGCCGAGCCCCGTGCACGGTGCGTCCAGGAGCACTCGGTCGTAGGCGCCGGGCGAGGTCTCCGCGACGTCGCGCCCATCGCCTCGGACGACCTCCACGGTCCCGGCGGGCACCGCTGCAGTCGAGCGCTCGACGAGCGTGGCGCGGTGCGGCGCGACCTCGTTCGCGACCAGGTGGGCACCGCGCTCCGCGGCGATCGCGCCGAGCAGCGCGGCCTTGCCGCCCGGGCCTGCAGCCAGGTCGAGCCAGCGCACGTCCGGGCCACCGCCGGCCAGATCCACGGCCGCCAGGGCGAGGGCGACGAGCTGGCTGCCCTCGTCCTGGACCCCGGCGCGCGCGTCCCGGACCGCGGTGAGGGCCCCCGGGTCGCCCCCGGGCGCGAGGAGCGCGGTCGGTGCCCAGCGACCCTCCGTCGCGCCGGGTAAGGCCTCGGCCAGCTCCGCACGGGAGATGAGGCCGGGACGCGCCACCAGCGTCACGACCGGTGCGGCGTTGTCCGCCTCGAGGAGGCTCTCGAGCTCGCCGGGGTCGCGCCCGTCGGCGACGAGCGCCTGGTGCAGCGCGCGGACCACCCACACGGGGTGGCTGTGGCAGGCGGCGAGCCGCTCCGCGCGGTCCGCCCCCGCTGCCTCGAGCACCCGGGGCTCCCAGGCGTCCCAGCCGTCGGCGACGACGCGGCGCAGGACCGCGTTGACGAGCTGGGCCCCACCAGCCCCGACGCGTGCCCGGGCCAGCGCGACGGTCTCGGACACCGCGGCGTGCGGAGGCACGCGCATCCCGAGGTGCTGGTGCGCGCCGAGGCGCAGGAGGTCCAGCAGCGGCGGGTCGACCTCGGCGAGAGGACGGTCCACGACGAGCGCGAGGACCGCGTCGTACCGGGCCCGCATGCGCAGCGTGCCGTACGTCAGCTCCGTGGCGAACCCCGCATCGCGCCCGGTGATCCCCCGCTCCCGCAGAAGGGGCGGCAGAACCAGGTTGGCGTACGCGTCGGAGTCGGCGACCTGACGCAGCACGTCGAACGCCGCCGTCCGCGCGGGGTCGCCACTTCGCCGGCGCTGCGCCGGCGCCTGCTCGGTGCGTGCGGCGGGCCGGCCGGCGGCGCGGGCACGCCCGCGCTGGCGCCCCGCACGGT
>JAEYXM010000187.1 GCA_023428465.1 Actinomycetes bacterium
GCTCCGCCGCCGTGGACGCGGGCCGGCCGGCGTCGGCGTCGCCTGCGGGGGTCGCTGCGCCGTCCGCCGCCGCGCCGCGCGCGAGCAGCCGCAGGTACTCGTCGACGCCACCCGGGACGTGGCGCAGGTGCCCGCCGATGATGGCGTACTGCTGGTCGGTGACGCGCTCGAGCAGGTAGCGGTCGTGCGAGACGACGATGAGCGTGCCCGGCCAGGAGTCGAGGAGGTCCTCGAGCGCGGCGAGCATGTCGGTGTCCATGTCGTTCGTCGGCTCGTCGAGCACGAGGACGTTCGGCTCGTCCAGGAGCGTGAGGAGCAGCTGCAGGCGGCGGCGCTGGCCACCCGAGAGATCCCCGACGGGCGTCGCGAGCTGGGCGTTCGTGAAGCCGAGGCGCTCGAGGAGCTGCCCGGGCGTCATCTCCTTGCCGCCCGTGGCGTACGTGGTGCGGTACCGCGCGACGACGTCGCTCACGCGTTCGCGCCCGATGTCGCCGAGCTCGGCGAGGTTCTGCGACAGGGCCGCGACCTCGACGGCCTTGCCGCGCTTGACGCGGCCCGACGTCGGTGCGACGTCGCCCGTGATCAAGCCGAGGAGCGTGGACTTCCCGGCACCGTTGACGCCCAGCAGGCCGGTGCGCTCACCGGGTCCGAGGAGCCACGTGACGTCGCGGAGCACGTGCGTGTCCCCGTAGCTCACCGACACCTCGACGAGGTCGATGACGTCCTTGCCGAGGCGCGCGGTGGCCATCCGGGCGAGCTCGGTGGGGTTGCGCAGCGGCGGCTCGTCGGCGATCAGGGCGTTCGCGGCGTCGATGCGGAACTTGGGCTTGGAGGTGCGCGCGGGCGCGCCGCGGCGCAGCCACGCGAGCTCCTTGCGCATGAGGTTCTGCCGCCGCGCCTCGGTGGCGGCCGCCATGCGGTCGCGCTCCACGCGCTGCAGCACGTACGCCGCGTAGCCGCCCTCGAAGGGTTCGACGACGCCGTCGTGCACCTCCCATGTGGCGGTGCAGACCTCGTCGAGGAACCACCGGTCGTGCGTGACGACGACGAGGCCGCCCGCGCTGGGCGACCAGCGGGCCTTGAGGTGGGCGGCCAGCCAGGTGATCGCCTGGATGTCGAGGTGGTTCGTCGGCTCGTCGAGGAAGAGGACGTCGTCGTCGCGCGCGAGGAGGGCCGCGAGGGCGACGCGGCGACGCTCGCCGCCGCTGAGCGTGCCGACGACACCGTCCCACGGCAGGTCCGACACGAGCCCGGAGAGGACGTCGCGGACGCGCGCGTCGCCGGCCCACTCGTGCTCGGGCCGGTCGCCGACGATCGACTGCGCGATCGTGCGCGTCGGGTCGAGGGTGTCCGCCTGGTCGAGCACGCCGATGCGCACGCCGCCGCGCACGGTGACGCGGCCGGAGTCCGGGGTGAGACGCCCGGACAGCAGGCCCAGGAGCGTGGACTTGCCGTCGCCGTTGCGCCCGACGACGCCGATCCGGTCACCCTCGGAGATCCCGACGGTCACGGAGTCGAGGACGACGGTCGTCGGGTACTCGAGGTGCAGCGCCTCGCCGCCGAGCAGATGAGCCACGCGTAGAGGGTAGGCGCCACGAGCGCTCGTTCAGGACGGGCCGGCCCCCACCCGCCCCTCTCGCCGCCCGCACCCCCGTGAGCGGCAGGGGGGTGGGGCGGTGGCGGGGGCCCGCGCGGCGGGGCGGGCGGGTCCGTAGAGTTGCCGATCGTGACCAGTGCGCCCGGTTCCGTGCCCGATCCGGCGGCGGAGCCCCCCCAGGGGCCGGGGCTGGGGCGCTTGGTGCTCGTGGGGCTGGCGGGCGGGCTGCTGTCGGGCACGTTCGGCGTCGGTGGCGGCGTCGTGATGGTGCCGCTGCTCGTGCTCCTCGCACGGCTCGAGGACCGCCGCGCTGCGGCGACGTCGCTGCTCGCGATCGTGCCGGCGTCGGCGGTCGGTGCAGCGACCTACGCGGCGCGCGGCGACGCGTCCATCCCCGTGGCCGCTCTGGTGGCCGTGGGCGCGATGGCGGGGTCCGTCGTCGGGACGTCGCTGCTGCGGCGGGTGCGGGTCGACGTCTTCCGCTGGCTGCTCGTGGCCCTGCTGGTCGTGGCCGCGGTGCAGCTGGTGCTCACGGTGCCGTCGCGCGACGGGGATCTGACGCTGACGTGGGCGTCCGTGCCCGCGATGCTCGCGCTCGGGCTCGTCACGGGCGTGCTCTCGGGGCTGTTCGGCATCGGCGGGGGCGTGGTGGTCGTGCCCGTGCTGGTCGCGGTCTTCGGCGCGAGCGACCTGCTCGCCAAGGGCACGTCGCTGCTGGTCATCATCCCGACGGCGATCACCGGGACCGCCGCCAACCTGCGGCGGGGGATGGTGGACCTGCGCAGCGGCCTGGCGGTGGGTATCGCGGCGGCCGCGGCGTCCGCGGTGGGGGCACTGCTCGCCGGGCGGCTGAGCCCGCGCGCGTCGGCGGTGCTGTTCGCGGCGCTGCTGCTGGTGTTCGCGGTGCAGCTGGTGCAGCGCGCCCTGAAGGCGCGCCGGGCCCGCTGAGCCGCCCGTCCGCGCGCCGGTTCTCGACCTGGCGACCGGTGGCATGGATCATGGCGTGATCGGCGGATGCCGGGACGACCCAGGGTGGGCCGGCGGTGCCGGATCGACCGGGGGCCGAGGGCGGGCGGGCCGCGCCGGCAGGGCGGGAGCGCACATGAGCTGGATCGGCGATCCTCGCCGCGGCGCTGCGCCTGCGCTCGTCGTACTGCTCGCTCGCGCACGGTCAGGTGCTCGCCGACCGCCTCGGCGCCGCCGACGAGGCCCGCGCCGTCGCCGCCGGCCGGACGGATGGGCTCGACCCGGCCGACGCCGCGGTGGTGCGGCTGGCGACGAAGGTCGCCGCGGGTGCCGCGGACATGGGCCCGGAGGATCTCGACGAGCTGCGCGGGATGGGCTGGGCCGACGCCGAGATCCTCGACGTCGTGCTCGCCGCGGCCGCGCGGTGCTTCTTCGGCACGGTGCTGGACGCCGTCGGTGCGCAGCCCGACGCCGCGTACCGCGACACGGTCCCCGCGGACCTCCGCGACGACCTGACGGTGGGCCGCCCGATCGCCGACGCCTGAGGCGCGTTCAGGGCCGGCGGAAGAGCTCCGCGACCACGGGGGCCATGAGGTCGTGGCCCTTGATGCGGCTCGTCTCGTCGGCGCCGACGACGACGCGCCGGCCCTTGGTCTCCTCGAGCTGGGACGCACCGGCGTCGGGCCCGAGGGGAAGGACGATCTGCTCAAGGCCCGGCACGTGGCGACGCGTGGGCTTGCCCCCGCCGAGGACGTCGCGGACGTTCTGCGCGACGATGTCGGCGTGCTCGAGGGCGGCCTTGGCGCGCTTGCTCTCGGGGACGTCGGTGATGTCGCCGAGAGCGAAGACGCGGTCCTGCCCGACGACGGTGAGCGAGTCGGTGACGCGCAGGTGCCCGTCGGGGCGACGCGCGGCGGCGAGCTCCTCGTCGAGGTAGTCGGTGAGCGGCCGGGAGCCGTAGCAGCGGAACCACATCTGCGCGTCGATGCGGACGCGGTCCTTGGTGTCCACCGTGAACGGGTGGAAGACGCCGACGTCGCCGGGCGGCAGGTAGGCGAGGGGCGCGCCGGAGACGAACTCGACGCCGCGCTCGGCGAGCTGGGCCTTGATGGACTCCCGCAGGCCGGGCAGGTAGTCGCCGACGGTCAGGACGTCGTCGGCCTTGTCGACGACGGTGACGCGCAGGTCGGGGAACGCGGCGGTGAGCTCGCCGGTCAGCTCGAGGCCGACGGGCCCGCCGCCGACGACGAGGACGCGCTCGGTGCGCGCGAGGTCCTCACGAAGGCGCTGGAGCCGGGACCCGGCGACGGCGGCCTCGTCCTCGAGGAACTTGGCGGGGAACGGGTAGGCGGTCCCGGTGGCGAGCACGACGGCGTCGGCGTCGATGGTCTCGAAGAGCGACACCCGCACGGAGCCGGGGGAGACGCGCCGGGCCCAGTTCCGCACGACGCGCCCGCGCGTGAGGAGCTGGTCGTACGGGTAGAAGACGCGCTCCTGCCAGTCGGGGTCCACGACGGCGCGCAGGGCCGCGCTCGAGTGCACGAAGGCGTCCTTCGGCTCGATGAGGGTGACGTCGAAGTCCGGGTCGAGCTGTCGTGCGACGCTCGCTCCTCCGTACCCACCGCCGACCACGACGACCCGACCCGACATGTGTCCTCCTCGCAAGCACGGCGCGGCTCGATCATCCCGCGTCCGGGGCCCAGCATTGCACGCTGGGGGCCGGTTCAGCCGTTGCGCCCAGAAGCGAGCTGTGCGGTGAGCGTGGCGGGGTCCGTGGTCGGGCGCTCGCAGACGAACCTGCGGCACACGTAGGCGGTCGCGCGGCCGTCGACGAGCGGCCGGTCGAGGAGCAGCGGGACGCCCGCAGGGCCGGCGGGAGCGCCGACGGCCAGGACGAGCCCGGGCGCGGTGCACCGGGTCGCCGCCTGCACGAGGGCGTCGCGCGCCGGGTCGCCCGGAGCGCCGACGACGGCGACCTCGCGTGGCC
>JAEYXM010000189.1 GCA_023428465.1 Actinomycetes bacterium
GCCGCCTGCTGGTCGTCCTGCGTCGGCTCGGCCTCGCCCGACCCGCTGAACGCCGAGCGCAGCACCGAGAACGCACCGGCGGCACCGAAGAGGGTGGCCAGCGCGAAGTCGGGCAGGTACTCCGGGAAGGCGTCCGGGAGGACGTCGGAGAACCGCGGCCAGAAGTTCTCGTGTCCGAACGCGCCCAGGGTCCCGACGCCGTTGATCTGGCCGAACGACGTGGCGAAGTCGAGGGCGATCCCGCCGATGAACGACAGGAGCAGGGTGACGGCCGTGACCGCGATGACGATCAGCGCCCCGCCCTTGGTGATGCGGCCGGCGCCCTTCACGTACAGGGTGACCGCCAGGAAGGCGACGAGCGCGCCGACGAGGCTGGCGATGAACCCGAAGCCCCAGATGATGAGCCAGAGGACGACGCCGATCGGGACGGTGAGGAGCGACAGGAGGGTCCCGCGGCCCACGTTGCTGCCGGGCGCGGTGTACGGCAGGACAGGGTCGGTGTGGCCGAGGCCGGGGTGGTACTGGCCGGGCTGGTACTGGCCGGGCTGGTACTGGCCGGGCTGGGGGGACGGCACGGTCACGGGGGCTCCCAGGGGTCGGGCGGGGACGATCCGGGGCGACGAGGCGACAGGGTAGCGGCCGGCCGGATGCCCGACGTCGGCAGGTCCGAGGACCGGGCAGAGGTGTCGCGCGAGGGTCCGCCCGGCGGCCCGCAGGACCATTCGCGTGACGGTGCGGGCGGCGTCGTCGGCCGACCCCCGGCGGAGTGCTCACCGCGCACGTGGCCGACCGGTGAGCGGGGCCCGCCCGCCGCACGTCGGGCGGCTATGCTCGCCGCGAATCGTCACCATCCGACCCCGAGGACGCGCGTCGTGAGCACTGACTCCACCTTCACCCCTGTCGTCGCCCCGTCGACGGATCCGCTGGGCGTCTCGGTGCCCTCCACCGTGCCGACGCACTGGTACAACCTCTCGGCGGACCTGCCGGAGCCGGTGCCCCCGCACCTGCATCCGGGGACCAAGGAGCCGCTCGGTCCGGAGGACCTCGCGCCGCTGTTCCCGATGGGCCTGATCATGCAGGAGGTCACGACCGAGCGGTACGTCGAGATCCCGCAGACGGTCCGGGAGATCTACGCCCTGTGGCGGCCCTCGCCCCTGGTGCGCGCGCACCGGCTCGAGCGCGCACTCGGCACCAAGGCGCGGATCTACTACAAGTACGAGGGCGTGAGCCCGGCGGGCTCGCACAAGCCGAATACCGCCGTCCCGCAGGCGTACTACAACGCGATCGAGGGCATCACGCGGCTCACGACGGAGACGGGCGCGGGCCAGTGGGGCGCGTCCCTGTCGATGGCCTGCGCGCTCATGGGCCTGACGTGCGAGGTGTGGCAGGTGCGCTCGTCGTACGACTCCAAGCCGTACCGGCGCTACCAGATGGAGGCCTACGGCAGCGTGTGCCACCCGTCGCCGTCGGACCTGACGGAGTCCGGTCGCGCGATGCTCGCGGCGGACCCGGACACGACCGGCTCGCTCGGCATGGCGATCTCGGAGGCTGTCGAGGTCGCAGCGCAGGACCCGAAGGCCCACTACTCGCTCGGCTCGGTCCTCAACCACGTGATGCTGCACCAGACCGTCATCGGCCAGGAGGTGCTCACCCAGCTCGCGGCTGTGGGGGAGAAGCAGGCCGATGTCGCGTTCGGTTGCGCCGGCGGTGGCTCGAACCTCGCGGGGCTGGCGTTCCCGCTCATCGGGCAGAACCTGCGCGAGGGCACGACGACGCGCGTCGTCGCGTGCGAGCCGGCGGCGTGCCCGTCGCTGACGCAGGGCGAGTACCGCTACGACCACGGCGACGTCGCCGGCCTGACCCCGCTGCTGAAGATGCACACCCTCGGCAAGGACTTCGTGCCGGCGCCGATCCACGCGGGTGGCCTGCGCTACCACGGCATGTCGCCGATGGTGTCGCACGCCGTGAACCTCGGGCTCATCGAGGCCGTGGCGGTCGATCAGGACGTGGCCTTCGCGGGCGGTGTCGAGTTCGCGCGCGCCGAGGGGATCATCCCCGCGCCGGAGTCGACGCACGCGGTCTCCACGGCGATCGAGTACGCCCGCTCGTCGGCCTCCGACGGCGAGGTCATCCTCATCGGCCTCTCGGGCAACGGCGTCCTGGACCTCCCGGCCTACGCCTCCTACGTCTGACCCCACCCCCGCCCGGCCCGCCCCGGGCCCGGCTGCCCCACCCCCGCAGTCGCCAAAGTGGTACTCAACCGACCACCTTCGTTCCACTCTGGAACGCAACGGGTCAGTTGGGTACCACTTTGGCCGTGAGGGGGGGGCTGGGGCGGGGTGGGGGGTATTGGTTCGGGGGACGGGGCCGTATCGTTTCGAGGCATGAGTGCTCCTCGGGTTCTGTTCATCGGCGGTAGCGGCATCATCAGCTCCGCGGTCACCGCGCTCGCCGCTGAGCGCGGCGTCGACCTCACGCTCCTCAACCGCGGCGCGTCGCACCTGCGTCCGGTGCCCGACGGCGTCCGGCAGCTCCACGCCGACGTCCGGGACCCCGCGAGCGTGCGCGCCGCGCTGGGGGACGAGGAGTTCGACTCGGTCGTCGACTGGGTCGCCTTCACGCCCGAGCACGTCCGCACCGACATCGAGCTGTTCCGCGGCCGGACTGGCCAGTACGTGTTCATCAGCTCCGCGTCGGCCTACCAGACGCCGCCGTCGCGCCTCCCGATCACGGAGTCGACGCCGCTGCGCAACCCGCACTGGGAGTACTCGCGCAACAAGATCGCGTGCGAGGACATCCTGGTCGGTCTGTACCGCGACGAGGAGTTCCCGGCCACGATCATCCGGCCCTCGCACACCTACGACCGCACCCTCATCCCGCTCGACGGCGGCTGGACGCTCATCGAGCGGATGCGCCAGGGCAAGGAGATCGTCGTCCACGGCGATGGGACGTCGCTGTGGACGCTCACGCACCACACGGACTTCGCGCGGGGCCTGCTGCCGCTGCTCGGCAACCCGCGCACGCTCGGCGAGGCCTTCCACATCACGGGCGACGACGTCCTGACGTGGGACCAGATCGCGTGGGCCCTGGCGCGGGCGGCGGGTGTCGAGCCGCGCATCGTGCACGTGCCGTCCGACGCGATCGCCGCGGAGGACCCCGACTGGGGCGCCGGCCTGCTCGGCGACAAGGCGCACTGCATGGTCTTCGACACCACGAAGCTGCGCTCGCTCGTGCCGGACTTCACGACGACCGTGCGCTTCGAGGAGGGTGCGCGGGAGATCGTGGCCTGGCACGACGCAGACGCGGCCCGCCGCGTCATGGACCCCCGGTTCGACGGCGCGATGGACCGCCTCGTGGAGCGCTACCGCGTCGCCTGACCCGGTCGCACCCGCGCGTCAGAGGGCCGCGAGCTCGCGGGTCAGGTCGTCGAGGCCGAGTGCGCCGAGCGAGAGCGCGGCCGTGTGCCATGCGCGCAGGTCGAACGCCTCGCCGGCGGCCTCGTGGCGTCGTCGGGCGGCGTCGCGGCCCGCGAGCCACGCGCGCTCGCCGAGCTTGTAGCTGATGGCCTGCCCGGGCCAGCCGAGGTAGCGCACGATCTCCGACTGGACGAACGCCGCGGGCGATCCGCTGCGCGCCGCGAAGAACTCCTCCCCGAGCGCAGCCGTCCACCGCTCGCCCGGGTGGAACCCCGACGACGCCGGGATCTCGAGGCCCAGGTGCATGCCGATGTCGATGACGACCCGTACTGCCCGCATGCGCTGGTTGTCGAGGTAGCCGAGCCGGTCGCCGGGGTCGGTGAGGTACCCGAGCTCGTCGACGAGGCGCTCGGCGTACAGAGCCCAGCCCTCGGTGTTGGCGGCCACGGACCCGACGCTCACCTGGAACCGGGACAGCTCGGTTGCCCGGTTCGCCCACTGCGCGAGCTGCAGGTGATGGCCGGGGACACCTTCGTGGTACCAGGTGCTGACGAGGTCCCACCGGGGGAAGCGTGTGCGGCCGAGCGTCGGCAGCCAGGTGCGGCCGGGCCGGGCGAAGTCGAGCGAGGGACGCGTGTAGTACGGCGCGGCGGCGGCGCCGGGCGGGGCGATCATCGCCTCGACGCGCTTGACGGGCTCGGCGATGTCGAAGACCGTCCCGTCGAGCCGCGCGATGGCGGTGTCCATCATGGTCTGCAGCCAGGTGCGAACCTCCGCGACGCCCTCGATCGCGGGCCCGTGCTCGTCGAGCCACGCGAGGGCCTGCGCGGGCGTGGCGCCGGGGCGCACGCGGTCGGCTTCCTCGAGCATCTCGGTCTCGATGCGCGCGAGCTCCTCCCAGCCCCACGTGTACGCGTCGAGGGGGTCGAGGTCCGCGCCGGTGAAGGCCTTCGCCCCCAGGAGGTACCGCTCGCGCCCGACGCCGTCGGGCACCTCCGCGACCGCGGGCAGGTACTCGGCCCGGATCCAGTCGCGCAGGGCGGCGATTCCGGCGGCGGCACACTCGGCTCCCCGCTCGAGCTCGCGCGTGAGCGTCGCGGGGAGGTCCGGCGCGGCTGCGACGAAGCCGGCGTGCCAGGTGGGCTCACCGTCGGTCCCGAGCCACGCATCGAGCTGGTCGGCGACGGCGGCGGCTTGGCGCGGCGCGCTGCGGTGCACGGTCGCGAGCCCGGACTCGAGGCTGCGCCGGTAGGACGTCGCGGTGGCGGGCACGGCGGCGAGGCGCCGGGCGACGACGGCCCAGTCGTCCTCGGTCGCGGTGGGCATCATGAGGAAGATCGACTGGAGGACGTGCACGGGGGAGCCGATGGGCCGCAGGCTCGCGAGGTCCTCCCCGGCGTCGTGCGCGGCGAGCGCGGTGCTGAGGCGCTCACGCAGCAGGGTGGCGCAGCGGCGGTCGTCGTCGTCGGTGATGCGCGCCCCGGCGAGCGCGGCGAGGACGGTGCGCGCGGCCTCGGCCTCGCCGCGAAGGCCCTCGGGGGACAGGTCGGGCATGCGGTCGTCGCCCGGGCGGATGCCGAGCGACGTGCCGACCGCGGGGTCGATGTCGGCGAGCAGCTCGACCCAGGCGTTCGCGAGCTCGCGGGCGGTGGGCGGGACGAGGCCCGCGTCCCGGGTGGCGTCGTCGGTCGCGTCGGTCGCGTCGGTGGCCGCGTCATGCGTGGCGTCGTGGGTCACCCGAGCACCGTAACCCGCGGCACCGACGCCCTGGCGCCCTGGCGGGCGCCCCACCCGACGCCCCACCCGACCCCCCGCCCGCCCCCGCACCCGACCCCCCGCGCCATGGCCGACGCGCCGCGCCGTGCCTACGGTTGAGGGAACACCTGGGCCCGACGACGGCGCCCGGGCGGGAATAGCGGGCCACGGCGCGAGGTTCTCCAGACAGTTGGTTGAATATTGAACAGCCCAGACGACGTCCCCCTCCGAGCACAGGAGCCCCCAGTGATGCAGTTCGGGATCTTCACGGTCAGCGACATCACGCGCGACCCCACCACGGGCCGCATCCCGACCGAGCACGAGCGCATCCGCGCCGTCGTCGAGATCGCGAAGAAGGCCGAGGAGGTCGGGCTCGACGTCTTCGCGCTCGGCGAGCACCACAACCCGCCGTTCTTCTCCTCCTCGCCGACGACGACGCTCGCCTACATCGCCGCGCAGACCGAGCGGATCATCCTGTCGACCGCGACGACGCTCATCACCACGAACGACCCGGTGAAGATCGCCGAGGACTACGCGATGCTCCAGCACCTCTCGGGCGGGCGGAACGACCTCATGATGGGCCGCGGCAACACCGGCCCGGTCTACCCGTGGTTCGGCCAGGACATCCGCAACGGCATCGGGCTGGCGATCGAGAACTACGCCCTCCTGCACCGGCTCTGGCGCGAGGACGTCGTCGACTGGGAGGGCAAGTTCCGCACGCCGCTCCAGTCGTTCACGTCGACGCCGCGCCCGCTCGACGGCGTCCCGCCCTTCGTGTGGCACGGCTCGATCCGCTCACCGCAGATCGCCGAGCAGGCCGCGTACTACGGTGACGGCTTCTTCCACAACAACATCTTCTGGAACATCGAGCACACCGAGGCGATGGTCCGGCTGTACCGCGAGCGGTTCGAGCACTACGGGCACGGCTCGGCGGACCAGGCGATCGTCGGCCTCGGTGGCCAGGTGTTCATGCGGCCGAACAGCCAGGACGCCGTGCGCGAGTTCCGGCCGTACTTCGACGTCGCGCCCGTCTATGGGCACGGCCCGTCGCTCGAGGAGTTCACCGAGCTCACGCCGCTGACGGTCGGTAGCCCGCAGCAGGTCATCGACCGGTACGCGGGCATGCGCGACCACGTGGGGGACTACCAGCGCCAGCTGTTCCTCATGGACCACGCCGGTCTGCCCCTCGAGACGGTCCTGGAGCAGCTCGAGATCCTCGGCACGGAGGTCGTCCCGGTGCTGCGCCGCGAACTCGCCGCCGGCCGCCCCGCGCACGTCCCGGACGCCCCCACGCACGCCTCCCTCGTCGAGGCCGCGGGCGGCCCCCGGGACGTCACGGTCTACGCCGACGCCGACGGCGTCACCGGCCGCTCGCCGCAGGAGCAGCCGGCATGAGCGCGCCGGGGGTCGGCGCGGGAAGCGCCGCCGGCGCGGGCTCGGCTGCCGACGGGCGGAACGCGGAGCGCACGATCGCCGTCGTGAGCGCAGGCCTGCGTGAGCCGTCCTCCACGCGCCTGCTCGCGGACCGCCTGGGCGAGGCGACCGTGCGCGCGCTGGCCGACCTCGCCGTCCCCGCGCGCGCCGTCACCATCGATCTGCGCCCCGTCGCCGCCGACCTGACCACGATGCTGCTCACCGGCGTCGGCTCCGCGCCGCTGCGCGTCGCGCTCGACGCGGTCACCCGGGCCGACGGCGTCGTCGCGGTCTCCCCGATCTTCTCCGGCTCGTACAGCGGCCTGTTCAAGACGTTCTTCGACCTCGTCGACGACGGCGCGCTCGCCGGCGTGCCTGTGCTCCTCGGCGCGACGGCGGGCACCGCGCGGCACTCGCTCGCGATCGAGCACGCGCTGCGCCCGCTGTTCGCGTACCTGGGCGCATTGACCGTCCCGACGGGCGTGTTCGCGGCCACGGACGACTTCGGTCACTCCACGGGGGTGCGCGCCGACGACGACGTCGCCCCTCTCGCCGACCGGGTGGCCCGCGGCGCCGCGGAGCTCGCGGCGCAGGTCGCGGCGCGCGAGCGTCCGGCGCCCGTCGACCCCTTCGCCCTCACCGAGAGCTTCGAGGACCTGCTGCGCGGGAGCTGACGGGCCGGTGGCCGACGGCGTCGCCACACAGGTGATCACGGGTGTCGGAACCG
>JAEYXM010000252.1 GCA_023428465.1 Actinomycetes bacterium
GGATCTGCTGGCCGCCGCGCCGCGGCTCGCCGCGGCGGTGGACACCCAGCGCCAGCACGCCGCCCGGCTGGACGAGGCCGTCGCGGCGGCCTACGCGACCGCGGGGCGGGACGTCGCGACGGCGACCGCCGACGGCACCCTGCTCCGCGGGGAGGTCCTCGCCCGGTGGCAGGAATTCGTCGGGACGGGAGAGATCCTCCGCGCGATCGAGGAGCGCGTCGGGACGTGGCGGGACCGGCTCACGGCCGCCGTGCGCGGCCGCCCGGCACCGGAGACGGTTGCCCGCGCCGTGGGCGACGGGCTGGTACACCTCGTGGTCGACGCCGCGGACCGCGCGGCCGAGCACGCGCACGCGTCCTGGTACGCCGACCCTGCCGGGCGCGAGCTCCTCGCCGGTCTGCGTCTCTCGCGGGCGTCGGGCGACCTCGCGGAGCGTACGGCCGCCGAGGTCCGCGCGTGGCAGGCGGGCGTCCTGGAGCTGGTCTCCACCGAGGGCGCCGAGCGGCGGGTGACGGCGCGGGTCCTGTCCTTCGGCGTCAACGGGCTCGGCGCCGCGCTGATGATCGCGATCTTCGCGCACACCGGTGGCCTGACGACGGCGGAGGTCGGCGTGGCGGGCGGGACCGCAGTGCTGGCCCAGAGACTCCTCGAGGCGGTGTTCGGCGACGACGCCGTCCGCCGGCTCACGACGACCGCGCACGCGGACCTGCAGCGCCGCCTGGGCGTGCTGCTCGACGCCGAGGCGGCGCGGTTCCGCACGGTCCTCGCCGCGGCCGACGTGCGGCCCGAGGCCGCCGACCGCATCCGGCACGCGGTCGCCGCCCTGACGGTCGCCGCGGTCGAGCTCGGCACCGAGCTACCGCCCGTACCGGTGCCGCGGCCCGTTCCCGCCGACGAGGCGCCCACCCCGCGCCGCGAGAACGCGCTCAGCCGGTGGTGGCGTCGGTTGCGGGGGGCCGAGTGAGCGACCCGACGCAGCGCTTCAGCGACCGGGTCGAGACCTACGTGCGGGCCCGGCCCGGCTACCCGCCCGCCATCATCGACCTCCTGCGTGACCGCGCCGGGCTCGGACCCGGCTGCGTCGTCGCCGACCTCGGTGCGGGCACGGGGATCTTCACGCGGCTCCTCGAGGCCGCCGGGGCGCACGTGCACGCCGTCGAGCCCAACGAGAAGATGCTTGCCGCACTGATCGGCTCGCTTGCTCCCGGGAGCACCGTCCGCACGCACCGTCGTCCCGCCGAGGCGACGAACCTCGCCGCCTCGAGCATCGACCTCGTGACGGCCGCGCAGGCGTTCCACTGGTTCGACCGGGACGCCGTCGGGCGGGAGATGCGCCGCATCCTCCGGCCCGGCGGGGCTGTCGCGATCATCTGGAACGGCCGAGTCACGACGACCCCGTTCACGGCCGCGTACGACGCGCTGCTGCGCCGCTGGGCGACGGACCTCGGTCAGGTGGACCACCGCCAGATCCCGCGGGAGCAGCTGCGCGAGTTCTTCGCCCCGGGCCCGCACGAGCTGCACGAGCTGGACAACCACCAGGTCCTCGACCGTGTCGGGCTGCGCGGGCGCCTCCTGTCGACGTCGTACGCGCCGCCGCCCGGGCACCCCGACCACGAGGGGATGCTGGCCGACCTCGACGCGCTGTTCGACGCGCACGCCCGCGACGGGGCCGTCCGGCTGGACTACCGCACCGAGCTGCACCTGGGCCGGTTCGCGTGAGGGCGCCGCGGTGCTCGGGCAGCGGGGAGGCCGCGTGGCGGTGACCTCCCTGCTCGAGCGGCTCGACGCGCTGCGCCGGGCCGTCGACGAGGGCCGCTCGGTGCTCGACGACGCCGTCCGCGACGACGCGGAGGCGGTCCTGGCGCGCGCGGGGGACCGGCTGCGCCTGCCCGAGCACACCGTCGTCGCGCTCGCCGGGCCGACCGGCTCCGGCAAGTCCTCCCTGCTCAACGCGCTCGCCGGCGAGGCCGTCGCCGAGGTCGCGGTCACACGGCCGACGACGAGCGAGGCGCTCGCGATCGTCCGCGGCGAGGGGGCCGAGTCCCTGCTGGACTGGCTCGGCGTCCGGCGTCGGCACCACCTGCGCGGGCCGGGCGGACCTGGCGGGCCGGGCGGGCCGGGCGACGGCCCCCACGGCGAGGCTGCCGCCGCCGACGGCGGCCTGGTGATCCTCGACCTTCCCGATCACGACTCGGTGGTCACCAGCCACCGCCTCGAGGCGGAGCGACTCGTGGCGCTCGTCGACCTCATGGTGTGGGTCGTCGACCCGCAGAAGTACGCGGACGCGGCGGTCCACGAGCAGTACCTGCGTGGCCTTGCCGGTCACCGGGACGTGCTGCTCGTCGTCCTGAACCAGGTGGACCGGCTCTCGCCCGCCGAGCGCCGCGCCTGCCACCGCGACCTCGTGCGGCTCCTCGCCGACGACGACCTGGCCGGCGTCCCCGTGCTCGACGTGTCCGCACGCACAGGGGAGGGCGTACCGGAGCTGCGCGCGGCGCTCGTGGCCACGGCCAGGCGCCGGGTCGCGGCCCAGGCACGGCTCCAGGCCGACGTCGCCGCCGTCGCCGGGCGCGTGCTGGCCCAGTGTGGTCCGCCGGTGCGTCGGGA
>JAEYXM010000278.1 GCA_023428465.1 Actinomycetes bacterium
GACCGGGCCGGTGTCCCGGGGGACGGCGCGCAGCGGGGCGGTCACCGGGCGACCCGCACGGTCCGGTCCGCGCCGGCGGCGAGGCGCTCGAGCGCCCCCCACGGGTCGGCGACGGCGTCGGCGCCCGGACGCGGCAACGGGTCCCCCACGGTGCAGCGCAGCAGCAGCGCGTGCACCAGGGCCGCGCGGCCCACGATCTCGTCGGCGTCGATCGCGCCCGGCAGGATGCGCACCTCGAGGGTGTCGCGCAGGGGGCGCTCCGACACGAGCTGGGTGAGGTTCACGTCGGCGAACTTCGTCACGCCCACCTCGCGGACCGCCGCGCGCAGCCGGGCCCAGGCGTCGGCGTCGTCGGCCCACCCCTGCTCGACGAGCTCGACGAGGGCCGCGGGCAGCGGTGCCAGACGCCGGCACGCCGGGTTGGTGCCGAGGGCCGCCCCGAGGGGCTCGCGCCAGTGCGCGAAGAGGCGGACGACGTTCGCGAACGCCGTCGGGCGACGGTAGGGCTCGCCGTCGACGTGCAGGTGCACCGCGGCCTCGCGAGGGACGGTGAACCCGAGCTCGCGCGCGGGCGCCAGGAGCCCCTCCAGCACGGCCCGGTGAGCCGTGGCGAGCGGCGGCGTGATGATCTCGCAGGGCCGCTCCCGGCCCGCGGGCAGCGGCATCGCGACGGCGATCGTCGCGCCTGTCGCGTCGTTCACGCGCACGGCGCCGCCCAGCACCTCGGCCGCGACGCCGAACAGCTCCGCGACCGGGTCGAGCGCCGATGCGAGCGGGGCGGCCGGGTCCACGTGGCGCTCGACGAGGCGGAGCAGGCGCGCGTCGTCGCACAGGATCCGGTACCAGCCGCGGTGCCCGCGCACCGCGGGCGGCGAGCCCGGCCCGGGTGCGACGTCGGCCTCGATCGTGATGTCGTCGACCAGCCGGGCCACGGGGGTGCCGTCGGGCCCGACGACGTCGAACGCGGGCGACAAGTGCCGGAACACCCCGATGCCCGGGACGGGTGACGGGGTGCTGTCCAGGTGGAACGAGCGCCGCACCGACCCCCCGCACCGGGCCGCGAGCGCGTCGGCGAGGTCCTGGCGGTCGGCGCCGGCGGGCGCCAGCAGCTCCACCTCGAACCCCGTGCGCAGCGGGAGCTCGTCCACGTGGATCCTCGTCTCGGTCGGCCCGG
This sequence comes from Actinomycetes bacterium, assembly GCA_023428465.1. Lineage (GTDB taxonomy): Bacteria > Actinomycetota > Actinomycetes > Actinomycetales > Cellulomonadaceae > Actinotalea. The sequence goes on from JAEYXM010000278.1 coordinate 1,175, forward strand.
CGGGGACGGTCGGTGCGGGCCGGCTCAGGGAGCGACCGTCGCGGTGCCGGGTGCCACGGGGACAGTCTGCCCGTCGAGGATCATCTGGCCCGCGGCCGACTTGGTCTCGATCGCGTCCGTCTGCCAGAGCGCGCACAGCGCGTCCAGGTCCTCCACCGTGTAGCCGGCGCCCCAGAACGCCTCGTACTGCTCGCGGGTGTAGCCGTCGGGCAGGGTCGACCAGTCGGTCCCGTCGCCGTCCACCTCGACGACCGGGCTGGCGCCCGGGGCGATCGGGAGCGCCTCGCCCGCGAGGATCAGCCGGCCCGCGGCGACCTTCGTCTCCGCCTGGTCCAGCTGCCACAGTGCGGCGAGCGCCACGACGTCGTCGCTGGTGTAGCCGGCGGCCCAGAAGGCGTCGTTCGCGGCGGCGGCCTCGTCGTCCAGGGTGGCCTCGGCGTCCAGGGCGGGCTCGGCGACCGCGGGGGCGTCGGCGGGCGCCTTGACCGGGGCGTCAGCGGGAACGCCCTGGCTGGACGCGATGGCGGCGGTCGCGCCGGCGAGCGAGAGGGTGGCCGCGACCATGCCCCCGGCCACCAGACGACGACGGCGGCTCACGGTCTTCTTCGGGTTCATGGGTTCTCCTCCTGGGGGAGCTCGACGATGTCCTGCTCTCTCAGAACGCGCCCGACCCCGGATGTGTGGAGTCCGCTCAGGACCCGGCGAGGTACCCGATGCTCGGGACCGGCTCGCCGGTGCTCGCGTCGATGAGGACCCGCTGGCCCAGCGGCGCCGTGAGCGGCACCTCGACCGAGTCGAGGCACTCGCGGGTGGTGCTGCCGCCCGTGGCCGCGACCTCCACCTCGACCGAGTCGTCGGCCTCGACCAGGCGCGTGACCTCGGTCTGGGCGTTGCACGTCGGCACGGTCAGGACGACGACGCGCCCCCCGCTGCCGACGACGGCCTCCGCGATCGCCACCGGCCGCGTGCGCCCGACGACCCGCAGCTCGCTGCCGTGCCGGCCGTCGACGACGGCCCGCTCGCCCAGGGGCGCGTCGAGGGGGACCTGGAGCCACGGGTCGCAGACCCCGCCGCCAGCGGAGGTCACGTCGACCTCGACGACGTCGTCGGACTGGGTGAGGGCGACCTGGGGGTGCGGCACGCACGAGCCGAAGACGAGCGTGATGGTCGTGGCGTCCTGCACCTCGACGCGGGCGACGGCCACGCCCTCGGCGGGCGTCGTGCCGCAGCTGGCGAGGCCGACGACGGCGGTCACCACCCCCACGGCTGTCAGGGCAGCCGCCACCCGTGTCCCCCTGCGCATTCGATCCTCCCAGGCAAGGTTCTCAGGGCGCGGAACACATCCCACCACTGCGTGGTCACTTCGATGCGGGATCGTCACGGAGACGTGACCTCGCCGTCGGCGATACCCCCGTCCGTGTGGTCGAGGGCCCGGCGCCCGACGCCGCGGGCCGGCTCAGGCGGTGTGGTGCGCCGCGTCGGCCCGACGCCGAGACGGACTTGGGCGCGTCGCCGCGGCGTCGACTAGCGTGCCGGAGCGACGCGACCCGACCGACGGAAGGCCTCCCCATGCAGCTCCAGCTCCCCCTGACCGAAGCGCTGTCCCTCGCCCTCGCGGCCAAGCCGCTCCCCCCGATGGTGAAGGACGTCCGCGCGTCGGGCGCGTCCCTCGAGGCGGACATCGACGCGAGCACGGTCACGGGCGGCGGCGGGCTGCGGGGCCTCATGGGGCAGATGGCGGGCACCGTGACGGCGACCGCCACGTTCGCGTCCTTCGAGGCCGGCACGGCGGTGTTCGGGATCCGCGCGCAGGCCCGCGGCATGTCGGTCGAGCGGATGATCGGCCAGTTCAGCGGCACGATCCAGCGCCTGGTCGTCCGCGCGGGCCTGCCCGCCGACTCCGTCGAGCTGCGCGAGGGCGCGGCCGGGCCGGAGCTCATCGTGCACGTCCAGCGCGCGGTCGAGTCCAAGATCGCCGGCGTCACGGTCACGGACCTCGTGGTGGCCGACGGCGTCGCCCACGTCGCGGCCACGGTCGCCGACGCCCAGCTCGCCTGACGCCCGGGGCCACACCGGACCACCCCCCGGATCTCCGCCCCTGGACTCACCCCCGCACACACGTCCGGCCGTGAGCTGGGGAGACTTTCGGACGGATACCGTCGCGAACTCTCCCCAGCCCCGGGACGGCGGGGCGGCGGGCGGCGGGGCGGCGGGACAAAGGTTGGACGGAAAAGGGGGCTGAGGCGGGGGTCGTGAAGGAGGCAAACCTCCGGTCCGCAGGCAACCGTCGACAAACTCTCCAAACTTCTGCGCATCTTCTGCATCCAGAGTGCTGGTCGGAGCCGTAGTACAGGCGTCAACTACCGGTGCCCCAGCGGGGCAGCACCTTCAGGAGAGACCATGCGCACCACCGCACCGCGCACCACGGCACAGCGAGCCGTGGCCATCACCGCCGCGCTCGGAGCGACCGCTCTGGCCACCGTCGCCGCCGCCCTCCCGGCCGCAGCCGACAACCACACCGCGAGCCTGTCCGTCCTGCACGGCGTCCCCGACCTCACCGTCGACGTCTGGGTCAACGGCGAGCGGACGCTCGACGACTTCGAGCCCGGCGACCTGGCCGGCCCGCTCGACCTGCCTGCCGGGACGTACACGGTCGCGATCACCGCCGCCGACGCCGCCGACGACTCCGCCCCCGCCATCGGGCCCGTGGACCTGCCCCTCGCGGCCGGCGTCAGCTACACCGCCGTCGCGCACCTCGACGGCGTCGGCACCCCGACGGCCACGCTCTTCACGAACGACACCTCGACGACGGCCGCCGGAGAGGGCCGCCTCACCGTCCGGCACACCGCGGCCGCCCCGGCCGTCGACATCCTCGCCGGTGGCACGCCCGTCATCACCGGCCTGGAGAACCCCGACGAGAAGGTCCTGAACCTGCCCGCCGCGACCGTCTCCGCCGCCGTCGCCGCGACCGGCACGACCGACCCGGTCATCGGCCCGGCCGACGTCCCCGTCACCGAGGGCGTCAACACGATCGTCTACGCGTGGGGCAGCCTCGAGGCGGGCAACCTCGCCCTCGCCGTCCAGACCATCGACGGCCTCCACTCCGCGCCGGCCGGCGTCCCCACCGGTGAGCTCGGGCTCGCCGCCACGGACGGCGACACGGCGTCGGGCACGACGTGGCTGCTCGCCATCGGCGCGGCAGTCGCGGCGGCCGGTGCTCTCCTGATCACCCGCCGTCAGCCGGTCCGGGCCACCGCCCGCGACTGAGCCCCGCGGCCGGGGCGCGGTGCCCTCACCTCTCCACCGCGCCCCGGCACCCGGACCTCCGGCCACGGAACGTCCGCTCCCTACGGAGGACGACATGCCGCGCACCCGCCACAGCTCGATCGCCATCGGTGTCCTGACCACCGCAGTGGCGGCCTCGCTGCTGGTCGGGTGCGCGGCGTCGTCGGGCACGACGACGTCCCCCGGCCCGACGGCGACGGCCGCACCCTCGCCGAGCCCCGCGGCCGCCACGCAGGCGCCGGTCCCCGACGTCCCCGTCCGCTCCGCCGCCCTCGCCTCCCTCACGGCCGACGACGCCGCCCCGGCACCCACCCGGCTGGTCGTCGAGGCCCTCGGCATCGACATCCCCCTCGACCCTGTCGGCGTCGCCGCCGACGGCCAGATGGAGATCCCCGAGTACGCGGAGCGCGGCGGCTGGTACCGGTTCGGGGCGAGGCCCGGCGACGCGACCGGGACCGTCGTCATCGCCGCGCACGTCGACTCGATCGCCACCGAGGGCCTCGGCCCGTTCGCCGCGCTCACCGACGCCGAGGCCGGCCAGGTCGCCGTCGTGCACCTCGCCGACGGTACCCAGGTCACCTACGAGGTCACCGGGCGCACCGCCGTCGCGAAGCCCGAGGTCGCGTGGCCGGACGTCTTCGACCGCGACGGCCCCCCACGGCTCGTCCTGGTCACCTGCGGCGGGTCCTTCCGGTCCGACGTCCGCAGCTACTCCGACAACATCCTCGTCACGGCGTCGCCCGGTGAGTGATGATGGGCACCCTGGCACCACCCGCCGCCCCCCGGATGCACTGGAGGACCGCCCTGCCTGAGTCCTCGTTCCCCGTCACGGGGGACGCGCCCGCCGCGTGGTCCGACGCCGACGTCGGCCGCCGCTTCGGCGCGGGCGAGGAGGCAGCGCTCGCGGAGGCGTACCGGCGCTGGTCGCCCCTCGTGCACACCCTCGCGCTCCGGGCGCTCGGCAGCGTGCCCGACGCCGAGGACGTCACCCAGCAGGTCTTCGTCAGCGCGTGGCGCGGCCGGGCCGGGTACGACCCGCAGCGGGCGCTCGCCGGCTGGCTCACCGGCATCACGCGCAACACGGTCGCGGATGTGTTCGCGCGGCGCGCCCGCGACCAGCGCGACGCCGTCGCCGTCGCCACGCGCGTCGGCCCACCGCCGGAGGCCGAGACCGCCGGGCTCGCGGACCGCCTCACCGTCGCGGACGAGATGGCCCGCCTCGGTGAGCCCCAGCGCACCATCCTGGCCCTGGCGTTCTACGACGACCTGACGCACGACCAGATCGCCGTGCGCCTCGACCTGCCGCTCGGGACCGTGAAGAGCCACATCCGACGCAGCCTCCTGCGGCTGCGCGACCGCCTGGAGGTGAGCAGTGGAGCACGGTGACGCGGAGAGCCTCGCGCTGCTCGCCCTCGGCGAGACCGTCGACGACGCCGTGCGCGCGCACGTCGAGGCCTGCGAGCGCTGCTCGGAGGAGGTCGCCGAGCTGGCGGCGGTCGTCGCCGTCGGGCGGGGCGCACTCGACGAGACCCTCGTCGCGCCCGGCGCGCAGGTGTGGGAGCGGATCGGCGCGGAGCTCGGGCTCGGCGGGGCGGTCCCGCGCGCGGAGGGGCCGACCGGCGTCGGGCCGGCGACCGCGCCGGGCACCACGCCGACCGCCATGCCGACCGCCACGCCGACTGCATCGCCGACCGCACCCGAGCCTGACCCCGGTCTCGCGACCGTGACGCCGCTGCGACCTCGTCGGACGGGATGGCTCGTCGCAGCCGCCGCGGCGGCCGGCCTGGTCGTGGGCGCGGGAGGAGTGCAGCTGCTGTCGGGCGACGACGCGGATCCCGGCGCGGCCGTGGTCGCGCAGGCGGCGCTGGACCCGCTGCCCGGATGGGACGCGTCCGGTCAGGCGGTCGTGGAGCAGGCCGACGACGGCGCGCTCACCCTCGTCCTCACGCTCGACGGGGCGAGCGGGGACGGCGGGTTCCGCGAGGTCTGGCTCATCGACCGTGAGGTCACGCGGCTCATCAGCGTCGGCGTCCTCGAGGGCTCGCAGGGCCGGTTCACCCTGCCGGCGGGCGTCGACCTGGCGGACTTCGCCGTCGTCGACGTCTCCGCCGAGCCCTTCGACGGGGACCCGGCGCACTCGGGCGACTCGATCATCCGCGGCACCCTCGACGCCTGACACCGGCGCACCACCCAGCGGGCTTGGGAAGTTGCGCGACAGGATGCGTCCGAGAGTCTCCCAAGCCCAACGCCTTCCGCGGGGGCAGGGAGGCGCGCGGAAGGCCCGGCGGCGTCCCGGGCCTACCGCGTCCGGGGGCCGGGCCTTCCGGTGCGACTCAGACGGCGGGCGGCGGGAGGCGGTCGTCGTACCGCTCGACGACGTGGTGCGTCCGCTGGCGCTGCTGGTTGGCGACGAGGGCGAGGATCAGTGCGATCAGCCCGCCGATCATCAGGATGTAGCCGACGATGTTCAGGTTGACGACGCTCCAGGCGTCCGGCTCGATGCCGAAGGCCAGGACGGCGCCGATCACCATGAGGACGATGCCGGTTCCGATGCCCATGGGTGTCTCCTTGTCCGCCGGACGTGGCTCCGGCCTCGGATCGATCATCAGCGAGAACCGGCGAGTCCGCGCGTCGAGAGCTCGCGGCCACCCGTCCGGGCTACTCCGCGACGCCTACTCCGCGACGCCTACCTCGCCCCGCCCGACGCCTCCGGGCGGTCGGCCCCGGCCATGCGCCCGAGCATCTCGTTGTACGCGGTGAGCTCGGCGTCGCCGTCGCGGTCGGCGGCACGGTCCCGACGCCGGGCGGTGCGCTCGTCGTCCCGGGTCCAGGCGATCGCGAGCGAGATGGCGAGCGCGAGCATCGGCAGCTCGCTGATGCCCCACGCGATGCCGCCGCCGTCGCGCTGGTCCTCGAGCGCGGGCGGACCCCACGGCCGGCCGAGGAGCCCGAACCACTCGGGCACGAGCAGCGTCGTCCCGCTGACGAGCGCCAGGCCGAAGAACGCGTGGAACGCCATCGTCGTGAAGAGCAGGAGCAGGCGCACCGGGTAGCCGGGGCGACGCGGCCCCGGGTCGATGCCGACGAGCGCGTTCGCGAACAGGTACCCCGCGAGCGTGAAGTGCACGATCATCAGCAGGTGCCCGAGGTACGTGGTCAGGGCCAGCCGGAACAGGTCCGTGTAGTAGAAGACGACCATCGAGCCGGCGAAGTTCACGGCGGCGACGATCGGGTTGCCGAAGAACCCCGCGACGCGTGAGTGCACGACGCCGAGCAGCCACTCGCGCGGCCCGCGGGACCCGTCGCGGCGGGCGGGCAGTGCGCGTGCCGCGAGGGTGACGGGCGCGCACAGGGCGACGAGCACCGGAACGACCATCACGAGCAGCATGTGCTGGAGCATGTGGGCGCTGAACAGCACGTGCCCGTACACGGCCGGCCCGCCCGACGTCGTCCACGCGAGGAGCACCAGCCCGCCGACGGCCGCGATGGTCCGCCCCACGGGCCAGTGGTCGCCGCGCGCCCGCAGGCGCAGGGCCCACCGCACGTAGACGACGACGCCGGCGAGGCACCCGAGCGCGAGCAGCACGTCCCAGCGGAACAGGGTGAGCCACCGCTCGACGGTCGGCGGCGGCGGCAGCGGGTGGCCGGTGACGATCTCCGCGGGGGTGAGCCGCGCAAGGAGGTCGGGCTCCTGCGGGACGGGCGGGGCCGTGGCGGCGAGCGCTGCGGCGAGGCCGGTGGCGGCGCCCATGACGGCGACCTCGACTGCGGCGAGCCGCCAGAACAGCGCGGGCCGGTCCGCGAGGCGCGGGATGACGGCGCGGCGGTGCGCCCACCCGATCGCGCCGAGCAGGGCGAGGAGCGCGACCTTGCCGGCGACGAGGGCCCCGTACGTGCTCGTGAAGTCGCCGCCGAGGCGCAGCGCCGCGTTCACGACGCCGGACACCGCGACGGCCACGAAGCACCACGCGGCCACGGTCGAGTACCGCCCGACGACGGCGGTGCGGTCCGCGCCGAGGCGTCGCGCGACGAGCGCGAGGGTGACGAGCCCGCCGACCCACAGGGCGACGCCGGCGAGGTGCAGGAACATCGAGCCCATCGCGAGCTCGTGGCTCGCGGCACCGGACGCGTGGCCGGACTGCGCCTGCAGCACGAGGACGACGCCGGCCAGGAGCGCTGCGGCCGCCGCGCTGCGCGGGCCCGTGACCAGCAGCGCGACCACCGACGTGACCGCTGCGACTCCGACGGCGCCCGCCAACAGCCGCCCGAGCGTCATGTCAGTCGCGAACATCTCCAACTCAGCGCCGAACCCCTCCGCGCCCAGCGGACGCCCCGCGACGCTCGCGTACGTCAGGAGCAGGCGCGCGACGCCGGCCACGGTCCAGACC
>JAEYXM010000009.1 GCA_023428465.1 Actinomycetes bacterium
GGCGAGCGCAGCTCGGCGTACGGCCGGCCGCCGATGAGCGCGCGGCCCGCGGTCGGCGCGACGAGGCCGAGCGTCATCCGCATGGTCGTGGTCTTGCCGGCCCCGTTGGGGCCGAGGAACCCGGTGACGCCCCCGGGGCGGCCGTGCAGCGTCCGGTCGTCGCCGGCGGTGACGGGGCCGAAGCGCCTCGTCAGGCCCTCGAGGGCGATGTCGGTCACAGCGCTCTCCTTTGTGAGCAAGCGTTCATATGAACGTGCGCTCACATTAGGTCGACCCGATTGGTGCGGTCAAGGCGCCTGAAACGGTTCGCCCTCTCCCCGCGCGTCGGCGCCCTGCCGAGACTGGCGCGGGCCGCGCGACGCGGCCCTGGACCGAACGCGAAGGAGTGCGGTATGACCACCAGCACACGGCCCCGGGCACACGCCCGCGGCCACCGGAGAGCAGTCGGGGCCCTCGTGGCCGCGGCCGCGCTCGCAGCGACCCTGGCGACACCCGCCAGTGCGGCCGACTCGCTGGCCGACCTGGCGGACGAGGCCGGGTTCGACCTCGGCTTCGCGCTCGACCCCAACAGGCTCAGCGAGACGCAGTACCGCCAGATCGCCGACGGCGAGTTCACGTTCGTCGTCGCCGAGAACGCCATGAAGTGGGACGCGACCGAGCCCTCGCGCGGCAACTTCTCCTTCAGCCAGGGCGACCAGGTGCGCGACTACGCCGAGAGCACCGGCAAGGGCCTGTACGGGCACACGCTCGTCTGGCACCAGCAGACGCCCGGCTGGGTGCAGAACATCAATAGCGGCAGCGAGCTGCTCACCGTGATGCAGGACCACATCGAGGGTGTGGCCTCGCACTACGCGGGCGACGTCGAGGCCTGGGACGTCGTCAACGAGGCGTTCGAGGACAACGGCTCGCGCCGTCAGTCGATCTTCCAGCAGCGCATCGGCGACTCCTACATCGAGGAGGCGTTCCGGGCCGCGCGGCAGGCGGACCCCAACGCCAAGCTGTGCATCAACGACTACTCGATCGAGGCCATCAACGCCAAGAGCACGGCGATCTACGACCTCGTGCGCGACTTCAAGGCCCGCGGCGTGCCGATCGACTGCGTCGGGTTCCAGTCCCACCTCATCGTGGGCCAGGTCCCCTCGAGCATGCAGCAGAACCTGCAGCGCTTCGCCGACCTCGGCGTCGACGTGCGCATCACCGAGCTCGACATCCGCACCAACACCCCGGCGTCGAGCTACGCGCTGCAGCAGCAGGCCCGCGACTACGCGGCCGTCGTCGAGAACTGCCTCGCCGTCGACCGGTGCCAGGGCGTGACGATCTGGGGCATCACCGACCGGTACTCCTGGGTCCCGGACGTCTTCTCCGGTGAGGGCGACGCCCTCGTGTGGGACGACGACTACAACCGCAAGCCCGCCTACGACGCCATTGCGAACGCCCTCGACCTCGTGATCGCGCCCGACCCGGACCCCGACCCCGACCCGGACCCCGACCCCGACCCGGACCCCGAACCGGACCCGGACCCCGAGCCGACCGGCTCCTGCACCGCGACCCTGACGATCGTGAACCGGTGGCCCGGTGGCTTCCAGGGTGAGGTGCGCGTCACGGCCGGCCAGGCCTCGCTCACCGGCTGGACCACGTCGTTCACCCTGCCGTCCGACGCGCAGCTCGTGAACGTGTGGAACGCCGTCGGCGTCCGCTCCGGCAGCACCTACACCGCCGGCAACGCGCCGTACAACGCCTACGTGGGGGCCACGGGGTCGACCACCTACGGGTTCGTCGGTGCCGGGACCGCGCCAGGCGGCCCGGTCACCTGCACCGCAGGCTGACGCGCTAGCGCCGGACGCCGTCCGGCGCGTCACGCAGCGCCGCGACCTCGGCCGCCCGCAGCAGGTCACCGACGTCGTCGAACGACCGGACGCTCTCCACGAGCCCGGCCGCGAGACGGCGTCGGTGCTCTGCGGGGAGGTGCTCGAGCACCGCGGCGAGCCGGGCCGCCCCCGTCTGCCCGTCCGGGCGGTCCACCAGCACGCAGCCCAGGGAGTCGGCCGTCAGGCGCCCGATGGCGTCCCCGTGGCCGAGCGCATCGGACAGCGCCGCGCCCACGGTCGCGAGCGCCTCCGGCGGCTCGCACGTCCCGGGCGCCGGGGACACGTGACGGAGCACGGCGAGCGCGGCGTCGCCACCGGCGGCGCGGGCCCGGTCGCGGGCGTCCTCGAGGCGGTCGACGAACGCGGCCGGGGTGGCCCAGCCCGTCGCCGGGTCCCGCAGCGTGCCGCGGGACAGGGCCGCCTCGCGGATCCGCCGGTCCGTGACGTCGAGCATCGCGCCGACGATGCGCGCGGGCACCCCGGCGTCGTTGGTCACCGCGAACGCGACGCACAGCATCCAGCGGTACTTCCCGGACGCGTGCTTCACGCGGTGCTCCACGCGCATGGGCTCGGTCGCACCGCCGAGCTGCGCGGCGACGAGCGCGGAGACGACCACCCGGTCGTCGGGGTGCACGCGGTCGAGCCACTCCTCCGGGTCGGCGCCCAGGTCCTCGGCACGCAGGCCCAGCAGGTTCGCCCACTGCGGCGACCAGAACACCGAGCCCGTCGCGACGTCCCAGTCCCACAGGCCGTGCTCGAGCGCGCGCAGCCACAGGGAGGTGCGCTCGTCCTGCACGCGCAGCGCGTCGATCGTGGCCCGCCCGGAGGCGGCCTCAGCCTCGTGGGTCTGCGCGGCCTCGCGCAGCGACGTCATCTGCTGCTCCTGGTCGAGCGCGACCGCGAGCATCGCGCCCCAGTGCTGGTGGCGCTCGCGCGGGTAGGTCATGCGCGGGTCGAGGCGCCCGGACACCGCGAGGAGCCCCCAGTCCGCGCGGGTCGACGTCACGGGGACGACGAACACGAGCGTCGCGCCGTCGAGCGGCTCCGCGCGCAGCAGGGCCGCCGGCGGGAACTGCGCGGAGGCGACGCGGCGGCCGACGCTGCGCGCCAGCGTGCCCGAGCGCGCCTGCGCCCCGGCGATCTCGAGCTCCCGGTCGCCCGACGACGACCTCGTGCCCGTCCACAGGCCCAGGCACGCGGAGATCCGACCCCCGGCGGGCAGCCAGGTCAGCGACCGCGGGGAGCCGCTGCGCGCCGAGACGAGGTCCATGTCGACCTCGTACTGGTCGGAGATCGTGCGCTCGAGCGCGGACTCGCGGATCAGGAACGGCCGCAGGCACCCGCGGGTGAGCACGAGCAGCACCTCGGTGACGGCGCGCTGCACCGCGTCGCGGCGCCCGTCGTCGGGGGCGGCCTCGACGAGCTCACGCTCGAGCTGGCGTACAGCCGCGATGCACTGCTCGAGCGTTTCCGGGTAGGGGCCGAGCGCCGCCGTCAGGTCGTGCAGGCGGCGTAGCGCGGCGTCCGACGGGCGGGTGCCCCGCGCGGCCGCGGTGTCGAGGACGTCGAGGATGGTCGAGACCCAGGTGGCGCGCGCGCCGTCGCCACCGCGGACGGCGGCCCGGCCGCGCACGGGACCGTCGAACGCGGTCGTGATGATGCGGTGCAGCGCGGCGCGGCCCGCCGAGACGGGGCCCGGGTCGGGTGCGGACGGCGTCGGCGTCGTGACGCGGCGGCAGCCGCAGGACTCGCGCGCGACGAGGGTCGCGGCGACGTGCGGCGGCCCGGCCTCGGTGCCGCGCAGCCCCGCGAGGAGCTGCGCGACGGCCTGTTCGCCGACGAGGTCGTGGTGCGGGTCGACGGTCGTCAGGCGCGGTGCCTGGCGCGCGCCGCCCTCGGTGTGGTCGAAGCCGATGATCGCGTGGTCCGTGGGCAGCGAGATGCCACCGGCCTGGAGGCCGCGGGTGAGGCCGATGGCGGCGAGGTCGGTCGCGGCGAGCGTCGCCGTTGTCGGCATGTTGCGTGCGATGAGGGCGTGCGCGGCGTCGATGCCGCCCTGGACCGTGTTGTCGGGTGCGAGGGCGAACCACTCGTCGGTGGGCCGGATGCCGCGCGCGGCGAGCGCGTCGAGGTAGCCCTGGTAGCGCTCGCGGATGTCGCTCTGCGTCAGGTCTCCGACGAAGCCGATGCGCGTGTGCCCGTGCTGCACGAGGTGCTCGACGGCGGCGCGGGCGCCGCCGGTGTTGTCCGGCCGGACCGAGGGCGTGTCGTCGGTGGGCGCGTCGGCCCCGACGAGGACCACGGGACGGCCGTCGTCGACGAGGCGCTGGAGCATCCCCGGCGAGAGTGCCTCGGTGACGACGACGATGCCGTCCATGACGTCGAGAGCGGCCGGCGAGCCCGGCAGCGCGGCGTTGGGGTGCTGCTCGCGGGCGAGGCGCGTCGGGAACGTCTGGACGGCCACGACCCGCATGCCGGCGCGAGCTGCGGCCCTGGTCACACCGGCGATCACGCCGCCGAAGTAGAACCCGCCGACGAGCGGCGAGACGACGCCGATCGTCCTGCTCGGGCGTGCGCCGACAGAACGATTGGGCTGCGACGCCATACCGCTCCTCCCGACCCGAATGCCGTGCCAAAATGGCACGCGCCCCCGTGCGGGCCTCGCTCAGGCTAGCCACGGCTTTGGGTTGTGACAAGCCTGGGTTTACGGGGCCCTGAGGGGCATCGTCGCAGGTGGAACCGGTCATGAAGCGCGCCAGCCTGCGTAGGGAATGAATTCAGAAATTGTGCGAATGAAGGCCAGGGGTCTTTTCGAAACATTTCGTTAAATCCTCGTCTGGTTGACGTCCGCGCTTTCCCGGACGACACTGACGATGCTTTCCGCACGGGGGCGGAGGGCCAGTCGGCCGGCGGTTGCCGGGCCGACGGCCGACCAGGGGGCGACGATGACCCGAACGAGCACGCGTGCACACCATCGACCGACGATCTCGGATGTCGCAAGGGCGGCCGGGGTGTCGACGGCGGTGGTCTCGTACGCGCTGAACGACCGACCCGGGGTGTCCGCGGCGACACGCGAACGGGTCCTGCGCGTGGCCGAGGAGTTCGGCTGGCGACCGAGCGTCGCCGCCCGCTCGGTGCGCGGCGGACCGCGCACCGTGGGCCTGGCCGTCACCGATGCGCCGGGCGGCATCGCCCGCGACGCCGCCTTCCTCGAGTTCATCAGCGCCACCACCGCCGCTCTCGCCACTCGCGGGCTCGCGCTCACCGTCCACGTGTCCGACGGCTCCGACTCGGACGCCAACGCCTGCCGCGAGTGGTGGGCCGAGCGGCGCTTCGACGCCGTCGTCGTCCCGGACGTCCGGGTGGACGACGCGCGGGTGGCCGGCCTCCAGGCGGTCGGTGCACCGACCGTCGTCCTCGCGCCCTGGCCGGCGGCCGACGGGGTCGCCTCGGTGCACCTCGGCGAGGCCGACGTCGCGACGGCCGTCGGCAGTGCGGTCCTGGACCTCGGGCACCGGCGGGTCGCCATGGTCACCGGGCCCATGCACCTGGTCAACACCGTCGACCGGGTCGCGCAGCTGCGCCGTGAGGTGATCCTGGCCGGTGGGCAGCTGGCGCACCGCGAGACGGACGCGACGGTCGACGGCGCGGCCGCAGCCACGCACTCGCTGCTCAACGAGCCCGAGCCGCCGACGGTGATCGTGTTCGACAGCGACACCGGTGCGCTCGCGGGCCTCGACGTGGCCCGCCGCTGCGGGCTGAACGTGCCGTGGGACCTGTCCGTGGTCGCGATCGGGGACTCCGGCCTGTGCCGGCTGGCGACCCCGCCGATCACCGTGGTCCCGGTCCCGATGGCCGAGCTGGGTGCCGCCGCCGGCCGCGCCGTCCTCGCGGTGCTGGACGGCGTCGGCGGGCACGCGGAGGTCGTGCCGGTCACGCGCGTCGTCCGCCGCGGCAGCACGAGCCCAGTGGTCGCCACGACCCCGTAGCCGACGCGGCGCGCCGACGCCGGGCCTGCCCCCGGTGCGCCTCGCGCCGCCGCGCCCGCTCCGCAGGAGCCGGGGAGACTTCCGGACCGTCAGCGTCCGAAAGCCTCCCCGGCTCAACCATGCGCCCCGGGGCGCGACGGGCCTGGTCAGGCGGGCCTCACCGCGGGGGCGGCCGGCGCGATGCGGGTACCACATCTGGCGCGATACAGCGCCGCGCTACTGGCGCGATACAGCCCGACGTCGGGCCCGCCCCGCACGAGAAGCGGGAGCGTTCCCACGAACCGGTGTCCTTAATCGGTTCGGGCCTGCGAGTTGGGGTGATCCGGGTGTGATGCTCGCTTGCGGTCACCGCAGGTCAAGGGTGGCCGGCGCCGCGCGGAACGGACCGCGGGCGCGCGTCTCGAACCTGGAGGTACGTGTGTCAACGATGACCGTGCGGCGAAGGGCCG
>JAEYXM010000038.1 GCA_023428465.1 Actinomycetes bacterium
CTGCCGAGCTGCCGCCTCGTCGGCGGCAGCCTGGTCCGCCGCAGCCTGTGCGGCCGCAGCCTGCTCCGCCGCGGCCTGGCTCGCCGCGGCCTCCTGCACGGCCGCCGCCTCTGCAGCGAGCTCCAGCGCCAGGGCCAGCTCCGCCTCGGTCCGGGTGAGCGCGTCGTCGATCTGCCGGTACCGCCCGACGGACAGCGCGCCGTCGTCGGCCGCCTGATCAAGGGCCGCACGCACCTGGGCCGCCGCGGACCGGGCCGACTCGAGGCGCCCCTGCTCGGCCGCCGTCACCACCTCGGCCACGGCCTCCTGAAGCTGCGCGGCGGCGCCCGCGTCGAGGTCCGTCTCCGTCGCACAACCCGCGGTGCCCGCCACCAGGAGCACGGTCACGACGGCTCCCACCGCGCGCACGCGCGACCTCACGGCTGCACGCTCTCGACGAGGTCGGACAGGGCAGCCCCGAGCGCACCTTGGACGTCCGGGGGCGCCACCGTGCCCCCGACCGCGGGCGGCTCCACCCCCGGGAGCGCGACGGCGAGAACGACCCCCAGGACCACCACGACGACGGCCGCCGCGCTCCAGGCGACCCCGAGCCGACGACGGACGCCACCACCAGGCGCGGCACCAGGCGCGGCACCGGGCCGCCCCGGCCGACGCAGGCGAGCGCCACGCACCGCGAGGCGCCAGCGACGACGGCGCAGCACCAGCGACCGGTGGGGGCGGGACGCAGCGGGATGCGGCCCACCGGCGGCAGCCGTACCGGCAGCATCCGTACCCACAGGTGCACCGTCGCCGGCATCCGCCACGGATGCGACGCCGTCGGACACCGCGTCCGCCGCAGCCCTGGTCATGGGCGCCGTCACCGCCTCCAGCACCATCGTCACGTCCGCGGTCGGCCCCGTCGCGGCGGCGGCGAGGTCATCGAGCCGGCGCGCGACCTCACCGAGACCCATCCGCTCGTCGGGGTCGCGTCGCGTCATCGCAGCGAGCAGGCTCCCCCATTCCGGGCCGAGCGACGTCGGGATCGCCGGCGATGTCGTCAGGCGCGCCGCCGCGACCTCGACGACCGTCCCGGTGAACGCCTTCTCCCCCGTCAGGCACTCCAGGAGCACCAGCCCGAGGGCGTACACGTCCGTGGGTGGTCCGACCGCCGACCCTGCCGCCTGCTCAGGGCTCAGGTAGGTCGCCGTGCCCATCGTCAGCCCGGTCACGGTCAGGCGTGCCGCGTCGAGGATCCGTGCGATCCCGAAGTCCGCGAGCTTCACGCGCACGCCCACGACGTCGTCGCCCAACGGCTCGACGAACAGCACGTTCGCGGGCTTCACGTCGCGGTGGACCACCTGGCCGTCGTGCGCCGTCGCGAGGGCGTCGGCGAGCTGGCGGCCGATCATGGCGGTCGCGGCAGGCGTCAGTGGCCCCTGGCGGACGAGGTCGGCGAGCGTCGGGCCGGCCACGAGCTCCATCACCATGTACGTCTGCGGCATCGGCCCGCCCGCGAAGCAGGACCCGGCGTCCAGCAGGGTCACCAGGCCCGGGTGGCTGAGCGTGGCGAGCACCGAGATCTCGGCCTCCTGCCGGAGCCGCTCGTCCTCCGCCGGCGTCGGCGGGAAGAGCTTCACGGCGACGTCCCGCTCGAGCTGGAGGTCCGACGCCCGGTAGACGGTCGCCATCCCGCCGACGCCGATGACCTCCTCGATGCGGTAGCGACCGTCGAGGACGAGACCGCGCGCAGTGTCGGTCGTCAACGTCACGGGACCTCCTCCCTCACCTGACACCGACGGTAGGTCCGGGTCAGTCGGCCCGCACGTCGAGGACGACGCCAGCCGGCGGCCCCGGGGCGCGAGGAAGGGCCCGGTGCAGGGCCGGAGGTCACCCGGAGGTGCCCTGGACGGGCGTGGCGGGAGCGGCCCGCGAGGTCAGTCGCACTCGTCGACGCCGTGCGCGACGGCCTCGTCAGCCGCCACCTCACCCGCGGCGGCGGCGTCGGCCACCACGTCGCCGTCGACGGCGGGGGCATCGGTGGCGGCCGATCGCCGCGTCGACACGAGGCTCGCCACCGTAGCGATGACCAGCGTGCCGAGGATCACGGTGAGCGAGAGCCAGATGGGGATCTCGGGTGCCCAGGACACGTGTTCGCCGCCGTTGATGAACGGCACCTCGTTGGTGTGCAGCGCCTCGAGGACGAGCTTGATGCCGATGAACGCGAGGATCACCGACAGGCCCTCCGACAGGTACACGAGCCGGCGCAGGAGGCCGCCGAGCAGGAAGTACAGCTGCCGCAGGCCGAGGAGCGCGAACGCGTTCGTCGTAAAGACGATGTACGGCTCCTTGGTGAGACCGAAGATCGCCGGGATGGAGTCGAGCGCGAAGAGCACGTCCGTCGAGCCGATCGCGACCATCACGATGAGCATCGGCGTCGCGAAGAGCTTGCGACCCTTCCGTACCGTCATCTTGTCGCCGTGGTACTCGGGCGTCGTCGGCACGACGCGGCGCACGAGGCGCATGAGGCGGTTCTCGTGGAACTCCTCCGGCTCCTCGCTGTCGTGGTCCTCACGCGCGAGCTTGACGGCCGTGTAGACCAGGAACGCACCGAACACGTAGAAGACCCAGGAGAACTGCTCGATCGCCGCCGCGCCCGCGGCGATGAAGATGCCGCGCAGGAAGAGCGCGATCGCAACACCCACGAGGAGCACCTTCGGCTGGTACTTCCTGGGCACCGCGAACTTCGTCATGATGATCAGGAAGACGAAGAGGTTGTCGACGGAGAGGCTCTTCTCCGTGATGTACCCCGTGAAGTACTCGGCCCCGTGACCGGTCCCCCAGACGATCAGCAGCCCGACACCGAAGACCAGGGCGAGCACGATGTAGAACACGGACCAGAACGCCGACTCCCGGAACGACGGCTCGTGCGGCGTACGCACGTGCGCGTAGAAGTCGAAGAAGAACAGGCCCGCGATCCCGACGACAGTCGCGATCCAGACCCAGCTGGCCACCTCCACAGGACAACCTCCGGTACATAGGGATTGAGCACCGGAGGTCTCCTCCGCCACCCGATGCGGCCGCCGCTCAGGGGCCAGGGGGACCGGGCCGCGCTCGACGGCCGTGATGACGACGCCCCTGCAGACGGGAGTACTCCCCTCCTCGGAGAAGAGGATATGGCACCGCCGCCGGCTTCCCCGACAGGGAATCCGGCGGCGGTGTCGCCTTCAGGGGCGAGCTGTCAGCCCGCGAAGGTCGGGGCCGCGAGGACGGCGGTCGCCGGCGGTGCCACGGCGGGGGTGCCGCTGCCTCCGCTCAGAACCTCGGTCTCGGGCGTGGGAGCCGGCGTCGGGGTGGGAGTCGGCGTCGGCGTGGGAGTGGGAGTCGGCGTCGGAGTAGGCGTCGGGGTGGGAGTAGGCGTCGGCGTCGGAGTAGGCGTCGGGGTCGGCGTGGGCGCAGGCGTCGGGTTGCAGTCGGGCACGTCGACGAGCCTGTCGAGGTCGACGTGGCGTGCGTTGACGACGGGCGGCCAACGCAGAACGCCGGTGTTGGTGGCCCGCTCGACGACCGTGGGGACCTGCTCGCGCGAGAGGCCCTTGATCATGTCCTCCTGGACGGCCCAGCCGTCACCGCAGACCTCCGCCGGGAGCGACGCCACGTCGATCGAGGTGAGCCACGCGTGCCCGTCCCGCAGGGAGAAGAGGGTCTGCCGGCCCGAGTTCTCCCACGAGGCGGGACGGTTGGGGTCGATCTTCTGGTACAGGTACGACGCGGTCAGTCGGATCTCCTGCGGGGGCTGCGGCGGCTTGGGGCCGGGAGGACAAGCTCCGGCCACCGTGGGGACGACGACGAGCGAGAGGCCGAGGCTGAGGGCCGCGAGGACGCGAGCGCGAGCGAGACGCATGTGGGGGGTTTCCTTGCTGCACAGTGGAAAGGGGCTGGTTGTGACCGCAATAGCCATAATGCCCGATTCCAACGGGTTGATCCAGCAATGTCACCCGTTCGGCCGTACTATGCGCGGTAAAGGCGCCCACCTGCGCGGTCAAGAAAGGGTCGCGTCGCTCAGGCTGTCGCAGCAGCCATCTGGCGCAGCTCCTTCTTGAGGCCGGCAATCTCGTCACGAAGGCGCGCCGCCAGCTCGAACTGCAGCTCGGCGGCCGCCGCGTGCATCTGGTCCGTGAGGTCCTGGATGAGGTCGGCGAGCTCGGCCATGGGTACCTCGGCGAGCCGGGGCGTAGACGCTCCGCGCTCGGGTGTCGGCGCTCGCCCGCCGGAGCCGCGCGACGACTTGCGGTACCCCCCCTTGAGGAGCTCGGCCGTGTCGAGGTCCTCCCGCGCGAGCATGTCGGTGACGTCGCTGATCTTCTTGCGCAGCGGTGTCGGGTCGATGCCGTGCTCCGTGTTGTATGCGACCTGCTTCTCGCGGCGACGGTTCGTCTCCTCGATTGCCAGAGCCATCGAGGGCGTCACGGAGTCCGCGTACATGTGGACCTCGCCGGAGACGTTGCGAGCCGCGCGCCCGATCGTCTGGATCAGGGAGGTGCCCGAGCGCAGGAAGCCCTCCTTGTCGGCGTCGAGGATGCTGACCAGGGAGACCTCCGGCAGGTCGAGCCCCTCACGCAGCAGGTTGATGCCGACCAGCACGTCGACCGTGCCGAGGCGCAGCTCGCGCAGCAGCTCGACGCGGCGCAGCGTGTCCACCTCGGAGTGCAGGTACTGCACGCGTACGCCGCGCTCGAGGAGGTAGTCGGTGAGGTCCTCGGCCATCTTCTTCGTCAGCGTGGTCACCAGGACCCGCTCGTCCCGCTCGGTCCGGGCGCGGATCTCCTCCAGCAGGTCGTCGATCTGCCCCTTCGTGGGCTTGACCACGACCTTCGGGTCGACGAGGCCGGTCGGGCGGATGATCTGCTCGACCACGCCGTCGGATTGCGCGAGCTCGTACGGCCCTGGGGTCGCCGAGAGGTACACCGTCTGGCCGATCCGCTCGACGAACTCCTCCCACCGCAGGGGCCGGTTGTCCATCGCACTCGGCAGCCTGAACCCGTGCTCGACGAGGGAACGCTTGCGCGACATGTCCCCCTCGTACATCGCGCCGATCTGCGGGACCGTGACGTGCGACTCGTCGATGACGAGCAGGAAGTCCTCCGGGAAGTAGTCGAGCAACGTGTGGGGAGGAGTACCGGCGTCACGGCCGTCGATGTGCCGCGAGTAGTTCTCGATCCCCGAGCACGAGCCGATCTGGCGCATCATCTCGAGGTCGTACGTCGTCCTCATGCGGAGCCGCTGCGCCTCGAGCAGCTTGTTCTGCGCCTCGAGCTCGGCGAGCCGCTCCTCGAGCTCGGCCTCGATCCCCCGCACGGCCCGCTCCATGCGCTCGGGTCCGGCGACGTAGTGGGACGCCGGGAACAGGTAGGTCTGCTGCTCGGACCGCAGGACGTCGCCCGAGACGGGGTGCAGCAGGTGGATGGCCTCGACCTCGTCGCCGAAGAGCTCGATGCGCACGGCGAGCTCCTCGTACACCGGGATGATCTCGACCGTGTCGCCGCGCACGCGGAACGTCCCGCGCGTGAAGGCCATGTCGTTGCGCGTGTACTGCATCGCGACGAACTTGCGCAGCAGCTGGTCGCGGTCGAGCTGGTCCCCGACGGCGATCGGGACCATCCGGTCCACGTACTCCTGCGGGGTCCCCAGGCCGTAGATGCACGACACGGACGCGACCACGACGACGTCCCGCCGGGTGAGCAGGGAGTTGGTCGCGGAGTGGCGCAGCCGCTCGACCTCGTCGTTGATCGACGAGTCCTTCTCGATGTAGGTGTCCGTCTGCGCGATGTACGCCTCGGGCTGGTAGTAGTCGTAGTACGAGACGAAGTACTCGACCGCGTTGTTCGGCAGCAGCTCACGGAACTCGGTGGCCAGCTGCGCCGCGAGGGTCTTGTTCGGCGCCATGACCAGCGTCGGCCGCTGCAGCCGCTCGATGAGCCAGGCCGTCGTGGCCGACTTGCCGGTGCCGGTGGCACCGAGGAGGACGACGTCCTTCTCCCCTGCCTGGATGCGGGTGGCGAGCTGTTCGATCGCCTCCGGCTGGTCGCCGGAGGGGCGATAGTCGGAGACCACCTCGAACGGTGTGCCCCGGCGCTGCAGGTCTGACACAGGTCGCATCCGACAACCGTACGTCGGGGCACCGACATGGTGTCCTGGGCTTCCGCCGGCCGCGGGGACGCGCACGCCCCCGTCGCCCTGTGACCAGGCACGACGTGGCGCGCCGACGATGACGCGCTGCTCCGAACGGGTGCTGTTCGGGCGTATCAGGCGGACGGTTCTGGTGCTCTTCGTAACCAAGTGTTTAACTACGCCCAACCCCGGTTAATTAGGGAGAGCCTTCATGAGGCGGACACTCGTCGCTATCTGCGCAGGACTGCTCCTTCTGCCTGCCACCTCGGCCGTCGCCGGACCGGCGGACGACGCGGCAGAGCTCTCCCAGACGATCGAGATCGCCTGGCTCATGCCCGGCCCCTTCCGCGGCTACGCCACCTTCCCCCAGACGTACCTGCCCGGCGGCGTCCCCGAGTGCGGACCCGGTGGCGTCCAGGTCGACGTCTACAAGTACGGGACCCCCGAGGTGCGCGAGCTCGTCGACGCCCTGATCGCCGGCGGCGTCCTCAACAGCCCTGCGGACGACGCCCGCGTCTCCGCCGGACGTCAGCACTGGTTCGTCGAGCTCGAGCCGTGCGAGGGCGACCCCGGTGACCCGGGTGACCCGGGCGACCCGCCGGACACCGAGGTCGAGTCCGGTGGCGGCGGCGGCACTCCCGTGGTCGTCCTGCCGTCCGCGCAGAGCGCCGTCCCGATCGTCCTGCTCCCGGCCTACGCCGGCTGACGTCAACCGGCCCGGGCGGCCGTCCAGCGCTCCCACAGCGCGTCGACCTGGACCTCGAGCTCGGCAACCTCCCCGGAGCCGTCCAGCACCTCGTCCGCCGCCTCGAGGCGCTCCTCGTCGTCCGCCTGCGCGGCCAGCCTCGCCCACGCCTCCTCGGCACTCATGCCGCGACCCTCGACGAGACGATGCACGCGCAGGTCGGCCGGCGCGTCGACGACGACGAGCACGTCGAAGTGCCCCGCCTGACCGGTCTCGACCAGCAGCGGGACGTCGTGCACGATCACCTCGTGGCCCGCGGCCACGGCGGCCTGCTCGGCGACCGCGGCCGCCTGCCGCACGAGTGGGTGCACGATGCCGTTGAGCGTGGCCCGCGCGGTCGGGTCGGCGAACACACGCTCACCCAGGGCCCGCCGGTCCAGCTGCCCGAGCGCATCGCGGACCTCACCGAAGGCCTCCACGACGGCGGCCAGTCCCGGGCTGCCCGGCGCCACCGCCTCCCGTGCGAGGAGGTCGTGGTCGACGATCGCGGCCCCCAGCCGGGCGAGCCGCGACGCGACCACGGACTTGCCGGCGCCGATGCCTCCCGTGAGGCCGACGCGCAGCACCCGGTGACCGACCTGCAGACCATCCTGGTGGACCGCCATCCGCCCAGCGTAGGCCGGTGAGTGCCCGGTGCGGCACCCCCGAGGCTCGCGCGGTTCCGACGGGCGGGGTCCCTCGTCCGGCACGGCCGTGCCCTCGGAAGGGACGGCGTCCGGCCTCGGGAACACCACAGGGGCCGGTCCGCGAACGGACCGGCCCCTGTGGGTGCGACTCAGTTGCCGGTGAGCTTCTCGCGCAGCGCGGCGAGCGCCTCGTCCGACGCGAGCGTGCCGGTGGCCTCGGTCTCGACCGCGGACGAGTAGGAGCTCGCAGCACCCTCCGACGCGGAGCCGGCGGCCTCGGCGTCGGCCTGCAGCGCCTCGGCGACCTGCTTCTTGTGCGCCTCCCAACGCTCGTGGGCGGTCGCGTACTGCGCCTCCCATGCCTCGCGCTGGGTCTCGTAGCCGGGCAGCCACTCGTTCGTCTCCGGGTCGAAGCCCTCGGGGTACTTGTAGTTGCCCTTGTCGTCGTACTCCGCCGCCATGCCGTACAGGGCCGGGTCGAAGTCCTCGCTCGCCGGGTCGACGCCCTCGTTCGCCTGCTTCAGCGACAGCGAGATGCGGCGACGGTCGAGGTCGATGTCGATGACCTTGACGAAGGTCTCGTCACCCACGTTGACGACCTGCTCGGGCAGCTCGACGTGACGCTGCGCCAGCTCGGAGATGTGCACGAGGCCCTCGATGCCGTCCTCGACGCGCACGAACGCACCGAACGGGACGAGCTTGGTGACCTTGCCGGGCACGACCTGGCCGATGGCGTGCGTCCGGGCGAACGCCT
>JAEYXM010000083.1 GCA_023428465.1 Actinomycetes bacterium
TGGACACCGTCGAGGTCCTCGAGCTTGATCAGTGGTTGGCGCTTCTGATCATCGGGGACCTCGACCCCTTCACCCCCGCACCCAGCTCACCGGCGAGCCGTCACCCCCACCGGAAGTCCGAAGAGCCAACATCGGAGCGGCGAGGCGGATGCCCTCTGCGGCGGCCGCGGAGACCGCCACGGTGACGACGAGCGTCACCGCCTGCACCAGGAACCTCTGCCACCAGCTCGCGGTGCTGCTCGGCGACGTGAACGGCGTGGCGGTGTGCCGGTTGGGTCGATTAGCACCGCTACCGGTCGGTGCGCTACTTCCGCCGCCCGGACGGGACGTGGGCCCGGTTCGAGCCGTGGATGACGACCCTGGTGGACCTGGACACCGGCCAGGTCCTGGGCGTGGTCGACACGAGGTCACCGTGAGCTCCGGGGTAGGTCCGAGCGAAGTCCCGGCAGTACTCGGGTTCATCGAAGTAGTCGTTGTCGTGCCCCATCGAAAGGGGGTGACGAAACTGGCGATGACGGCTAGCGCTGCGAGGACGACCAGCAGGCCGCAGTCCCGAGAAGGCGCGAGGCGCGTCAGTGCAAGACCGCCCAGTCTCTGCGCTCCAAGGTGCTACTAAAGCACTCGACCGAGCGCAGGTCCTCGTTTGCGCGGTCTATGGGAGGGTTCTTAAGGCCTGGGGCTATCCATCGTTGCCAGGGATTCGGCCTTTTTCGGCTGCGTCGGCGCAGACGGGCGTCTCGAGCTGGCCCACGCACGCCGCGAGAAGGTTGAAGTCGCCGATCTCGGCGCGCTCGGTGAGGCCCATCGCACCGGGGTGTTGCTCCAGCGCGGCAAGCCACTCATCGGCCGTGCCGCATTCGGACAGCGTCGCGATGATCAGAGGGTCTGCCGCCGCGCTGTCCAGCTCGGCGGCAGCGGTCTCCATGGCGCCCAGGCACTCCGCAGAGGGCCCCGAATCGCTATCGCCTCCGGCGTCACCAAGAGGCCTGGTGATCACCAGGATCAAGACGATCAGGACGAGGATGACGAGGGCCACGAGAGTCCATGCGCGGACCCGTCCAGTCCGGCCCGTGCTTGCTGAGGTCGGAGGGCAGGTGGCGGGCGGCTCGGAAGAGGCGGCCTTCTCCCACGGTCGCTGGGCCCAACTAGGTTCGTCGCTCATCCGTTTGTCGCTCGACGCTCGAAGTAGGCGAGCATCCCGCACGCGCCGTCGCTGATCTCCACGAGCCTCCAGCCGAATGCGGCGACCTGGTTCACCTTCTCCGTGATGTCGCGCTCCGCATTGCGGCCCAGGTGGCCCGGCAACTGCACGACCGTGTACTCCCACTCCGCAGCCATCGAACCTCTCCTTCGATGCGCGCAGAGCGCCCCAAGGTAGACCCCGTCGCGGGGCATCGACCGGGCCGCGTTTGGGCGGCGTATGGCGGTGACGCTACCCGCGGTGTGCCTCTGGGTCCACGGTCTCGTCGTGCGCCAGCGGTCACACCCCAAGCCGGAGATGTTCCCCGCGGCGGACGTCGACGAAGCGCAGGCCTGGGCTGGTCGGGACACCGAAGACCGACCGAGCGGCCGCGACTCAGCGATCGCAGACCGTCTGTGCCCATTGACGGCACCCGTATCCGGTCCGGTTGCGCCGACAGGTATAAAGTGTCTTATAGCGAAAGGGGTCTAGTGATGGCGATGAATGTGCGGGCGGAGGTCGCGACGGCGCGGCGGATGCGCAGCCGTCGCGAGGTGTCGGGGCTGGACTACCTGCGCGCGCTGCGCCAGCTGGCTGGCTCGATGACCCAGGTGGAGCTTGCTCGCAGCGTGGGTGTGACCCAGCCAGCGATCTCTGCGGCGCTGAAGAGCGCGGCAAAGGTGAGTGAGCCGCGGGCAGGCTTCTCCGGGGCGGACCCGTATGAGATCGCCCAGCGGTACGCGGCGGGCGACTTGGGCCGGGATCAGGTGATCGATGAACTCGCCCGGTGGGACTGTCGACCGGGCCGTCCGACGGACGGCTACGACTGGACCACCGGGGACGTGGGGGAGTTCAACGAGATGGTGGGCAAGGCGCTGGATGACGGGCTGCTCGAGCCTGACACCTACGATGCAATCCTGGACCGGCGCGACGAACTGGGGCCGTGAGGATCTCCCACGAGCAGGCGGTCGCGGCGCACCGGGAGACTGTGCGCGCGTTCGCTCATGCGGGGGCCGTTGGCCGTGGACAGCGCTCACACCACGGTCAAGAACCCGCCGTGGTTCCGTCAGGGTCAGGGTCTGCCAGTGCCGCGGGCGCCCCGCCGGGACCGCCGTGCCGTGCCACCCCGGGAACGCCGACGAGCGGAGCCCGGGACGTCCCCGGTGCTCCGCTCGTCGGTCGTGCGCCTGTCCTGGCTAGATGTACATCGCCGGGTCTTCGGCGAGGTGCGCGTCCGGCGTCGTCGGGCCCGGGCGGACCTGCGCCGGCACACCCACCGCCACCGCCCCCGCCGGCACGTCGTGCACGACGACGGCGTTCGCGCCGATCCGGGCGCCGTCGCCGATCCAGACCGGCCCCAGCACCTTCGCGCCCGCGCCGACGACGACCCGGTCGCCCAGCGTGGGGTGCCGCTTGCCGCGCTTCATCGACTTGCCGCCCAGCGTGGAGCCGTGGAACAGGACGACGTCGTCGCCCACCATGGCCGTCTCGCCGACGACGACACCCATGCCGTGGTCGATGAAGAGCCGTCGGCCGAGCTGTGCCGCCGGGTGGATCTCGATACCCGTCAGGAAGCGCACGAGCTGCGACAGCAGGCGCGCGGGCAGCCGCAGGCCCGGCTCGCGCCACATGCGGTGCGTGACCCGGTACGCCCACACGGCGTGCACACCCGGGTAGCCGAGCGCGACCTCCACGGCCGTCCGCGCGGCCGGGTCCTGGTTGCGGGCGGCCTCGAGGTCCTCCCGCAGGAGTCCGAGGAACCGACGAAGGCGTCGCACGGTCAGTCCATGAGGTGCGCGTAGAGCGGCGTGGACAGGTAGCGCTCGCCGAACGACGGCACGATCACGACGATCAGCTTGCCGTCGTTCTCCGGCCGCTTCGCGACCTGCAGGGCCGCGGCGATCGCGGCGCCGGAGGAGATGCCCACGAGCAGCCCCTCGCGTCGCGCGGCGTCGCGCGCGGTCTCCATCGCCGTCTCGGCGTCGATGTCGACGACCTCGTCGTAGACGCTCGTGTCGAGGATCTCGGGGACGAAGTTCGCACCGATGCCCTGGATCTTGTGCGGGCCGGGCTGGCCGCCGTTGAGGATCGGTGACTCGGCCGGCTCGACCGCGACGACCTGCAGGCCCGGCTTGCGCTCCTTGAGCACCTGGCCGACGCCGGTGATGGTGCCGCCCGTGCCGATGCCGGCGACGACGACGTCGACCGCGCCGTCGGTGTCGGCCCAGATCTCCTCGGCGGTCGTCGTGCGGTGGATGGCGGGGTTCGCCTCGTTCGCGAACTGACGTGCCAGGACCGCGCCCGGGCGCTCGGCCGCGATCGCCTCGGCCTTCGCGACCGCACCCTTCATGCCCTCGGCGGCCGGCGTCAGGATGAGCTCGGCGCCGAAGGCCCGCAGCAGCCCGCGGCGCTCCTTGGACGCCGACTCCGGCATGGTGAGGACGACCTGGTAGCCGCGCGCGGCGCCCACCATCGCGAGCGCGATGCCGGTGTTGCCCGACGTCGCCTCGACGATCGTGCCGCCCGGAGGCAGGTCACCGGACGCCTCGGCTGCGTCGACGATCGAGACGCCGATGCGGTCCTTGACGGAGTTGGCGGGGTTGTAGAACTCGAGCTTGGCGACCACGGTCGCGCCGGCGCCCTCGGTGAGGCGGTTGAGGCGGACCAGCGGCGTGTTGCCGATGAGCGTGGTGACGTCGTCGTAGATGCGGGCCATGGGGGTTTCCTCGTCTCGTCCAGGGGTGGGTCGCCGCTCGCAGCAACCGCGCACGACGCGCGGGCATTCCGTCCGGTGACGGTGGGGCGGGAGCGCTGGCAGGAGCGGCGGGTGCGCGCCGTGGGGGCGCAGGGGCCAGCGCTCTACAGACAGCAGCAGCGACAGGTCGTCGCGGGGCGGCAGGCGAAGGCGGCAGCCGCGGTGCCGAGTGCCGTGCGCATCGCCGTCCTTCCTCTCCGTGGTGGTCCGACCCTGGGACCGTAGCCGTCCCCTTCGCCAGGTGCAACGACGTGTCGAGGAGCGGTGCGGAGCGGGCGACGGGAATCGAACCCGCATGACCAGCTTGGAAGGCTGGGGCTCTGCCATTGAGCTACGCCCGCGTCGTCCTTCCGGACGCGGACCAAGGGTAGCGGCTCGAGCACTCGAGGCGCCCGCGCCGCCACCCTTGGCCGTCGCCGCAGCCGGCCCCCCGCCGGCCGCGGCTGCTTCAGGCGGCTGGTCTCCCGAGTCCGCGGAACTCCCACCCGGCAGCCCGCCAGGCGTCCGCGTCGAGCTTGCCGCGCGCGTCGATGATGCGTGGGTGCGCCGTGCGCGCCGCGAGGTCGGCGGCGTCCGCGTCCACGAACTGCGGCCACTCGGTCAGGAGCAGCACGACGTCGGTGCCCTCGACGGCCTCCTCGGCGGAGGAGGCGTACGTCAGGGTCGGGAACGTGCGGCGCGCGGTGTCGCCCGCGGCCGGGTCGAAGACCTTGACCTGGGCGCCGCGCAGGTGCAGCGCGGCCGCCACGTTGAGCGCGGGGGAGTCCCGCACGTCGTCGGTGTCGGGCTTGAACGCGGCCCCGAGGACCCCGATGGAGCGGTTGAGGACGGAGCCGTCGCACGCGGCGATCGCCAGGTCGACGACGGCCTCGCGCTGGCCCATGTTGATCTCGTCGACCTTCTGCAGGAGGCCGCTCATGCGGAACGCGCCCAGCTCGCCGGCCCGGTGCATGAGCGCCCGGATGTCCTTGGGCAGGCACCCGCCGCCGAACCCGAGCCCGGCGTCGAGGAACTTGCGGCCGATGCGCGGGTCCAGCCCGATGGCGTCCGCGAGCACGGTCACGTCGGCGCCCGCCGCCTCGCAGACGTTCGCGACGGCGTTGATGAAGGAGATCTTGGTGGCGAGGAACGCGTTGGCGCTGACCTTGACGAGCTCGGCCGTCGGCAGGTCGCAGACGACGACGGGCGCGCCGTCGGCGATGGGCCGCGCGTAGACCTGGCGCAGGACGTCCTCGGAGCGCTCGGTGACGCCGCCGATGACGATCCGGTCGGGGTGCAGCGTGTCCTCGACGGCCTTGCCCTCACGCAGGAACTCGGGGTTCCAGACGACCTCGGCGGTCACGCCGTCGGGCACGTGCCGGGCGACGAGCTCGCGCAGGCGCGCGCCCGTGCCGACGGGGACGGTGGACTTGCCGACGATGACGCCGTCGCGGGTCAGGTGCTGCGCGACCGCTGTCGTGGCGGCGTCGACGTAGGCGAGGTTGGCGGCGTTGCTGCCGGGCAGCTGGGGCGTCCCCACGCAGATGAAGTGGACGTCCGCGTCGCCGACGGCGTCGGCGATGTCCGCGGTGAAGCGCAGGCGGCCGGACGCGAGCTGTTCCTGGAGCAGCTCGTCCAGGCCCGGCTCGTAGAACGGGACCTTGCCGAGGGCGAGCGCGCGCACCTTGTCGGCGTCGGTGTCGTACCCGACGACATCGAACCCGAGGGCCGCCATGGCGGAGGCGTGCGTGGCGCCGAGGTAGCCGGTGCCGATGACGCTGATCCGGAGCGTGCCGGTGGTCGCGGTGGCCGCGGCGGTGGGGTCGTCGGTCGTGATCGCTGGCTCGGTCATGCGGAACTCCTCCGTGGTGCCCGGCCGGTCGGGACAGAACAGAAAGCGTACTTTGTCACGACGCCTGCCGGGTATTAAACGGGAAAGTCGGTCGTCAGGTCACTCCTGCGGCGACCTCGCGTCGGCGTCCTCGGTCGGCGGGCTGCTCTCCGGGACCGCCGGGGTCCCGGCGTGGCCCAGTAGGCTTCGACAGCACGGGATGTGGCGCAGCTTGGTAGCGCGTCCGCTTTGGGAGCGGAAGGTCGTGGGTTCGAATCCCGCCATCCCGACGAGCGGCGCCGGTCCTGCGAGGCGTATGACTCCTGGCTCCTCTTACTCCTGGCTCCTCGCGGCGCCGTGAAGGCCGAGCCCGCCGAGGAGGAAGCCGGCGCCGATGCCGACGAGTGCGAGCGCGACCCCGAACGCGATGACGGACGTGATGAGGGAGGCCCGCAGGAACGTCCCGGTCGCGACGGCCTGACGCCGGGGGTCGTCGCGGTCCATCTCCGCGTACGTGAGGCCACCGGTCATCTCCGCGATGTCTGCGCGGATCACCTCGGCTTGCGCCCATGCGGCCCACGGGGTGACCACAGGGTCGCCCGCGAAGGCGGTGGCGTCCTCGGACACCGTGATCTCCTCCTGTGCCAGGCCCTGCGCGACGCCGGCCCAGGTCCCGATGCCGGCAAGGGTCATCAGAACGCCGAGAGCGGCCAGGAGCGTCCCCAGGAGTCGGGTGCGCTGGGCAGGGCGGGATGTGGGCGTGGTGGTGGCGGTCGTCGAGGACGCGGTGCTGGCCGTGGTGCTGGGTGCGGTGCTGGATGCGGTGCTGGGTGCGAGGTCGGTGGACATGGGCTGCCTTTCGGTTCGGCGACCGGAGCCGTGGTGGCTCGCAGTGCCCCTACCGTGATGGGCGAATTCTCCCGGCGGTAACCGGCGAAACGGTTTTGCGGCCGGAGTCGCGAGGTCGCTCAGGGCGTCCGGCAGCCTGCCGTTCGTCGAGCGGGCGCGCGGTGGACCTCGAGATCGTCCGCCGTGGCGAGGTGCTGCTCGCGGCGCGTGCTCCACCCGGCGACGCGTGGGACGTGCCGGGCCGGCGGCCGGTGACGCCGGACGGGTCGGCGTCCTGGCGCCGTGCCGTAGGATCATGGGGCCGTGCGCCCCGTCCGGCGCGCACGATCGCGGCCGTCCGCGCCGCCGTGGCCCATCCGCCCCACCCGCCAGGAGACCTGCTGTGAAGAGCGCCGTCGAGACCCTGGACGCCACCACGGTCAAGCTGACCGTCGAGGTGTCCCACGACGAGCTGAAGCCGAGCATCGAGCACGCCTACCAGCACATCGGCTCGGAGGTGCAGATCCCCGGCTTCCGCAAGGGCAAGGTGCCGCCGCGCATCCTGGAGCAGCGGGTCGGTCGCGCCGCGATCATCGAGCACGCCGTGAACGACGCCCTGCCCGGCTTCTACCGCGACGCCATCACCGAGGCGAACCTGCGCCCGCTCGGCCAGCCCGACATCGAGGTCACGGCGCTGCCCGCGCTGACGGAGGCCGACGGCGGCCTGTCGTTCACGGCCCAGGTCGAGGTGCGTCCCGAGCTCGACCTGCCGGACCTGTCGACCCTCACCGTCACGGTGGACGACGTCGAGGTCACCGACGCGGACGTCCAGGAGCGCCTCGACGGCCTGCGCGAGCGGTTCGGCTCGCTCGTCGGCGTCGACCGTCCCGCGGCTCAGGGCGACTACGTCGTCCTCGACCTGCGCGCCGTGATCGGCGAGGAGGAGATCGACTCCGTCAGCGGCATCTCGTACCAGATCGGTTCCGGCAACCTCCTCGAGGGCCTCGACGAGGCGCTCATCGGCCTCTCGGCGGGCGAGACGACGACGTTCGAGGCACCGCTCGCCGGCGGCGAGCACGCGGGCGAGGTCGCGACCGTCACGGTCACCGCGACGTCGGTCAAGGAGCGGGACCTGCCGGAGGCGGACGACGAGTTCGCCGAGCTCGCGAGCGAGTTCGACACGATCGCCGAGCTGAAGGACGACCTGCGTGAGCAGGTCGGCCGCATCAAGTCCGGCAACCGGGCCATCCAGGCGCGCGACCGGCTCCTGGAGCAGCTGCGAGCCGGCGTCGAGATCCCGGTGCCGACGGGCGTCGTCGAGGCCGAGGTGCACCGTCACCTGGAGTCGGAGAACCGCCTCGAGGACGCCGAGCACCGGGCCGAGGTCGAGACCGAGACGCGCGATGCCCTCACCGAGCGCATCCTGCTCGACACGCTCGCCGAGAAGCTCGAGGTCCAGGTCGGTCAGCAGGAGCTGCTCGAGTACCTGGTGAACGCCGCGGGCCAGTACGGCATGGACCCGAACACCTTCATCCAGACGGTCGACCAGCAGGGTCAGCTGCCGGCGATGGTGGCCGAGGTCGGCCGCACCAAGGCGACCGCCGTCGCGCTGCGCCGCGTCACCGTCGTGGACTCGGCCGGCGCCCCGGTCGACCTGACCCCGTTCATCGGCTCCGACGAGGAGCCCACCCAGGCTCTCGCCGACGGCGAGGCCGAGCAGGCCCCGGCCGACGCCCAGGCCTGATCACCGACCCACCCGGCCTTCGCTGACGGCGCACTCGTGCGCCGTCAGCGAAAAGGGGTCCGCGGGGGACGTTCCGGCTCCTGGTGTGGCGTTATGGTCCCGATGTCGGCCCCCCGCGGGCTGATGCAGCGCACACAGACGTAGGGAGAGCCGTGAACACCAGTGATCTGACGCCGCGCGCCGCTCGCGGCGACGGGCCCACCATGGGGCTGCAGGACCACATCTACAACCGGCTGCTCCGCGAACGGATCATCTGGCTGGGCACCGAGGTCCGCGACGAGAACGCGAACGCCATCTGCGCGCAGATGATGCTGCTCGCTGCGGAGGACCCGGACAAGGACATCTACCTGTACATCAACTCCCCGGGCGGCTCGATCACGGCCGGCATGGCGATCTACGACACCATGCAGTACATCCAGCCCGACGTCGCGACCGTCGCCGTCGGCATGGCCGCCTCGATGGGGCAGTTCCTGCTCTCCTCCGGCGCCCAGGGCAAGCGGTACGCCACCCCCCACGCCCGCGTGATGATGCACCAGCCGTCCGGCGGCATCGGCGGTACGGCGACGGACGTCCGGATCAACGCCCAGCTGATCCTGCACATGAAGCGGGTGCTCGCCGAGCTCACGGCCGCGCAGACCGGCAAGACCATCGAGCAGATCACGGCCGACTCCGACCGTGACCGCTGGTTCACGGCCACCGAAGCCCTCGAGTACGGCTTCGTGGACCACGTCGTCACGCACGCCGACTCCGTGTCCGGCGGCGGCGGCACCACCGCGTCCTGAGCCGCCCCCACACCCCAAGGAGCACACGTGAGCACCGAGCACCAGTTCATCTCCCGGGCGGTCTCGCTGGGCGGCGGCACGGCCCTGCCGTACGGCGCACCCGCGGCCCGCTACGTCCTGCCGCAGTTCGAGGAGCGCACGGCCTACGGCTTCAAGCGCCAGGACCCGTACACCAAGCTGTTCGAGGACCGCATCATCTTCCTCGGCGTGCAGGTCGACGACGCCTCGGCGGACGACATCATGGCCCAGCTCCTCGTGCTGGAGAGCCAGGACCCGGACCGCGACATCACGCTGTACATCAACAGCCCGGGCGGCTCGTTCACGGCGCTGACGGCGATCTACGACACGATGCAGTACATCAAGCCGCACATCCAGACGGTCTGCCTGGGCCAGGCGGCGTCCGCGGCTGCCGTGCTGCTGTCGGCCGGCGCGCCCGGCAAGCGTCTGGCGCTGCCGAACGCCCGCGTGCTCATCCACCAGCCGGCAATAGAGAGTGGCGGCTACGCGCAGGCCTCCGACATCGAGATCCATGCCGCGGAGCTGATCCGCATGCGTGAGTGGCTCGAGGAGACGATCGCTCACCACAGCGGCCAGACGGTCGATCAGGTTCGGACGGACATCGAGCGCGACAAGATCCTCACGGCCGCGCAGGCGAAGGACTACGGGCTGGTGGACCAGGTGCTCGAGAGCCGCAAGGGCGTCGTCGTCCCGACGTGATGATCGCCCTGCGGTTCGGGTGAAAGGACACGCCGGTAGGCCCTCGTGCTGCTGACACGTGGACCGCCGTGGTGTGCAATGGTGGGACAGGGGGGCGCGGACCACCGCGGCCCAGGGAGGAGCGACGTCGTGGCACGCATCGGTGACGGCGCCGACCTGCTCAAGTGCTCCTTCTGCGGAAAGAGTCAGAAGCAGGTCAAGAAGCTGATCGCCGGACCCGGCGTGTACATCTGCGACGAGTGCATCGACCTCTGCAACGAGATCCTCGAGGAGGAGCTCGCCGAGGCCGCCGAAGCCGGTCTGGTCCAGCTGCCGAAGCCGAAGGAGATCTTCGCCTTCCTCGAGCAGTACGTGATCGGCCAGGAGTCGGCGAAGCGCTCGCTCGCCGTCGCCGTCTACAACCACTACAAGCGCATCCAGGCCGAGGGCGGCACGCGCGCCGAGGGCGACGACGTCGAGCTGGCGAAGTCCAACATCCTCCTCATCGGGCCCACCGGCTGCGGCAAGACGTACCTGGCGCAGACGCTCGCGAAGATGCTCAACGTGCCGTTCGCGATCGCGGACGCCACGGCACTCACGGAGGCCGGCTACGTCGGCGAGGACGTCGAGAACATCCTGCTCAAGCTGATCCAGGCGGCGGACTACGACGTCAAGAAGGCCGAGACCGGGATCATCTACATCGACGAGATCGACAAGATCGCCCGGAAGGCCGAGAACCCGTCGATCACGCGCGACGTCTCCGGCGAGGGCGTCCAGCAGGCCCTGCTGAAGATCCTCGAGGGCACGACGGCGTCGGTCCCGCCGCAGGGCGGCCGCAAGCACCCGCACCAGGAGTTCATCCAGATCGACACGACGAACGTGCTGTTCATCGTGGCGGGTGCCTTCGCGGGCCTGGAGGACATCATCACGGCGCGCTCCGGCCGGCACGGCATCGGCTTCGGCGCCCCGTTGCACTCGGCGGACGACACGGACGTGTTCGGTGACGTCATGCCTGAGGACCTGCTGAAGTACGGCCTCATCCCGGAGTTCATCGGCCGTGTGCCGGTCATCACGACGGTGTCGCCCCTGGACCGCGACGCTCTGGTCCGTATCCTCGCCGAGCCCCGCAACGCGCTCGTCAAGCAGTACCAGCGGATGTTCGAGATCGACGGCGTCGAGCTCGAGTTCACGGACGACGCGGTGGCAGCGATCGCCGACCAGGCGCTGTTGCGCGGGACGGGCGCGCGCGGCCTGCGGGCCATCCTGGAGGAGGTCCTCCAGCAGGTGATGTTCGACGTGCCGAGCCGTGACGACGTCGCGCGGGTGGTCATCACGCGCGAGGCCGTGCTCGAGAACGTCAACCCGACACTGGTGCCGCGGGAGGCCCCCGCACCGGCCAAGCGGACGCCGCGCGAGAAGTCCGCCTGATCCAGCCCTTGGAGGGCTGGCATTCCGGGCCGCTTGGGCCCAGGGTGGACAGGGACAGGTGCCGACCCGGTCGGCCAGGCCCGACGCCCGAGGTGATCGATGAAGCTCGAGTCGCTCAAGCCCCTGCTCCACCACGACGGCCCGCTCACGACGGTGTGCCTCGACGCCACGCGCGGCGACGAGTCGAGCGGCGACCGCGAGGTGCGTGGCCGCTGGCACGGCATGCGGCGCACCCTTGAGCAGGCGGGGGCGCCCGCAGCGACGCTCGACGCGATCGAGGAGGCGGTGCTGCGCCCGACGTACGTGACGGGCCCGCACGGGCGCTACGTCGTGGCGTCGGGGCGACGCGTGCTCTTCGACCGGGTGCTGGCCGACCCTCCGGCCCGTGACGAGGCGTTCCACGACGGCGCGCCGTCGCTCGTGCCCGCCGTCATGGCGGAGGACGAGGTCGTGCGGTACCTCCTGGTCGAGATCGACCGGCAGGGCGCCGACATCACCGTCGTCGACCCGCACGCGGGCGACGAGGTCGTCGAACAGGTCGAGGGTGGGCACGACGTGGTGCACAAGGACCAGGGCGGCGACCGTGCGCACATGCGGGTCCAGGACTCGTGGGAGCGCAATGCCGACGCCGTGGCGACCGAGCTGGACCGTGCCGTAGCCGAGCACCGCCCCGAACTCGTGCTCCTGACAGGGGACGTGCGGGCCGTGCACCTGGTGCGGGACGCCGTCGGGCGCGCGGTGGGCGAGCTGCTCGTCGAGGTGCCGGGTGGCTCGCGGGCCGACGGCGTGAAGGAGGACGTCTTCCGGCAGAACGTGGCGGCCGTCGTCGAGACGCACCGCGAGCGCCGGCGTGAGGGCGTCGCGGCGCGGGTGCGTGAGGCGCTCGGGCGCGGTGGGGGTGCCGTCAGCTCCCTCGACGACGTCGTGGACGTCCTGCGCAAGGGGCAGGTCGCCGAGCTCGTCATCACCCGCACGGCGGCCGGCGTGTCCGTGGCCAGGCTGTACGAGCGGCGGCTGTGGACCGGCCCGGACCCCCTGCAGATCGGTGTGCGCCGCGACGACGTGACGGCCCTCGGGGTGCCGGCGGCGGACGTCCGCGAGCTGCGCGCCGACGTCGTCGTGCTGCGCGCCGCGATCGCCCAGGACGCCGGGTTCACGTACCTGATCGAGGGCAGCGTCGACCTCGTCGACGGCGTCGGGGCGCTCCTGCGGTGGACGGACGCGGCCACGCCGCACGACGTCGCGCCGTCGTACGCGGCCGACCGGAACCGCAAGGCCCACCACCGGTAGAGGCCCGCGCGCCGACTGCGGGCCGATCGGTGGCGTCCGGAGGCCTCAGTCGGCGGCGTAGACCGCCTCGACGTCGGCGGCGAAGTCCCGCAGGACGACCGCGCGCTTCACCTTCAGCGACGGCGTGAGATAGCCGTTCTCGACGGTGAAGTCGGTGGTCAGCACGCGGATCTTGCGGATGGACTCCGCCCGCGAGACGGCCTCGTTCGCGCGCTCAACGGCCCGGTCGAGGGCGGCGAGGACGGCGTGGCTGCGGGCGGCGCCGTTGACGTCCATGGGGGGCAGGCCGTGGCCGGCGAGCCAGCCGGGGAGCATCTCCGCGTCGAGCGTGACGAGCGCGCCGATAAAGGGCTTGCCGTCGCCGACGACGACGACCTGGCTGACGAGCGGGTGGCCCCGCAGGCGGTCCTCGAGCAGGGCCGGGGCGACGTTCTTGCCGCCGGCCGTGACGATGATCTCCTTCTTGCGGCCGGTGATCGTCAGGTACCCGTCGTCGTCGAGCGAGCCCAGGTCGCCGGTGCGGAACCAGCCGTCGTCCAGGGCGTCGGCGGTCGCGGCGTCGTTGTTGCGGTACCCCCGGAAGACGGCCGCGCTCTTGACCTGGATCTCGCCGTCGTCGGCGATGCGGATCGACGTGCCCGGCATGGCAGGGCCGACCGTGCCGATCTTCGACTTGTCGGTCCGGTTCACGGCGCACGGCGCGGTCGTCTCGGTCAGCCCGTAGCCCTCGAGGACGCGCAGCCCGACGCCGCGGTAGAAGTGGCCGAGGCGTTCGCCGAGCGGCGCGCCACCGGAGACCGCGTACCTCGCCTGGCCGCCGAGGGCCTGGCGCAGCTTGTGGAGCACGAGGCGGTCGGCGAGTGCGTGCTGGGCGCGCAGGGCGGGGCTCGGCCCGCCCTGCGCGTCGAGGGCCCGCGAGTAGACGATCGCCGTCTTGGCGGCCCAGCGGAAGAGCTTGAGCTTGGCGCCGCCGCCGGCCTTCTGCTCGGAGGAGTTGTAGACCTTCTCGAAGACCCGCGGCACCGAGAGGATGTAGGTGGGCCGGAAGGTCTGCAGGTCGGCGAGCAGGTTCGTGGTGTCGGGGGTGTGGCCCATCACCGCGCCGGTCGTCATGCAGAGCACCTGGATGAAGCGCGCGAACACGTGCGCGAGAGGCATGAACAGCAGCGTCCGGGTCCCCGGCTTGGCGCAGACGTCGTACAGCCCGACGGCGCCCTCCATGGCGAGGGAGACGAAGTTGCCGTGCGTGAGCTCGGCGCCCTTCGGCCGGCCCGTCGTGCCCGAGGTGTAGATGATCGTCGCCAGGTCGTCGGGGGTGGCGATCCGGCTGCGCCGTTCGATCTCGGCGTCCGCGACGGCCCGGCCCTCGTCGATGAGGGCCTGTACCGCGCCGTCGTCGATGACGAGCACCCGGCCGAGCTCGGGGCTCTGCGGGCGGACCGACTCCGTGAGGATGGCGTGCGCAGTGGTCTCGACGAAGGCGAGGCGTACCCCGGCGTCGGACAGGATCCACTGCACCTGGTCGGCCGAGGAAGTCTCGTAGACGGGGACAGGCACCGCGCCCGCGGCCCAGATGGCGAAGTCGAGCAGGGTCCACTCGTAGCGGGTGCGGCTCATGATGGACACGCGGTCGCCGGGTTCGATGCCGGCCGCGACGAGGCCCTTGGCGACGGCGGTCACCTCGGTGTGGAACTCCTGGACGCTCATCGGCGTCCAGGAGCCGCCCAGGCCGGTCTTGCGCTCGACGAACGTGCTGGTCGGCTCGCTCGCGACCCGCTCGGCGAGGACCCGGGGGATCGACGTCTCGGGGTCGTAAGTGATCAGGCTCGGGCTGGCGGTCTCGCGCATGACGTCTCCATCGACGGGGCCGGCAGTGTGGGGGGGAGCGGCCTCTTCCGCGACGATATCGCGCCGGTCAGGAGCCGGGCGGCGCCTCGACGTCG
This sequence comes from Actinomycetes bacterium, assembly GCA_023428465.1. GTDB lineage: Bacteria > Actinomycetota > Actinomycetes > Actinomycetales > Cellulomonadaceae > Actinotalea. Next base: position 14,457 of record JAEYXM010000083.1, read on the forward strand.
GGGACGTGCGTCGGGTCGAGGACGCGGCGCAGGAAGGCCCGCGTGCGCTCTTGCGTGGGCGATCCGATGACCTCGTCGGGGCTGCCCTGCTCGAGGATCACGCCCTCGTCGAGGAAGATCACGCGGTCGGCGACCTCGCGCGCGAACGCCATCTCGTGGGTGACCACGAGCATCGTCATGCCCTCGTCGGCGAGCTCGCGCATGACCGTGAGGACCTCGCCCACGAGCGCGGGGTCGAGGGCCGACGTCGGCTCGTCGAAGAGCATGAGGGCGGGGTTCATCGACAGGGCGCGTGCGATCGCGACGCGTTGCTGCTGGCCGCCGGAGAGCTGCGCGGGCATCGAGTCCTCGCGGTCGGCGAGACCGACGTGCGCGAGGTTCTTCCGCGCGATCGCCTCGGCCTCCTCCTTGGACCGCTTGAGCACCTGGCGCTGCGCGAGCGTGCAGTTCTCCAGGACGCTGCGGTGCGGGAAGAGGTTGAACTGCTGGAACACCATGCCGACGTGCGTGCGAACCCGGTCGATGTCGACGTCCGGGTCGGTCACCTCGACGCCGAGGACGTTCACGACGCCGGACGTCGGCTGCTCGAGGAGGTTCACGCAGCGCAGGAGCGTCGACTTGCCGGAGCCCGACGCGCCGATGATGCACACGACCTCGCCCTGCGCGACGGTGAGGTCGACGCCCTTGAGGACCTCGCGGTCTCCGAACGACTTGTGCAGGCCCGTGATCTCGACGACGGGGCCGTCGGTGGCGCTCATACGTGTCCCTTGTAGCCGGTCTTGCGCTCGAGCCAGCGGGTCAGCGAGCTGAGCGGGATGGTGATGATGAGGTACATGAGACCGACGAGCACGAGCGCGGTCAGACCGCCGCCCGCCTGGCTGAGCGCGTTGCGCCCGACCTTCGTCAGCTCGAAGTCCACCACGGCCACACCGAGGGCGAAGGTGAGCGAGGTGTCCTTGAGCAGGAGCACGGCCTCGTTGGTCATGGGCGGCAGGATGATGCGGAACGCCTGGGGGATGACGACGCGCCGCAGGGTCGCACCGGAGGACATTCCGAGCGATCGCGCGGCCTCGACCTGGCCCTTGGGCACGGCCTGGATGCCGGCGCGGATCGTCTCGGCCATGTACGCGCCGGAGACCGCGCCGAGGGCTAGCGCGATCTGCAGGACGATCGAGTCGAACCTGATCTGGAACGCCGTGGGGATCGCGTACCCGAAGGCGATGACGACCAGCAGCGCGGGGATGCCCCGGAAGAACTCCACGTACCCGGTCGCGAGGATCCGGTAGGCCCGCACGGTCGAGAGCTTCATGAGCGCGAGAAGCGTGCCGAGCGCGATGCCCACCGCGAAGGCAGCCGCGGTGTAGATGATCGTGTTCAGCGCGGCGCGGGGCAGCTTGGGGCCGACGTACTCGATCGCCTCGCGGTTGAGGAACACCTCACCGAGGCGTGCCCAGTCGGCCGCCACGACGATGACGACGAGCACGACCAGCAGGACGCCGTACTGGATCCGCCGCGACAGGATCGCCCGGCGGCGCGGGCTCATGCGCGCCCGGCCCGCCGTGAGGGCGGGCCGGGCGTCGGTGCGCTGGGAGGACATCAGTCCGCGGACGGCGCGGTGCCGATGTACTTCTCGTAGATCGCGTCGTACGTGCCGTCCGACGCGATCCGGGCGAGGGTGGCGTTGACGGCGGCGAGCAGGCCGGAGTTGCCCGTCTTCACGCCGAGGCCGTACTGCTCGCCGGTCGGGAAGGTCGTGGCGACGTCGAAGTCGGCGCTCGCGAACGGGCCGAGGACGGCGATGTCGTTGATGACGGCGTCGACCGTGCCGGCGCGCAGGGCCTCGATCTGGAGGCCGAGGTCCTCGAACTCGACGACGGCGAGGCCGTTCTCCTCGGCGAACGTCAGGCCGGTCGTCGCGGTCTGGACGCCGACGGTCACGCCCTCGAGGTCCTCGAGCGAGGCGAGGTCGGAGCCGGCCGGCACGAGCAGGCCCTGGTCCGCGTCGAAGTACGGGTCGGAGAAGTCCATCTTGTCCTCGCGCACGTCGGTGATCGTGATGCCCGAGGCGACCACGTCGCAGTTGCCGGAGTCGAGGTCCTGGCCGGACTGGATGCCGTCGAACGGCGTGATCTTGATCTCGAGCTCGGCGCCCAGGTCGCTCGCGACCTCGGCCACGATGTCCATGTCGAGGCCGACGATCTCGTCGTTCTCCTCGAACTCGAACGGCTCGTAGGGCGGGTTGGTGCACACGGTCAGGACGCCCTCGTTGAGCAGCACGACCTCGGGTGCCTGATCGGAGGTCTCCTCGGCGGCGGGAGTGGTCTCCGCGTCGTCGTCGGCGGTCGACGAACAGCCGGTGAGGAGCAGGGCGGCGGCGGCCACGGGGACCGCGAGCCGGGTCAGGGAGCGCATGGGGGGTCCTCTCACATCGGGTGATGTGCATGAAGATACAGGAGCTCCCATATCTATGCACAACGATTCGACGGGTCGTGCAGCGGGCTGCGCCGATCCTTGCAGATCCGTTGTGAACGGCGCGTGAAATCGACAGTCCAGCCACGTGCAACCCATCACACTCCGGGCACGTCGCGGCCCCCCGTCAGGGCGTCTCGAGCTCCGCGCTCACGACGCCCGCCACCTCACGCTCACCGTCGCCGACGAGCACGAGGTCACCGACCCGCCCGGCCGCGCGGACGTCGGCCGCGGCGGCCTGCGCGAGCGCCACCTCGGCCGTGGGGACCGCGACCTCGGCCCGGACGATGCCGGTCCGCATCGAGACCTTCGCCTCCGACTTGACCTTGCGCAGCGCGGCGAGCGTGTGCCCCGCGGCCCCGAGGATCCCGGCGTCACCGTCACCGGCGGCAGCCCGCAGGGGCGCGGCCGTCGGCCACGGTGCGCGGTGCACCGAGCCGGTCCGCCACCACGACCAGACCTCCTCGGTCGCGAACGGCAGCACGGGCGCGAGGAGGCGCAGCAGCGTGTCGAGCGCCGCGACGAGCGCCGCGCGCGCGGACTGCGTCGCCTCCGCCGACCAGTTCTCGCCGCCGTAGGCGCGGTCCTTGACCAGCTCGACGTAGTCGTCGCAGAACGTCCAGAAGAACGTCTCGGTCGCCTCGAGCGCCCGCGTGTGGTCGTACGCGTCGAACGCGGTCGTGGCCGCGTCCACGACGTCGGCGAGCGCCGCGAGCATGCCGCGGTCGAGCGCCTCGGTGACGGCATCGGCGGCCGGGAGGTCACTGCCCGTGATGCCGAGCACGAACTTGCTCGCGTTGAGCACCTTGATCGCCAGGCGCCGGCCGATCTTCATCTGGCCGACCTCGAACGCCGCGTCCGTGCCCAGGCGGGCCGAGGCGGCCCAGTACCGGACGGCGTCGGACCCGTGCTCGGTCAGCAGGCCCATGGGCGTGACGACATTGCCCTTGGACTTGCTCATCTTCTTGCGGTCCGGGTCGAGGATCCAGCCGCTGATCGCGGCGTGCGCCCACGGCAGCGAGCCGAACTCCAGGTGCGAGCGGACCACCGTCGAGAACAGCCAGGTGCGGATGATGGCCTGGCCCTGCGGGCGCAGGTCCATCGGGAAGACGCGCTCGAACAGGTCCGGGTCCCGCTCCCAGCCGCCCGCGATCTGCGGGGTCAGGGACGACGTCGCCCACGTGTCCATGACGTCCGCCTCGCC
>JAEYXM010000115.1 GCA_023428465.1 Actinomycetes bacterium
CCGAGGCTCCGTCGCCCGAGCCGCCGTCGGCCCCGGACGCCGCGGCGGAGGAGGCGGTCCTCGCGCTCGCCAACCAGGCCCGCGCCGAGGCAGGGCTCGCGCCGCTCGAGCGCAGCGTCGACCTCGACGCCGTGGCGCGCGCGTGGTCGGTCACGATGGCCGACGCCGGCATGGACCTGCAGCACAACCCGGACTATGCGACCCAGATCCCGCCCGGGTGGTCGCAGTCGGCGGAGAACGTCGGGTGGATGAGCCCGAGCGGCATGGCCGCCGCGGAGGTCGCGGCGCAGATCCACGCGACCTGGATGGAGTCCCCGGGGCACCGGGCGAACCTGCTGAACCCGGCGTTCACGCACCTCGGGCTGGGGGTCGCGGTGAGCGACGCCCACGGCTGGTACCTCACGCAGAACTTCGCGGCCTACTGACCTTCGCGGCCTACTGACGGGCGGTGCCTCGTCCCTGCCGACGGGACGCCGGTGGTGCGTCCCGTCCGTCGCGCGCGCCCCCGGGTCCGTTCCCCGGCCCGGTCCGCGTCGCGCGACGGACGGTGCGCCGTCTCAGTTACGTACGCGTCGCGGGTTGCTGACCGTCGTGTACGTGGGCTCCGCGGCACGGTCCACGGTGCTCTGCTGGTCGTTCGCGTGCTCGTCCATCCGGCACCTCCTCGGTCGTGTCTTCGTCGGACGTTCCCATCGTGGGCGACCGATGTGGCCGCCGCGTTCTCGGTAGGTGAACAGGGCGTGACACCTCGCGATTCCGCCACGCCCACCATCTGAGACGTGGGATGACTGGCGCGGCCGTGGGCGGGAGCGGACGGCGGGGTGGTCGGCCGGCGCGACGCCGCAGGCCGGCCCGCGGGGTCACCAGAGGTCGGTGAGGGTGAACTGGTGCGCGTCGTCGGTGAGCCAGGCGTCCAGGACCGGGGAGTAGGTGCGGACGTCGATGCTCCCCGCAGCCGGGTCGACCGTGAGGAGCCGCAGGTACCCGGTGCGCCCGCCGTCGAGGGTCTGGAAGTTGGCGAGGAGGCGGTGCACCGGGCGTCCGGCGTCGTCGGGCGCGACCGAACGACCGGCCGTGCCCTCGGTGACGTGCCCGCTCAGGGTGAGCACGACGTTCGGCGCGGGCGCGACGAGCCGGTCCCACAGCTGCGCGCCCGTCAGTCGCGGCGGCTTCGGCAGCGCCGACGTCGACGTCGAGGCGCCGCCGCGCAGCTCGCCGTCGGGGCCGATGAGGTCGTGCGTCAGCAGGATCGCGTGGTGGTCGGCGTGGTCGTGCGCCACCTGCAGAGCCCAGTCGGCCTCCGGCGCCGTCGGGCCGAACTGCAGCGCGAGCACGAGGAACTGCTCCCCACCGGCCTCGAACGTGTGGAACGTCGACAGCGTGTCCGTCCCGCTGAAGGACCCGCCGAACGTCGTCATCGCCTGCGCCGTCGTGAGCGGGACGTGCGTCGTGAACTCGTCCGGGTGGTCGACCGGGTCACCGTCCGTGCAGGCGTCGGGCCCGGCGGAGTAGTAGCGGACGTCGTGGTTCCCGGCGCTGACGGCGTAGGGGATCCCGGCGTCGTCCAGGGTCGTCAGGGCGAACGACGCCCGCTCCCACTGCGCCGGGTCGCACGCGTCGTCGACCAGGTCGCCCTCGTGCAGGACGAACTGCAGGTCGAGCGTGTCGGCGTGGTCGGCGAGCCAGGCGGTCTGCGTCGCGAGCGCCGTCTCGCCGGCCGGCACCTCGGCCTCGGTGGCGTACTGGGAGTCCGGCAGGACGGCGAGCGTGAACGTGCCCGGGGCGACCGGCTCGAGCGTCGGGGCGGCCGTGGGCCCCGGCGGGGTGGGGGCGGGGGCGTCGTCGGGGCTCGCGCAGCGGGCGAGCCCGAGGAGCAGGGCGAACCCGAGCACCACCGCCGCGGCGAACCAGCCGAGGACGCCCGTGAGCGCGGTCCGGCGGCTGGTCACGAGGGGCTCCCTGGCGAGGTGGTGGGCTGGGCGGCGCGGCGGCGCCTGCCCGGGGGGTTCCGGGTCAAGTCTGCCGGGCGTGGCCGATGTCGCACGAACTCATCCGCGCCCCGGCAACTGTTGACCATGGAACGGGCCGATACACCGCAGATGCCACACCGTCCGACGGCGGCCCGTGTCACGACGAGCCCGCCCATGCCGACCACCGCCCCCCGGTCGCGCCCCGAGGCTGACCGCGCCCTCGACGACGCGGCCCTCGACGACGGCGCCTTCGACGACGTCCTCGACGACGGCGCCCTCGACGACGCCGCCCCGCCGGGGCCGTCGCGCCCGTCGCGCAGCCCCCGTCCCCGGCGACCCCGCCGACGTGGCCGGGCGCCCCGGCTCCCGGTGCGCGTCACGCTCATCACGGTCGCCGTGCTCGCGGTCGCGGGCATCGCAGGCGTGCTCGTGGCGACGATGCCGGAGCCCGACCCGGTCGAGGAGGTCACGCTCACCGAGGCACTCCGCGTCGTCGCGGACGGCGACGTCGCCTCCGCCACGGTCGACGACGACGGCCCCCGGGTCACGCTCACGCTCACGGGTGGGGAGCTCCTCGAGGCGGCGTTCCCCGCCGAGTACGCCGACGAGCTCACCGACGCCCTCGTGGCCGCCGAGGTCGACGTCTCGGCCGACGGCGTCGGGCAGTCCTTCGCGGCCGACCTGGCGCTGCGGCTCGTGCCGGTCCTGCTGATCATCGGCCTCCTGGTGTGGGTCGTGCGGCGGACGAACCCGAACGCCGCGGTGGGCGGCCGGAAGAAGGCCCTGGCCGCCGGCGAGATCCCCGACGCGCGCTTCGCCGAGGTCGCGGGAGCCGACGAGGCCGTCGCGCAGCTGCAGGAGATGGTGCAGTTCCTGCGCGACCCCGCGCGGTTCGAGGCCCTCGGCGCGGTCCGCCCGCGGGGCGCGCTGCTGGTCGGCCCACCCGGCACGGGCAAGACTCTGCTGGCGCGCGCGGTCGCGGGCGAGGCCGGCGTGCCGTTCTTCGCGCTCGCGGGCTCGGACTTCATGGAGACGTTCGTCGGCGTCGGCGCGCGGCGCGTGCGGGACCTCTTCGCGGAGGCGCGCAAGGCCGAACGGGCCATCATCTTCATCGACGAGGTCGACGCCGTCGGGCGTGCCCGCAGCAGCGGGTCGAGCAACGGTGGCGACGGCGAGCGCGAGAACACGCTCATCTCCCTGCTGAACGAGATGGACGGCTTCGCCGGGTCGCAGGTCGTCGTCCTCGCGGCGACCAACCGGCCCGACACGCTCGACGCGGCCCTGACCCGCCCCGGACGCCTGGACCGCCAGGTGCAGGTGCCCAACCCCGACCGGCGCGGGCGGACCCTCATCCTCGAGGTGCACGCGCGCAGCAAGCCCCTCGCCGCGGACGTCGACCTCGTGAGCGTCGCCCGCCAGACCCCCGGGATGTCGGGCGCGGACCTCGCGCAGGTCGTCAACGAGGCCTGCATGGAGGCCGTGCGCCGCGAGCGCACCACGGTCGACGCCGCCTGCTTCCAGGCGGCCATCGCCACGGTCGCGCTCGGCCGGGCGCGCACGTCTGCGCTGGTCACCGAGTTCGACCGCGAGATCACGGCCTGGCACGAGGCCGGTCACGCGCTCGCGGCACAGCTTCTGCCCGACGCCGACGACCCGGTCTCCGTGACGATCGTGCCCCGCGGGCCCGCGGGCGGCGTGACGTGGATGTCCGGCAACGACGACGTCTTCCTGCCCAGGAAGAAGGCCCTGGCGCAGCTCACCGTGGCCCTCGCGGGCCGGGCGGCCGAGGAGTACCTGCTGGGCGGCGAGCACACCCAGGGCGCTTCCGGCGACCTGCAGGGCGCGACGGACCTCGCCACGAAGATGGTCACGCGGTATGGCATGACCGACTTCGGCTACGCCCAGGTCGACGCCGAGACCCTGCGCGTCGGCGGCGAGGTCGCGGCCGCGGCCCACGCCCGCATCGACGCGCTGCTGCGCGAGGCCCACGCCGCGGCGACGGCCCTGCTGGCCGCCCATGCGCCGGCGCTCGAGGCGCTCGCCGCGGCCCTGATGGCGGAGGAGACGCTGTCCGGGACCACGATCGCAGCGGTCGTCGCGCAGCACCCGCGGTCCGCGGCGTGACGGGGGAGACCTTCAGGCACCGCCCGGCGCGCCCGGCCCACCGGGCCGCCGCCCGATCGGGTGACCGGTGTCCGGATTTGCCCACATCGGGAACGTCGGTCCGGGTACCGTCAGATCCCTGTCCCCCGATGAAAGGCCCGTCGTGACGCGTTCCCCCGCTGCTCTCCGCCCCCTGGCCGCCGCCTCAGCGGCCGTGCTGGCCGCCGTGCTCATCGTCCCCGGGACGCCCGCGACGGCGTCCCGCACCGACGCCGTGACGGTCGACGGCGTCGCCGACGTCATCATCGTCGACACCTTCGACGAGGACAGCACGCTGCCGCGCACCCTCGTGTCGGTGGACGTCGACGGTGTCAGCGTCCCCGTGCCCCAGGACGAGGCCGAGGAGCTCGAGGGGGGCGAGACCGTCGAGCTGACGATCGACGCACCGGCGGGCATGTCGACGGACGAGGCGGTCGTGGCCGCGGCGACGGGCGACGAGGCGGTCCAGCTCACGGCCCTGGAGGTCGTCGAGGCCGCGCCGGTGCTGGACTCGGATCTGCAGGCCGCGAGCGCGGCGGGCGCGCACACGATCACGGTCCTGCCGGTCTACTGGGACGGCAAGCCGGCCGACACGACGGTCGCCCAGCTCACGACGATGGCGAACGAGTCCGCCGCCTACTGGGCGGACACGTCCGAGGGGGCGATGACCTTCACCACTCCGGTGGTGCAGAGCTTCGTCAAGCTCCCGACCGTGCCGGCGTCGTGCAACGACGTCGAAGGGCTCTACCGGGCGGCGCTCACGGCCCACGGGGTGAGCAACCCGTCCGGCACGCCGAACAACCGGACGCATGTCGTCGTGTACTTCCCGTCGTGGCCGTCGTGCGGGGGGTGGCTCGGCCTGGCGTCGACCACGAACGGCAAGATCTGGGTGAACGGGTACCCCACGGCTGAGGTCCTCGCACACGAGATGGGCCACAACCTGGGCCTCGGCCACGCCAACGCGAAGGTCTGCTACACGTCGACGACGGGCGCGCAGCAGGGTCGTGTGCCCGTTCTCATCGAGAACCCCGGCACGCTCGCGGACGGCTGGTGCCAGACCCAGGAGTACGGCGACTACGCCGACCTGATGGGCAACGTGCACGACAAGGCGCCGGGCAGCCTGAACTCCGCGCTGGCGAACGAGGTCGGCTTCGCGGACATCGCGAACGTCCCGAGCGTCGGCATGACGCAGGTGTCGCTCAAGCCGCTGTGGGACGAGTCCGGCACCCGGACGATCCGCATCCCCAACAGCCCCTACCGCTCCTTCTGGGTCGACTACCGGCCCGTGGCGGACCGCGACACCCGCCAGCCCACCTGGGCGGGTGTGCAGGTGCACGAGCGCAACATCGACCGTGGCGTCCCGGTCTCCTACCTGCTCGGCATGGACCCCGCGAACTCGCGCGTCCCGATGCCGGTCGGCAGCCGCTACACGTTCCCGGCGGGCACGGACGGGCGCTGGACGATCCAGCTGCTCAGCGTCGGCGCGACGGCGACGCTCCTGGTGACCCCTCCGGCGGGCTTCGCCGACGTCGCCTCGTCGCACCCGTTCTACGCGGACATCGCGTGGATGCGGCACACGTACGTCTCGACCGGCTGGTCGACGTCCACCGGCCTGGTCTACCGGCCGTCGGAGGCCGTGACGCGTGAGGCGATGGCGGCGTTCCTGTACCGCGCCGCAGGGTCGCCGGAGTTCACCCCGCCGGCGGTCTCGCCGTTCGTCGACGTCTCGACAGGTCACCCGTTCTACAAGGCGATCGCGTGGATGGCCGCCTCCGGCATCTCCACGGGCACCACGACGGCGTCGGGCGCGTACTACAAGCCCGGCGACCCGGTCTCCCGTGACGCCATGGCCGCGTTCCTGTACCGCGCGGCCGGCAGCCCGGCCTTCACCCCGCCGGCGGCCTCGCCGTTCGTCGACGTGTCGACGGGTCACCCGTTCTACGCGGCGATCGCCTGGATGAAGACGAGCGGGGTCTCGACGGGCACGGTGACGGCGTCGGGCGCCTACTACAAGCCCGCGGACGCGGTGTCGCGTGAGGCGATGGCGGCCTTCATCTACCGGTTCTACAACCTGTGACGGTCGAGGGCACCCAGTCCCAGAAGTGACGAGGGGTCACGGCGCGTCATCCGCGCCGTGACCCCACGCGTCGTTACCGGGTACGTCCCCG
>JAEYXM010000117.1 GCA_023428465.1 Actinomycetes bacterium
GGTCAGGGCCCGGTCAGGTCGAAGACCACCAGGTTCGCCGCGTGCGCCGTGATGAGGTCCGCGAGCGGCAGGTGCGCGGGGTGCGGCAGGTACGCGTCCCGCGCAGCGGCGTCGGCGAACCGGACGTACAGGCCGTGGTCGAACCCACGCTCCAGGCCCTCGACGCTCACGCTCGGCCCGTGGGTCGCCTCGACGATGCCGGGCACGGCCTCGCGCACGCGCTGGACCGCTTCCTCCAGCCGGTCGGCGAGGTCGGGCGGCGTCGTCGGCGCCCACGCGACCAGCACCACGTGGATGATCTCCTGGCCCATCGTCATGCCTTCCTGACGGCGTCGTCGTCCCGTGCCTGCATGATGCCGTGCCGCGGGGTGCGACGGTCAGCCGCGCCCCGCGGCGGCCGTCGCCTCGACGAGCGAGCCGAGCGCCTTCTGCGCGTACCGCTCGCCGTGCCCGGGTAACCCCCCGGCGGCGTGCGCCGCGCCGACGGCGCCGGTCGACGTGTCGACGACGAGCAGGCTCCCCGTCCGGAAGAGCGCCCCGGCGTGCCAGGCGCGCGAGCCTGTGTTCGACCAGGCGTGCGGTCCGTCGCCCGGCGCGAGCGGGCTCGCGGCGTCGAGCGCGGCGCGCAGGATGCGCGCCATGTCGGGCAGCGTCGAGCACAGGCCCCCGGCTGCCGCGAACGGCCCGGTGGACACGTCCCAGTCGGCGACCGGTCGCCCCCGCAGGCTCCGCGGCCCGACGGCGGTCCGCCCGTCGGGCGGGGTGCTCGCCCCGGCGGTGGGCGAAGCAGCCGGCGGCGCGAGGAGGACCGCGTCGCCGGGGACGCCGAGCGGCTCGACGACCCGCGCCCGGACCAGGTCGATCCACTCGCGGCCCTGGCTCACCTCGAGCGTCCGGGCCAGAACCGCGTAGCCGACGTTCGAGTACGAGGCCGTGGGCGCCGGTTCCGGCGCCAGGTCGGTCAGGTTCGCGAGGACGCGGGCGTCGAAGCGCTCGGTGGTCCAGCCGGCGTACGGGTCGGGGAGGGTCGGCTTCTGCTCGGGCAGCGCGCGCGGCAGGCCGGAGCGGTGCTCGACGAGCGCAGCGAGCGTGAGGTGGTCGGGGGCCGGAACCCCGAGGACGTCACCGACGCGCGTGTCCCACGCCAGGGCGCCCTCGGTGACGAGGGAGCGGGCGAGCGCGGCGAGGAAGACCTTCGAGCCCGACGCCCAGCAGACCACCGACTCCGCCTGGTGCCACCGGCCGTACCGAGACGCCACCTCGCCCGACGTCGTCGAGACGATCGCGGCGGCGGACGTGTGCATCGTCATGCGGCCCCATCGTTCCATCCCGGCCGCGGGCGTGGGTCCGGGAGCCGTGGTCAGCCGCGCGGCGAGCGCGTGGACCCGCCCGGCGGGTACGCGCCGCTCGGGTACCGGCCGGGCGGCGGGTACGCACCGGGGTACGGGCCGCCGGGGAACGGCCCGCCGGGGTACCCGCCCGGCGGGTACGGCGACTGCGCGGCCTGGCGGGACCACCTGCGCGTCAGGTGCACCGCGAGCAGGCCGGTCCCGACGCAGATCACGGAGAACACCAGGCAGACGGCGGCCGCGCCGTACCGGAACAGGTCGCTGTTGACGCCGCGGCTCGAGGTGAGGGCGAAGCTCTCCGCGCCGCCGCCGGTGCAGCTGATGTAGTCGGTCCCCATCCAGTCGACCAGCGCGACCGGCACGAACCGTCGCGGCGTCGACTCCTCGGACCGCAGGAAGGGCGCGACGCCCTCGGGGTCCTCCGCGAGCACCGTGCGCACGTCCTGGCGGCCCGTCGAGTACACCCGGCTCTTGGCCGTGCACTCCACCTCGCTCAGGTCGACGGACTCCGGGTACGCGACGACGAGCAGCCCACCCGGGCGCACGGAGCTCGTGGGCACCTCCTCGCCGGGCGCGAACTCGGCGTCGACCGTGAACCAGTCCTTGTCCTGGAACACCCCGGTGCCGGTGACGAGCATGACGCCGAAGGCCCCCGCGAACAGCCCGCCCCCGAGGCCGACGAAGATCCACATGGCGACGACGGGTCGGAAGAGCCGGGCGAGCGGGCTGAGCATGGATCTCCTGAGGCATTGGGGGCAGTGGTGCGAGCCTCGAATCGTACGTCCCGAACCCGGGATGAACCGGCGCATTTCTGCGTAATCTGCTGGCGAACGACGATCGCCACCGCCTACCCGGCGTTCTGGGTGGTCGACGGCCGCTGAGGTCCGGCCGGCGCGCGCGGACACGGCACACCGGCCCTCGGACTGCGCGGGAGACGGACGCCCAGGGTCCGACCGGGGTCGGACCGTCCGACCGTCCGGAGGTGGATTTGGCCGTGCGGCGGCGCTCGGTAGCGTCGGCGCCGGACGCGCTCGCACGTCAGCGTGACACCGAGGAGGCCCCATGACCCGCCCCGCCGCCATCGTGCTCGCCGCTGCGGCCCTGCTCGCGGCCGCCGGCTGCAGCGGGAGCGAGCCGGCCCCGGAGGAGACGCGCGAGCCCGGGCCTGCCGAGGCCTATCTCGAGGCCGCCCTGGGCTTCACCGCGGACGACGCCGCGCAAGGCGCGCTGGCGATGGAGGAGAGCATCGCGGCGTGCATGGCCGACCTTGGCTTCGAGTACGTGCCGTACACGGCCGGCCACCACTTCATCGACGTGGACGAGATCGATCCGCCGTTCGGGTCGCGCGAGTTCGCCGTCCAGTACGGGTACGGGTTCGCGGCGGTCCCCGAGGAGATGCGCTCCGAGACCACCCTGGGCCAGAATCCGAACGACGAGATCATGGCCGCGATGAGCGCGGAGCAGCTCGAGGCGTACGAGTCCGCGCTGTGGGGCGACGAGCCCGGCGTGCTCGGCGGGTGCCAGGGCGCGGCCCGCGACCAGGTGTGGGGTGACCCCGAGGGCGACCCGATACGCACAGCCCTGGAGGAGGAGATCGCGCGCATCGACACGGAGCTGGTCCCGACGGAACCGGAGGTGACCCAGGCCGTGGCGCTGTGGGCGACGTGCATGGCCGACGCCGGCGTCCCGGGGTACACCGACCCCGTGGACGCCGAGGAACGGGCCTGGAACAGGTGGATCGCGTTCAACGACGCCCTGGCCGGCGACCCGGAGCTCGCGGCCACGGACCCCGCCGGGAAGGTCGTCGGCGAGGACGCGATCGCCCAGGAGGAGGCAGCCGTCGCGACCGCCGACTGGGACTGCCGCCGGGAGTCGGGGTACGACGACGCCTGGCGCGCCGCGCGCGACCGTCTCCAGCAGGAGTACGTCGACGCGCACCGCGCCGAGCTCGAGGCATGGGTCGAGTCCTTCTCCTGACGGCGGCCTGACGCCGACACCCAGCGCGCGTGGCCGTCCACCGCCACACGCACCTGACACCGGGTGCCTGACATCGCGCACCTGTGCAGGCGGCCATCGGCTAGCCTCCCGACGGCGTCAGGGCCCGTCCGGCGGGCGACAGACCCGCGTACCGGCGCCGCGCCGGGGGCGACGAACCATCGAGGAGAGCATGACCCCGCACCGAACGACCCTCGCCCTGACCGGCCGCCGGCTCGCC
>JAEYXM010000129.1 GCA_023428465.1 Actinomycetes bacterium
CTCATCCCGGCGATCTCCTGGCAGGCGCACGTGGGCGGGTTCCTCACCGGCGCGGCGCTGGCCTTCGCCTACGCGTACGCCCCGCGGGAACGACGGCGCCTGGTCGCGGTGGTTGCGCCGACCGTGATGATGATCGTGCTCATCGGCCTCGCGGCCCTCACCTACGCGAACGTCTGACCGGCCCGCGCGCCGCGCGCCTCGGCGTCGCCCGGCCCTGGTGACCACAGTTCGCAGGCACGAGCAGGCTGGTCATCCCCAGGCGTGGACATCTCTGTGGATAACTACACCGGTGTAGTTCCACAGGTGTGATCATCGCTGTGCACGACCTGGCGGCGGTCCGGGCAGAGTGGAAGCGGGGTCGGCGATGCACCCGACGCAGGGGTCGGCGAAGCACCATGGGTCGGCGAGGCACCCGACGCAGGGGTCGGCGAGGCGCCACGGGTCGGCGAAGCACCAAGGGGACCGACGCGTCAGTGCAGTCGGTCGGAGGGGTCGAGCAGGTGCCGCGGGGTGAGGCGCGGCGCGGGGCTCAGCGCCAGCGCGTCGTCATCCCGAAGCCGGCGATCATGAAGACGAACCCGATGCCCAGGTTCCAGTTGCCGATCCCGGGGACCGGGTACGCGCCTTGGGAGATGTACGTGGTGACGACCCAGGCGAGCCCGGCCACCATGAGGCTGAGCATCACGGGGGCGTACCAGGGCGGGCTCGGGCGCTCCTCCTTGGGCGTCGGCGGAGGCGTGTAACTGCGCTTCTTGCGGGTCCGGGACTCGGGCACGATCTCTCCTGTGCGGCCGGGGCATGGCATCGGTCAGCCCTGCTCCTCGTCTAGCGTAGTGGCCACAACGGGACGCTCACGCCACAGCCGTCCCGATTGCCGCGCGAACAGGGAGGTGCCGATGTCCGACGACGCCGCGCAGCCGCCCGCCCACGAGCCCGCCGCAGCCCCCCCGCACCCCCCGCACCCCCCGCAGGACCCGCCCGCACCCGCCCACCACGAGCACGCGCACCACGAGCCCGCACACCACCAGCACGTCCACGCGAAGCGGCCGACGCACCGCACCTGGGGGAGCTTCTCCGTCGTCGCGGTCCTCGTCCTCGCCGGCCTGCTCTTCACCGCCAACGCCCGCCTCGCCGGCGGCGTCGACGCACGTCAGCCACAGGACCTCGCCGGCCTGGTCGAGGCCGAGTCGGACCGCGCCGTCGCGCTCCAGGGCGACGTGGACCGCCTGCAGGCCGAGGTCGACGCGCTCACGGACGCCCAGGTCGAGCAGGTCCCCCCGCAGGACGCCGAGGTCGCCGCCCTCCGCTCGCTCGCCGCGGGCCGCGTCGCCGTCACAGGCCCGGGGTTGACCGTCCGGCTGTGGGACGCCCCTGCCGACGTCCCGCGCCCCGACTGGGTGACCAACGATTACCTCGTCGTCCACCAGCAAGACCTCCAGGCCGTCATCAACAGCCTGTGGGCCGGTGGGGCCGAGGCCATGAGCCTCCAGGGCCAGCGGGTCATCACGACGTCCGCGTACCGGTGCGTCGGCAACGTCCTGCGCCTGCACGGCGAGATCTACTCCCCGCCGTACGAGGTCCGCGCCATCGGCGACCCCGAGGAGCTCCTGGAGGCGCTCGAGGCCTCGCCCGAGGTACAGCGGTACCTGGACTACGTCGATGCCATCGGTCTCGGGTGGTCCGTCGACGAGGAGACCGAGATCGCGCTCGACGCGTACGCCGGCGCCGGTGGCCTCCGGTACGCGACCGTGCCCGAGGAGGGCGCGTGAGCCGCACCCCGCACCGACGCTCGGTGCTCGCCGTCGTCGTCGGCGTGATCGGCGAGCTCCTCATCACCCTGGGTGTGCTGCTCGGCCTCTTCGTGGTCTGGCAGCTGTGGTGGACCGACGTCGTCGCGGAGCGGGAGCAGGCGCAGGTCGTCGAGGACCTCGACTGGGCCTGGACGCCGGACCGTCCGCTGCCCACCCCGGAGCCCACCGAGACGCCGACCCCGCCCGCCGAGCGCCGTGACGAGGCGCCCGTGCTGGACGAACCGGCGCACGGCACGACCTTCGCGACCCTGCACGTGCCCCGCTGGGGCATCGACTACGTCCGGCCCATCACCGAGGGCACGTCCAAGGGCGACATCCTCGACGTCCTCGGCCTCGGCCACTACGAGGGCACCGCGATGCCGGGCGCCCTCGGGAACTTCGCCGTCGCCGGGCACCGCGTCACCTACGGCAAGCCGCTCAACCGGATCGAGGAGCTGCAGGCCGGGGACCCGCTCGTCGTGCAGACCGAGCAGGCCTGGTACGTGTACCGGGTCACCGAGGCGCTCGTGGTGTACCCGCACCAGGTCGAGGTGATCCTGCCCGTGCCGTCCCAGCCCGACGTCGCCCCCACCGAGGCGGTCATGACCCTCACGACGTGCCACCCGATGTACTCGGCGCGCGAGCGGTACATCGTGCACGCCACCCTGGACTACTGGATGACTCTCGACGGGACGCCCGTCGAGCTGACGGGAGGCGCCTGATGTACGGCTGGCTCTGGCGGCACCTGCCGGGCCCCGCATGGGTCCGCGTGGGAATCCTCGTGGTCGCGGCGGCCGTTGTCGTGGCAGTGTGCTTCCTCTGGGCGTTCCCGGCGCTCGCCCCGCTGCTGCCCTTCAACGACATCACGGTGGAGTAGATGACCCGCATCCTCGTCGTCGACAACTACGACTCGTTCGTCTACACGATCGTCGGCTACCTCAACCAGCTCGGTGCCGAGACGGTGGTGGTGCGCAACGACGCGGTCCCGCCTGTCGCGGACCGCACCGGGTACGACGGCGTCCTCATCTCCCCCGGCCCGGGCACGCCCAAGGGCGCGGGCGAGAGCATGCACGTCATCGCCGACTGCGCGGAGGCCGGCATGCCGATGCTCGGCGTGTGCCTCGGCCACCAGGCGCTCGGCGAGGTCTTCGGCGCGACCGTCACGCACGCGCCGGAGCTCATGCACGGCAAGACCAGCGAGGTCGTGCACGACGGCGCGGGCGTCCTCGCGGGCCTCGGCTCGCCGTTCACCGCCACGCGCTACCACTCGCTCGCGGTCGTGGACGGCACCGTCGGTGACGAACTGGTCGTCACCGCGCGGACCCAGCCGTCGCAGGACGGCCGGCCCGGCGTCATCATGGGCCTGCAGCACCGCGACCTGCCGCTGCACGGCGTGCAGTTCCATCCCGAGTCCGTGCTCACCGAAGGCGGGCACCGACTGCTCGCGAACTGGCTCGAGGTGTGCGGTCTCAAGGGCGCGGTCCAGCGGTCGGAGGGCATGGCCCCGCTCGTCCGCCGCTAGGACGGACCGCGCGGGCCCACCGCCTGACCTACCCGAACGGCGGCCCGGAAGGGCTCAGTTGTCCTCGTCGTCCGGAGGGTCCGGCGGCGTCGACGCCGAGCCCAGGGAGACGACCACCACGACCGTGCTGCCCTCGTTGACCGTCGACCCACCACCCGGTTCCAGGCGGATGACCTGGCCCGAGGGCACCGTGTCGCTGTTCTCTTCCTTGTACTGGGCGTTGAGGCCCGCCTGCCCGAGGGCCGCCTGGGCCTGACCGTAGGTCTTCCCCTCGAGGCCGTTCGGGACCGTGGTCGTCTGCACCGTGGGGGCGACCGCGATGACGATCGTCACCGCGGAGTGCTGCGCCACGGTGCTCGGGCCCGGGTCCTGGCGGATGACGGTGCCGGGCGTGGCCTGGTCCGTCTCCTCGGTCGCCGGGCTCGGCGTCAGGCCCAGCTCCGCGAGTGCCTCCCGCGCCGCCTCCTCGGTCATGCCGACCAGGTTCGGCAGCGCGACCTTGCCCGTGGACAGGTACACGATGAGCGGGGCGTCCGCGGCGATCTCCGTGCCCTCGGCCGGGTCGGTCTTCACGACCGCGCCCTCGAGGACCTGCGGGTCGTCGATCGTCCGCCACTGGATGTTGCCCAGGTTGAAGCCGGCCGTCTCGAGGATCTGCCGCGCCTGCTCCTCCGGCTGGTTCTTCAGCACGGGGACCTGCAGGGCGTTCGGGCCCTGGGAGATCGTCACCTCGACGGTCGAGTCCTCAGGCACGTCCGCGGGGCCCTGCGGGTTGCTCGTGATGACCGTGCCCGGCGCGACCTCGGCGCTCGCCTCGGTGAGCCGCACGAACTTCAGGCCCAGCTCGTCGAGCGTCGACCGCGCCTCCTCCTCGGTCATGCCGCGCAGGTCCGGGAGCGCCACGGTCGTGACCTCGGGCTCGGTGTCGCCCGAGGTGTCGCGCGTCAGCAGCACGATGATGCCGATGATCGCGACGGCCGCGACGGCGATGAGCACCCACATGAGCCAGGGGCGACCGTCGTCGTCCAGGTCCTGGCCGTATGCGGGGGGGCCACCGACCCCGCCGCGCGTGGCGTCGTCGAGGCCGATGGGCGCCCAGCCCGCCGACACCGGTGCAGGGGGCATCGCCGTCGGCCTGGTGGACGCACCCATGACCTGGGTGGCGGCCGTGGGCGTCGCGGCCGGGCGGATCACCTGCGTGGGCGCGCCCGACGGTGCGGGCCCCCCGAAACCGGCGGCGCCGGCCCCGAAACCTGCGACGCCGAGCGCGGGGGCGCTGACGTGCCCGCCGCGCAGCGCGGCCTCCAGGTCGCCGCGGAACTCCGCCGCCGTGGTGTAGCGCTGGTCGCGGTCCTTCGCGAGGGCCTTCATCGTGATGCGGTCGAGCGTCTCCGGGACGTCGGACGCGAACGCGCTGGGCGGCTGCGCCGTCTCCCGGGCGTGCTGGTACGCGACGGCCACGGGCGAGTCGCCGACGAACGGCGGGCGGCCCGTGAGCAGCTCGAACAGCAGGCAGCCGGTCGAGTACAGGTCCGACCGGGAGTCCACGGCCTCGCCGCGCGCCTGCTCGGGTGAGAGGTACTGCGCGGTCCCGATGACGGCCTGCGTCTGGGTCATCGTGCCTGCGGCGTCGGCCATCGCGCGGGCGATGCCGAAGTCCATGACCTTGACCGCGCCCGTCGGGGTGAGCATGACGTTGGCGGGCTTGATGTCGCGGTGCACGATGCCCGCGTGGTGGGAGTACTCGAGCGCCGACAGGACGCCCGCGGTGATCTCCACGGCCTCCTCGATGGGCACGGCCGCCCCGTCGCGGAGGATGTCGCGGACCGTGTGGCCCTCGACGTACTCCATGACGATGAAGGGCACGTGCGCGACGGTGCCGTTCTGCTCCACCGAGACGTCCTCGCCCGTGTCGTACACGGCGACGATCGCGGGGTGGTTCAGCGCCGCCGCGGCCTGTGCCTCGCGGCGGAACCGCGCCTGGAAGGACGGGTCGCGCGCCAGGTCGGACCGGAGGATCTTCACGGCCACCGTGCGCCCGAGGCGGGTGTCATGGCCGATGTGGACCTCGGCCATGCCGCCACGTCCGATGAGCTCGCCGACCTCGTAGCGGCCGCCGAGGATCCGAGGTGCGTCGTCCACCACTAGGTGTCCCTCGCTGTCGTCGTGTTGAGAAGGCCGTAGCCAGGGCCGATGATCCCACGGTCGCACTCCGCGACGGAGCACGCTGTGGTCACGATGTGGGACACGGGGGCGTGCGGGGCGGGGGCGGCCCGGGACGGCCCGAGGAGTCTATCCGCGAACGCGGCCCCCAGGAGCGCGAAGAGCACCATGAGGACGAGCACCACCAGGGGCCAGGAGAACCGCCCCCAGCGGTGGCCCGTCGTCGTCCCCGCGGGGATGGGCTTGTTGACCTCCTTGGCCACGAAGCCCAGCCAGTGCCCCGCCGCGCTGACCGCGGTGGTCAGCCACCCGAGCACCGTGGCGGGCCATGCGGCCGGTCCGGTCACCGGGGAGTCGCTCTGCGGTCCCAGGGCGACGGGTCGCGCCTGCGCAGCCGGTGCCGCGCCCGCCTGTGCAGCGGGAGCCGGGGCCCCGCGCGTCGAGCCGGGTGCGGGGGTCGAGGG
>JAEYXM010000142.1 GCA_023428465.1 Actinomycetes bacterium
GGGCACGGGGCGGGCTGGACGGACGGGTCGAAGTCCGGCGTCGGCGTCGTGAAGTCGCGGGCGAGGAAGTCCGCGTCCATGGCGCCCGTATAGACCGCGGTGGCCCCGAGGAACGTGAGGGCCAGGCCGGCGACGAGGCCGCCGAAGATCACGGCCTGCCGCTCGTGCTTGTGGCGGCGCCGCAGCTGGCGCGCCCGCTCGGGGGTCATCTCCTTCATCAGGCGTCCAGCACCAGCACCCTGGCGTGCAGCACGGGACGCTGCTGCAGCGCGGCACGGACGGCGCGGTGCAGGCCGTCCTCCAGGTACAGGATCCCCTTGTACTGGACCACGTGGGCGAACAGGTCGCCGTAGAACGTGGAGTCCTCGGACAGGAGCGTGTCGAGGTTCAGGGTGCGTTTGGTGGTCACCAGCTCGTCCAGGCGGACCTGGCGCGGCGGCACCTCCGCCCACTGCTTGGTCGAGGTGAGGCCGTGGTCCGGATACGGACGGCCCTCACCGACCCCCTTGAAGATCACGCCGTGAGTCTACTGGGCGCGCCGCCGCGCGGCCGTCCGTCCCAGGGGTGACCGGGCCCGACGCGGGGGATGAGGCGCCCGAGGGGTGGTGGGACGGTGGCGGCGGCCCGGCAGGGGCGCGAGAGTGGGCCCTTGGTGAGCGGGGCGGACGAGGCGAGAGGGGCGGGTGTGACCGGCATCGTGCACGTGGTGGTCATGGGGGTGTCGGGCTCGGGGAAGACGACGCTCGCGCTCGAGCTGCAGCGGCGTCTGGGCTGGCCGTACGCGGAAGCCGACGAGTTCCACCCGCAGGCGAACATCGACAAGATGACCGCCGGCACCGCCCTCACGGACGAGGACCGCCGGCCGTGGCTCGCGGCGATGCGCGACTGGCTGACCGAGCAGGCCCGCGCCGGGCGCAGCGCGATCGTGACGTGCTCGGCCCTGCGGCACGCCTACCGGGACGTGCTGCGCGAGGCCGAGGGGAGGGTGCGCTTCGTGCACCTCACCGCGGCGGCGGACGTCATCGGGCCGCGCCTGGCCGGGCGCAGCGGCCACTTCATGCCGCCGACACTGCTGCCCTCCCAGCTCGCGACCCTGGAGACGCTGCGGGACGGCGAGGACGGGATCGTCGTCGTCGTGGACGACCCGCCCGACGTCGTGGCCGACCGGACGATGGAGGCGCTGGGCCTGGGCGCGGCGCGGGACGTGCCGCAGGGCTGAGCCCGGCGCCGTCGGGGGGGCGACGGGCCAGGGCGCTCAGCCCTGCGGGTGGTCGGTGCGCGGGGTCCAGCGCGCGGGTCCAGCGCGCGGGGGCTCAGTGCTCGTGGTTGTGGCCGGCGTGCTCGGCCTCGTGCTCGGCGAGCTCCTTGTGGACCGCCTCCATGTCGAGGGCGCGGGCCTGGGCGATCAGGTCCTCGAGCGCCGGGGCGGGGAGCGCG
The DNA here is from genome assembly GCA_023428465.1 of Actinomycetes bacterium. Classification (GTDB taxonomy): domain Bacteria; phylum Actinomycetota; class Actinomycetes; order Actinomycetales; family Cellulomonadaceae; genus Actinotalea. The sequence goes on from JAEYXM010000142.1 coordinate 1,438, forward strand.
CCGGGCTGGGCGAAGATGAGGACGCCCTCCTTGAAGATCATGAGGGTCGGGATCGACGTGATGCTGGCCTGGGCGGCGAGCTCCTGCTCGGCCTCGGTGTCGACCTTGCCGAAGACGATGTCGGGGTTCGCCTCGGACGCGGCCTCGAAGACGGGCGCGAACTGCCGACAGGGCCCGCACCAGGCGGCCCAGAAGTCGATGAGGACGATGTCGCTGCCGGTGATGGTCGACTCGAACGAGTCGATGGTCAGGGTGACGGTGGACATGTGGCTCCTCGGTGGCTCGGGCAGGGCATCCGACGGTGAATGAATACCCTCAGGGGTATCAACCCGGAGGTCCCGCCAGGCATTCCACCGTGCCCGATTCCGCCCGCGAATGCCACCCGGCCGTCCCTGCGCAGGCGTGAGCGGCGCCTGGGTGGAGGTCGGGTTGCGGGTCGGTCAGCGGGGCGGGCCTCCCGAGACGCGGGTCAGCATCTCCTCCGCGGAGCCGCGGAGGGCGAAGACCGACTCGAACCACCAGGTGGCACCCGCGGCCTCGTACTCCGGCGCGAGTCCGCGCTCGCCCGCGTCGGTCGTGCCGTTGATCGCCACGTCGAATCCTTCGTCGGCGCCCTGCTCGCGGAGGTAGCCGACGGCGTCGGACAGCTTCTCCGGGCCGAACCAGACCTGCTGCTCCTCGTCGATGGCCGACATGATCCAGCCGTCCCAGCGCGCGGCGCGGCGCAGCGCGGGCCTGCTCCAGCCGCCGATCCACACCGGGATGCGCGGCGACTGCGTGGGGCGCCCCGCGATCCGGGTGCCCTCCGACCGGTAGTGGGTGCCCTCGTGGGTCACGGTCTCGCCGTTGCACCAGGCGGTGATGAGGTCGAGCGCCTCGTCGGTCATGGCGGCGCGCGTGCGGTCGTCGTGGTGGTCGCCGACGGCGGCCAGGTCCCACGCGACGCCGAGGCCGGCCCCGAACGTCACGCGCCCGCCGCTCAGGGCGTCGAGCGCGTGCAGCGACCGCGCGAGCAGGTGCGGGCGGTAGCGCGGCACGGGCGTGACGTCGGTGAGGAGCCGGATGCGCGACGTCGCGCCCGCGACCGCCGCCAGGGTCACCCAGGGGTCGCCGACGCCGTACCCGAAGTGGCCGTGGTCCCACATGCAGACGGCATCCCAGCCTGCGGCCTCCGCCGCGACGGCCAGCTCCACCACCGGTCCGGGCTCGGCGTACGGGCCGAAGGGGACCACCTCGATGCCGTACCTCACGGATCCTCCTCCACGGCTCCTCCTCCGACTCGCGCGCCGATCATGGAAACGTAGCCCCGCCCGCCGACATCGGGCAGGACCGGGGTGCCGGCGCACGTCGCCGGGGGTCGGCGTGCCGCCTTCGTATAGGACTTAGGTCCCTTCTAGGCTTCGTCCATCATCCGAGACGCTCGGAGGACGGAGCCGGGAGAACCGGCTCCGCACGCGCAGTTGGGGGCGTCGCGACGGGGCGGGCCGTCGCGACGACGGGACGGAGGTCCAGAGCCGGACACTCGTCCCACCCATCACCCGCCCGGTTCGGACGTCGCTCGAGGTCCGCACGTCGGGCCCGGGCGAGGCGCGACGGGAGGCCGACCATGACCACCGTTCTCGTAGCCTTTGCGAGCAAGCACGGCTCGACCCGGAGCATCGCGCAGGCCATCGGCGGCGCGCTCCACTCCTGCGGGTGCCAGGTCAAGGTGCTCCCCGCGGGGCTCGTTCACTCCGTCGCGCCGTACGACGCCGTCATCCTCGGCAGCGCGGTCTACCACGACCACTGGACGTGGGAGGGTCGCCGGTTCCTCAAGCGCGCGCGCACCCAGCTCGGTGACCGGCCGTTCTGGCTCTTCAGCAGCGGTCCGATCGGCGGCACGGTGCGCGGCGAGGAGCTCATCGAGACCGGCTGCGGCGGTGGCACCCCGGTGCCGCAGCCACTCCTGCCGCTGCTCGGCGGAGTGCACCTCATGGACCACGCCACGTTCGCGGGGCGGGTCGACGAGTGCGCCAGCGGGTTCCTCGAGCGCGACGTCCCCCGCGGCGACTGGCGCAACTTCCGCCAGGTCAACGACTGGGGCCACGCCGTCGGCGAGGAGATCCGCCCGCCGCGCCGGGTGCGCTCGGTCGCGCGCGTGCGCGGGGCCTGACTCCCGGGACCGACGGCGTCGGTCAGCGGCGCGTGGCGTCGCAGGTGACGCGGCGCGGGTGCAGGCGCGCAACCGCGCGGGTCTCGGTGGTCGCGCGCACCGCGAGCACCGCGGGCGGGACGTGGCCGTAGTACGGGGGCTGCCCTGTGTAGGCGCGCGTCAGCCGGTCGAGGAGCCGCGCTGCCCCCTCGGTCCGCACCTCGACGTCGCAGCGCACCTCGAGCCACCGGTCCGGGTCCGCAGGGTCGATGACCAGGACGGTCGCGCGCGGGTCCGTCACGAGGTTGCGGCCCTTGCGGCGCTCGAGTGTCGTCGTGACCAGGACGAGGTCCCCGTCACGGGTGCACCGGACCGGCTGCACCTGGGCCCGCCCGCCGGGCATGTGCGTGGCGAGCGCGGCCGCGATCGGCCGGTCGAGGAGGTCGCGGTGGCTCGGCGGGATCGGCACGTCCTGCCCCGACGGCACCCAGCGCGGCGGTCGGCCGCCCGGCGCCGGACCCACCGGCGGACGCGACGACGTCGGGCCCGCGACCACCGCGCGCGGGGCGAGGCGGAACGTCACCGGCGTCTCGAGCTCCGCGAGCTCGGCCGCCACGACTCCGCCGAAGTACGGGCGGACGCCGCGGTACCGCTCGGCGGCGTCGTCCAGGTCCGCCAGGCCGCTGCCCGGCACCGGCGCGACGTCCGCGCGGAGCTCGAGCCAGCGGCCGTCGGCCGGGTCCATCACCAGGAGCGTCGCGCGCGGTCGCGTCAGCATGCTCGCGGCCGTCTCGGACTCGAGCATCGCGGAGATCCGGACCTCGCCGTCGTGCCGCCAGAACCACGCGACGCTCGACTGGAGACGACCGTCCGCCAGGTGCGTCGTCAGGACCGCGGGCAGCGGACGATCGAGGAGATCCGCGTGGGAGTCCGGGATCGGTGCGTGGACGACGGCGTGCTCGGTGAGGGCAGTCACCCTGGCAGCATCCCGCTGCGGCGCTCGGGGCGGGTCAGCCTGGCGGCCGATCATGTCCCGCCGTCGCGTCCGCCGGTCGTATGACGGCGGGCACCGGCCCGGCGAGGTACGGCTCCAGGACCGCGGTCAGGAGGCGGGCGGCGTCGGGGTGCACGTCGCCGGCTGCGTGCCCCGCGTGCGCGGCCGGCCCGGCGTGCCCTGCCTGCCCGGCGTGACCGGCGTGCCCGGCGTGCGGGAACCGGGCCGACGACGCGTCCGTCACCAGCAGCAGGGCGGCGACCAGGTCCGCGAGGCGCTCGTCGGTCACGTGCGCCAGGACGCCGTCGGCTCGCCACGCGCGGACCACGGTGGTCAGCACGCTCGTGCGCCGGTCGTGCGCGGCCTCGACCGACGCCCGCAGCAGCGGGTCCAGGTGGACGAGGGCGGGCAGCTCACGCGCCAGGAACCGGTACTCCTCGTCGAGGCGCGCCTGCGCCGCCAGGCGCCCGACGAGCGCCGTCGGTCCGTCCGGCCCGAGGAACCCGCCGCCCGGCTCGGCGTCGTCGGACAGCAGACCGGCCTGGGCCGCGGCGTAGCGGTCCCAGAGCGTACGGATGATCTGCTCCTTGTCCCGGTACCAGTAGTAGAGGTTCCCGGGGCTGATGCCGACGTGCGCGGCGATGTGGTTGGTCGTGACGCGCGCGGTCCCGTCGCGGTCGAACAGCTCGCGTGCGCCGTCGAGGATGCGCGCGCCGGTGCGCGGGCCTCGGGGCGGGCGTCCGGGGGACATGGCGCGGGCGGGGCGTCAGGCCGGGGTGGGCGGCGTCGGGTCGGCCGGAGTCGGGTCGGCGGGGGCCTCGGCGTCGGGACCGGCGTCGGGACCGGCCTCGCCCTCGATCCGTGCGCGCAGGCGCTCGCGGATCTCGTCGGGCGTGTACGCCTCGCGGCGTCGCTCGTCGCGCGCGATGAGCACGCCACCCGCGGCCACCCCCGCGAACGCTGCGAGCCCGACGACCTTCCACCAGCGCATCTGCCTAGGCTATCGGTGTGCCCACGTCGATCACCCTGGACGAGGCCGTCGACGTCACCCGGACCGGCGACCTGTGGCTGTTCCGCGGCAGCACGGTCGCGGACCGGGCGATCCAGCTGAGCACGAACAGCCCGGTCAACCACGTCGGCATGGCGATCGTCATCGAGGACCTCCCGCCCCTCATGTGGCACGCGGAGCTCGGTCGCGGCCTCGAGAACGTGTGGACCGGGCGCCACGAGCGCGGCGCCCAGCTGCACGACCTGCGCGGCGCCGTCGTGCAGTGGTCGCACCGGTACCGCCAGCAGGGCTGGTTGCGACAGCTCGACCACGCGGTCACCCAGGAGATGGAGGACGCCGCGCTGCGCACCGTCGCGCGGCTCAACGGCACGCCCTTCCCGTCGACGGCGCGGCTCGCGGCGCGGTGGCTGTGGGGCCAGGCGCCGAAGCTCCGCCGCGGCGGCGCGGCCGCGGACCCGGAGCGAGCCTTCTGTGCGGAGATCGTCGCCCTCACGTTCGAGGCGATGGGCCTCCTGCCCGGCGACCGCCGCGCGAGCGGGTACGACCCGGGCGACTTCTGGAGCGGTGACGACCTCGTGCTCGAGGGCGGCGCGCGGCTCGGCGCGGAGATCGCCGTCGACGTGCCGCCGCCGGACGAGGACGCGGGGTCGACCCGGCCCGGTGGTGCGGGGTCGGCGCCCGCCTGACCTGCGCGCGGCCGTGCCATGCTCGACGCCGTCCCGCTCTGACCCCGGCCGGCGCCGGACCTGCCGGGATGCGAGCAGGGGCGGCCCGCGCCGCTCGGCGTCCGACGACGAGCTCCGTCAGGACCCGGCGATGAGCTCCCGCAGCGCCTCGACGACGAGGGCGTGGTCGTCCTCCTGAGCCAGTCCGGAGACCGTGACGGTGGCGACCATCCCGACGTCGCGCACGAGCACCGGGAAGGAGCCGCCGTGCGCGGCGAACCGGCGCTCGTCGAACCACGCCTCGTCCTCGATGCGGCGTCCGACGAGCCGCGGCCGCAGCCCGATGAGCAGCGACGGCACACCGAACCGCTGCACCGCGCGCGTCTTGCGGCGCACCCAGTCGTCGTTGCTCTCGGTGGTGCCGTCCATCGCGAGGTGGAACACGACCTGCGTGCCGCGGGTGACGTCGATCGTGATCGGCAGGCGGCGGTCGACGGCGTACCGGTGCAGGATCAGGCCCAGCCGGTGCGCGTCACCGTTGGTGAAGTGGTCGAGCTGCAGCTCGTCGAGCTGGGCCTCGATCTCATGGACCTTCGCCTCGAGCTCGACGAGGTCGGGCTGCTCGGACATCGGCGTCCTCCTTCCACGCGGTTCGGAGCCAGTATCGCCCGACGACGGCGCCAGGTCCGGCCGCGAAACCGCCCGCGCCCGAGATGTCCGACTGGGACGATCGTGGGCGTGGAGATGACGTCATGACCGTGCGGCAGGTGCTGGTGCCGGTGGTCTTCCTGGTGGGCGCGCTCGGCGTCGGGCTGCTGGCGGTGGCGGTGCCCGGGGTGTACTTCGCGCTCGCGGTCTGCCTGTACGTGGCGATCGCCGTCGGCTTCGCGCTCCGCATCGCGCGGTCGCGCAAGCACCGGGTGCGCGACGGGCTCGCGCCGGCCGGCGACGCTCTCGAGGTTGCCCAGGACCTGTACCTCAGCCGGCGACGGACCCCGGTCCGCTACGGCGACGACACCCCGGACCCCGATGCGACCCTCTACGTCGACACCCCGGCCCCCGACCCCGCGGACCTCACGGACCCGACGGACCTGCCGGACCTGCCGGACCTGCCGGACCCGACGGACCTGCCGGACCCGACGGACCTGACGGCGCCGGCGGCCCGGCCGGCGACTCCCACCGTCTGACCGCTCCATCGCCTCGCCGAGTTCTGCCGTCCGACGCGAGATCTGCCGACTGGATGGCAGAAGTCGAGCCGGGAAGCAGAACTGGGCGCCGTCGGGGGTCGGTGAACGGCGCAGGGTGCGCGCCGTCGCCCAGGCGCGCAGCATCAGAACGATTCGTGCGCAACGGACGAACGTCCCGACTCTTGTCAGCGGGTATCAAACGGCGCGATCGTTACCTCCTGGTCTGCATGCACCGAGGGGGAGCCATGGCGGACGCCGTGCAGGCCGTCGCCGCAGACCGTCCAGCCGGACGGACACGCGGAGGCGTGGGGGCGCGAAGCGGCGCCGGTGAGTTGCAGCGCGACGAGGGGGCGCCACGGGGAGCGGAGCGGGCGCAGCCCGGTGGCGGAGTGCGGGGTGGGGGCGATGCACCGCGCGGCGCGGCCAGGCCGTCGCGGGTCGGCAGCGGGCCCTCACGTGCGGAACCGCCGAGGGCTGCCGTGGCCCTGCTGGGCGGCTTCGCGCTGACGGTCGACGGGCGGGACGTCGTCGTACCGGCGGCCATCGAGCGTGCGATCGCCTACCTCGCGCTGCGGGGCCGCTGTGGCCGCAGCCGGCTCGCCGGGACGTTGTGGCCGGAGCACTCCGAGGAGCGCGCGCTCGGCAACCTGCGCACCGCGATGTGGCGGGTCAACCAGGTGGCGCCGGGCGTCGTCGTCGCCGAGCACGACTCCCTCGCGCTCGCGTCCGACGTCGAGGTCGACGTCGCCCTGCTCGTCACGGCCGCCCACGAGGTCCTCGGCGGGGCCGACCTGCCCGTCGCCGCACCGACCCTGCGGTACGTCGAGGGTGACCTGCTCCCCGACTGGACCGACGACTGGCTGACCGTGGACCGCGAGCGCCTGCGCCAGCTCCGCCTCCACGTGCTCGAGGCGATCGCCGGCCGACTCGCCGCGCGCGGGCTCTTCGGGATGGCGCTCGAGGCCGCGCTCGCCGCGCTGCGCTCCGACCCGCTCCGGGAGAGCGCCCACCGCGCCGTCATCAGCATCCACCTCGCCGAGGGCAACCTCGCCGAAGCCGTGCAGGCGTACCGCCAGTGCCGCGCGCTCCTGGCGCGCGAGGTCGGCGTCGCTCCGTCCCCGGAGACGGTCCGCCTGATGGCGACCTTCCGCACCACCCGCACCACCCGCGCCGTCGGCTGACGCCCGCCGCCGCGCGCGAGTCTGCCCGCCGCCGGGCCCCCGACCCGCCTGCCCGACGCCGGGCGCGAGTTCTGCCTTCGGGTGCGAGTTCTGCCGGTCGGCGGGCAGAAGTCGAGCGTCGAGGCAGAACTCGGCGGGCGACCTGGTGGGGGTGGGGGGTCAGCCGGCGGGTGGGGGGTCGGCAGGGGCGGGGGCGTCGGGGGCGGGGTCGGCGGGGGGGGGGTCGGCAGGGGCGGGGGCGTCGGGGGCGCGGAGGCGGGCCGACGCGTCGCGGAGGGCCGTGATGACCGTGCGGCGGAAGGTGGTGGCCGCGTCGGTGCCCGTCACGAAGCGGCGGCGCAGGAGGTCCGCCTCGCGCTCGGCCGACGCGCGGACCTCGGGGTCGATGGAGCGGAGCCGGGCGGCGAGGTCGGACATGGCGTGCTCGGTGTCGGCGAGCGCGGCCAGGAGGCGCGGCGGGTCGGCGAGCAGCTCCTCCGGCGGGCAGCCCATGCGCGCTGCGAGCCACGTGACGCCGGGTCCGTGCCCGCCCGCAGCCTCGCCCGGCCCGCCCGCGGCCTCCGGGCCTGCGTCGTCGGCGGCCATCAGGCGTCCACCGAGTACAGGGCCCGCGTGAAGTCGGACTGGATCCGCTGCCACGCCTGCTGCTGGCGGACCGCGAGCTGGGCGAGCGTCAGGCCCTGCACCCGCACGGCCGCACCGGACCCGGTGACCTCGACGACGAACCACAGGTCGATCGGCTGGAACCACGTCTCCCGTGGCGCCATCGCCTCGGTGAGCGTGCCGTCCCACAGCTCGTACCCGAGCCGGCTGATCAGCGACTGGCCGAACGCGACCGGCCCGTTGTCCTTCTGCTGCGCGAACACCTGCCGCAGCCAGTCGTGGAACGGCCCCTGGCCGATCGTGCCCCGCGTGCGCCGGCCGGCGGCGTCGGCCGTCTGACCGCCCGAGTGCACCCCGATTCCCGCCTGGCTGAGCGGCGTCGGGATCGTGTCGTCCGCCTCCTCCGCGTCGTCGACGACGGGCGACGTCCGGATCTGGAACGCGACGTCCTCCGTCCCGGACCGCAGGGCGTTGAAGAACGAGATCCAGCCGATCGAGCGGGACAGGTCGGTGGGGTGCAGCGCCGCCTGCTGGATCGCGTGGTCGACGACGGCGCGCATCTCGCTCGTCGGGATCCACTCGTGGCTGCGCGGCGACACGGCGCGGAACTCGTTCTTGACCCACGAGCGCGACGCCGGGCTCGAGTCCCACACCGACGTGAACTGCGCCCACGTGATCCCGCCCGCGGACTGCGAGCGAACCATCGCCCTGAGGAACTCCAGCACCCCGCCCGCACCGCGCACCGCGTCCTTGACCATCGGGTTGACCTCGTCCGTCGGCCACGGCGCGAACTCGCCCCACCGGCCGCTCATCGTGAACGCGATCTGGGACACCGCGGTGCGCAGGCGCTCGTTGTCCTCGGGCGTGACGACCTGCGCCGCGGAGTCCTTCAGCGCCTGCGCGGCCGCCTGGCCGAGGGCGTCCACGAACCGCGTGCGCACGGAGTGCGGCGGGTCGGGACTCTCGTTCTGGAAGGCGTGTGCGTAGAACGCGCCGGTCGACGCCTCGCGCGGGTTCGACTGGCTGCCCACCAGGAAGTACGCCAGCAGCTGGCGGTGCGTCGCGTCCGCGGCGAGCAGGCCCATGCCGGCGCTCGCGGTCCCGGCGAGCACGGTGTCCGGCCACAGCTGCTCACCGCCCGCGCCGCCGGCCGGGGCCCGGCGCACGGAGCGGATCTTCGACAGCCACTGGTCGCGCACGACGCCGGAGTACCGGGCGCCGTGCCGGGGCAGGTGCGCGGCGATGTCGGCGACGTACTCCTCGGGGTCCTTGGCCTCCATGATCTCGAAGACGGCGCGCAGCATCCCGGCCATGGTGCGCTCGCGGTTCTCCAGGTCGTTGTCCGACGGCGGTTCGAGGTCGTCGTCCCGGTCCGCCGCGGCCTGCAGGAACTCCCGCGCGAGCCGGTCGGCCTCGGCGTCGGTCGCGTTCGCGAACGTGTCGAGCTCGTTCAGCCGGGCCGTCGCGTCGCCCCGCTTGTCCGCCGGCAGGTCGGGGACCTTCGCGCGCCAGGCCGCGATCTTCGAGGCGATCGACTCCGGCACGGAGGCGACCATGAGTGTCGCCTCCTCGCCGGCGGTCTGCACCCACAGCCGGTGCCCCTCACCCGCGGCGGCGAAGCGGACCGTGGTGCCCAGCTCGTCGTCGTCGTTGTGACCGCCCTCGTCTTCTTCGTCCTCCTCGCCGCCGAGGCCGAGGGCGCGCAGCGCCGCCCGCCCGCGCTCGGCCAGGAAGCCGACGACCCGGTCCATCACGGCGTACACGCGGGCCTGCAGGGCGACGATCACCTCGGCGACCTGGTCCGGCAGGTCGCCCATGTGCAGCAGCCCGGCGAGGAAGTCGATGACCGGCGGGATGAGCGAGGCGAGCGCGCGTTCGACGGCGTTCGCGAGCCCCCCGATGTTGCCCGCGACCACGTCGGCCATCCCGTTGACGACCGCCTCGACGAACCGGAAGATCCGCGCCGCGTTGCGGAAGATCCACGAGCACACCTGGTAGATGAGGTCGATGGCCTGGGCGATCGCCCCGACCGGGTTGAAGAGCATGAGCACGCGGGCGGCGACCTGTTCGACGAGCGTCTGCACCACGTACTCGACCGCGGCCTCGAGGATCGTCTGCACGATGACCTCGGGTGTCAGCTGCTCCTTGATCATCTCGATGATGCCGTCGGGACCCTGCTCGATGAGCAGGGACACGAGCTGCCAGGCGGCCTCGATGAGCTCGACGTTCTCCGCGCCGATGTGCCGCACGAGGATCTCCCGCACGCGCGGCCACGTGATGCCCATGAGCTGCAGCGCGAACGAGAACAGGGACTTCGGGGAGAAGTCCGCGGGCAGGGGGATCGGCACCTCGAGGCCGGAGAACAGCCAGTCCCAGAACCCCCGCAGCAGGTGGGTGCCGAAGTTCGCGAAGAACTGGTCGAAGCCCTGCCGCACGCCCGCGGTGAGGTTGTTGATGAAGTTCTCGGGGTCGTCGGCGATGTCGCTGACGACCTGCTGGATCTTCGCGACGAGGGCCCAGAACGCGGGAGGCGGGATGCCGACGAGGTTGAGCAGGCCGTTGATGATCGCCGTGACCGGGTCGTCGATGAACGCCTCGATGGCCTCGGCGATGCGCCCCAGGACGCCGAGCGCGGCCTGCCGGCGCTCCTCCACCGCGGCCTGTGCCTCGGTGACCGCGGTGATCGCTGCGGTCGCGACGTCCCGCACGAAGGTCGTCTGCGCCGCCGTCGTGCGGGCGCTCAGCGCGTCCAGCATCCCGCCGAACCGGGCGCGCTCGGCCGCGACCCACTCCGGGAACTCCGCCTCCATCTTCGTGAGCTCGGTGTCGATGTCGATGCGGGTCTGGGCGATGATCGCCTGCGCCGCCGCGACGACGCCGTTCACCTCGGTCGAGATCTCCAGCAGCAGGTCGCAGACGCCGTCGCCGAAGGCGCGCTCGGCGCGGTCGTACTCGCGGATCACCCAGCCGGGCAGGCCGAAGACGGCGTCCCCGATCCCCACGACGAACCCGCCGATGCCGGAGTGCCGCTCGTCGATCCACCTCTGCACCTCGTCGAGGGCGTCGTGGAACTCCTGGGACACGCGCGCCAGGCCCGTGGTCCAGCGCGCCATCGCGTTGCGGTTGAGCGGCTCGAGGAGGGCCTGGACGTCGTCGCGCGCGGCGTTGAAGATCTCCTGGCTGCGCCGCCCGACCGACTCGCGGGTCGCCTCCTCCGTGGCCACCGTGCCGCCCTGCCCCTCGGCGACGTCGCCCACGGTCTCGCCGCGGGCGCGCAACAGGGCCTGCGTCGCACGGGTCTGCAACGCGGCCATGTCGGCCTGGGCGGACGCGATCGCGGCCTCCTGCTGGGCCGCGAGCTCGGCGGGCGTCTGCTGCGCCATCTCGCCGAGCTCGCCCCGGCCGTCCCGCACGGTCGAGAAGGGTGCCTCCGGGATCTCCTGCGTCACGCGGGTGTCGATGCCCGACGACGCGATGCGCTCGTCGGTCGCGGCGACGTCGGCGTCGAGGGAGAGGTCCTCGGCGGGGATCGGGTCGGGTGCGGCGCTGGCGGCGTCGACGCCCATGCCGGGGCTGGTGGCCGGCGGGACCGTGGGGTCCTGCGGGGTCAGCGCCGGTGCGCCCGCGGGCGGGTTCTCGAGGTCGGAGTAGCCGTCCTCGACCTGCTGGACCTGCGTGTCCACCGACCCGGAGACCGTCGCGCCGGCCTCCTGCGCCTCGGTGGTCGGGTCGCTCTCGAGGAGGTCGTCCTCGTCGACGGGCCGCTTCGCGCGGATCGCGTCGCGGATCCGCTGGCACAGCTCGACGATCTCCGGGCTGGGGCCGGGCCGGGCGCCGAGGGCCTCCGCGAGGGCCTCCTGGGCGCGGGCCGCGGTCTCGCTCGCGGGCTCGGTGACCGCGCCGCGGGCGTCGGCGACGGTGTCGTCGGCCGTCGGGAGGTCGCGTGCTGCGCGCGCCGCCC
>JAEYXM010000145.1 GCA_023428465.1 Actinomycetes bacterium
CGCGGCACGAAGTTCCCCGACGAGATCGCCGAGATCCTCGACGACCTGCGCACCATGCCCGACAAGATCGCGAAGGTCATCGCCGGGTCGGAGCGCGTGCGCCAGATCGCGCGGTGGATGGCGGACACCTCGTCGGTCCTGTTCCTCGGCCGGCACGTGGGCTACCCCGTGGCGATGGAGGGTGCGCTCAAGCTCAAGGAGCTCGCGTACATCCACGCCGAGGGCTTCGCGGCGGGCGAGCTCAAGCACGGCCCGATCGCGCTCATCGAGCCCGGCCAGCCCGTGTTCGTCATCGTCCCCTCGCCGCGTGGACGGGGCAGCCTGCACGGCAAGGTCATCTCCAACATCCAGGAGATCCGCGCCCGCGGCGCCCGCACGCTCGTGATCGCGGAGGAGGGCGACGACGCGGTCCTGCCGTTCGCGGACGAGGTGTTCTTCGTCCCGCAGACGCCCGTGCTGCTCGCGCCGCTCGTCGCCGTCGTGCCGCTGCAGATCTTCGCGTGCGAGCTCGCGACGGCCCGTGGGCTCGACGTGGACCAGCCCCGCAACCTCGCGAAGTCCGTCACGGTCGAGTGAGCGTCGTCGGCGTGGGGATCGACGTCGTCGACGTCGAGCGGTTCCTCGCGACCCTCGACCGCGCACCCGGGCTGCGCCAGAAGCTCTTCACGCCCGCGGAGCGGGACGTGCCGCCGACCTCGCTGGCGGCACGGTTCGCGGCCAAGGAGGCCCTCGCCAAGGCGCTGGGGGCGCCAGGGGACCTGCACTGGCACGACTGCACGGTGCACCGCGTGATCGGCGGCCCGCCCGTCGTCGAGGTGACGGGGACGGTCGCGGCGCGGGCCGCGGAGCTGGGCGTGGCCCGGTTCCACGTGTCGATCTCGCACGACGCCGGGATCGCGTCCGCAGTGGTGGTCGCCGAGCGGGACTGACCGCCCGAGGGCATGGGTGGGCGCGCCCGGGCGCGCGGCTTGATGTGGCGGCGCTCGACGGGGCAGGCTCACCCGGTGCCCACGACCCACGACCCGGCATCGTCCGACGCGGCCCCCGCCGGGGGCACGCGCTCTGCGCACGTCCCGGGCAGCGACCGCCCCGGCATCCTCGGTCGGCTCGGCCCCGGCCTGGCCGTGGCGCTCGCGATCGGTGCCGTCGCGGTCGCCGTCGGGCGGCTGGTTCCCGTCGTCGGCGGACCGGTGATCGCGATCGTGCTCGGCGTCGGAGTGCGCGAGGTGGTCGGGGAGCGGCCCCGCCTCGTGCTCGGCGCGACGCTCGCGGCCAAGGGCGTACTCCAGGCGGCGGTCGTGCTCCTCGGGGCGACGCTCTCGCTGCAGCAGGTGGCGGAGACCGGCACGTCCGCGCTGCCCGTCATGCTCGGCACGCTCGCGGTCGCCCTCGGTGGCGCGGCCGCGGTCGGCCGGTGGCTGCGCGTGGACACCGAGACCCGGACGCTCGTCGGCGTCGGGACGGGCATCTGCGGTGCGTCCGCGATCGCAACGGTGAGCGCCGTGACCGGCGCCTCGCAGGCCGCCGTCGCCTACTCGGTCGCGACGATCGTGGTCTTCAACATCATCGGTGCCGTGGTCTTCCCGCTCGTCGGGCACGCGCTCGGGATGTCCCAGGAGGGCTTCGGCCTGTGGGCGGGGACGGCGATCAACGACACGTCGTCGGTGGTCGCGGCCGGCGCCGTCTTCGGGACGGTGGCGCTCTCTGCCGCCGTGGTCGTCAAGCTGACCCGGACGCTCATGATCGTGCCCATCGCGCTCACCTTGGCGCTGCGGGAGCGGCGTCGGGCACGGTCCGCGTACGACGGCGAGGGGCCGGCTCCCGAGGAGCGCGTCCCGTGGCGGCGCCTCGTCCCGCCGTTCCTCGTGCTCTTCCTGCTCGCGTCCGTGCTGCACAGCGTCGGCGTCGTACCGGGCGCGTGGGGTCCGACGATCAGCGACGGCGCGCGGCTGCTCACCGCGGTCGCGCTCGCGGGCGTCGGGCTCCTCACACCCGTCGCGCAGCTGCGGCGGGCCGGATGGCGGCCGCTGGCCCTGGGCGGGATCCTCTCCCTCGCCGTCGCGACGACGAGCCTCGCGCTGCAGGCGGTCACCGGCCAGCTGTGACCTGGTGCTGGCCAGGCGACGTCGGCCTGAGCTGCAGACAAGACGGGCTAGAGGTAGAAGCCCGTCCGGAGCGTGTCGTCCTCGGGCACCGCGGGCCGCACGAGGAGACCCCGCAGCGCCAAGGTCGCGCCGCCCTCGCCGAGCGGGCCGACGATCCACCGGACGGCGCTGTCCGGGCACCTCGCCACGACGGCGGTGCCGAGCGATGCAGTCAGCGCCGCGGTCGTGGCGGACGTCGCCGACGGGACGAGGTGCTCGGCGAGGTAGTCCGCGGCCTCGGTATCAGTCAGAGCACCCGTGTACCAGCAGCGGCACCGCGCGGGGTCCTCGCTCCGGACGGCGGAGCTCCGGCTGGCGCGCCGCGGGCGCAGCGACTGGCGGACGCTCGTCTCCGTCGCGCCCAGGCCGCGGTACGCGAGGCTCCGTGCCACGAACGCCGGGATGAGGGCAGCGATCGGCATCGTTATCGCTCCGGCGAGGCAGACGAGGGTGAGCAGGGCGAAGCCGATCATTCGCGGGATGCCGACCCGTTCGAGCGCCCGCAGGTCGGCGCGCAGCTCGTCGTCGGGCTCCGCCCTGGCCAGGTGTGCCGCCAGCACGAGGTGGGCGCCCTGGTGGTCGCCCCGGGACCGCAGGTCCGCCACGATCTGCCGGATCGCCGCGCGCCGCGCCTGTGCGGAGCGACCCGTACGGGCGACGGCCGTCGCGGCGTCCACCACGACGACCCGCACGGCGGTGGACGATGCGCGGGAGTCCCGCATGGACACCGAAGCGACGCCGAAGCGGACGGCGGATCGGAGGTCGTCGGCGCCGGTGTCGTGCACGAGCCGCCACCAGGCCGCGTCCGCGGTCGTGACGTCGAGACGCAGGTCGGCCACGGTCGCGAGGAGGCGCAGCGTCTCGGACGACCGGAAGGTCCCCGCCGTGACGGCTGAGATCAGCTCCTCGTAGGCCGATGTGGACCCCTGCGCTGCCGCGACCGCCGCATGGAGCAGTCGGCCCGCGGGCCGTTCGAGGGTGTCCGGGTGGTCGGCGAGTGTCCGGGCAGCGGCATCGACGGCTCCCGACAGGAGCAGCGAGTACGCGACGCCGACAGGGTCCTCGCCAGGGATCCCGCGCAGGCGTGCCGCAGCAGCATCCTCGCCCAGCGCCGCGGCGCCGTCGGCCCACGTGGTCCACTGCTCCGCGAGCCCGGCCGGCGTGAGGGGGGCGGCGTCGGGCAGCAGGTGGGCGGGCCACGGCTCGACGTGCGGCGTGCCGCTCGTGCGTGGCGTCGTCGCCGTCACAGGTAGAACCCCTCTCCGGTGCGCGGCCCGGCCGTCCCGGCAGCTGCGGCGAGGTCGGGGCTCTCCGCGGGATCGGGTGCGTCGACGGCGTCGAGGCCGGCGGGGTCCTCCGTGGCGGGGTCCTCCGTAGTGGCGTCGGCCGCGAGCGGGCCGCGGAGCGCGAGGGGGCGTTCGTAGCGCCCGAGCGGACCGCACAGCCAGAGGGCACCGGTCACCGGGCACCGCGCCACGAGACCATCGGGCGCGACGGTACCGACGCCCGGGTCGAGGTCGGGTACCTCGCCCTGCAGATGGCCGACGAGGTAGTCGGCGGCGGAAGCTCCGGTGAACCCGATGACCGACGAGCAGCGGCACGTCACGTCGGGGCCGAGGCTGTCGGCGGCGCTCCGGCGTCGCGCCTCGGAGCGCCGCAGACGTGCGCGCGCGGCCTCGCGCGCCGCGGCGAACGCTCCCCACCCGGTGATGAACGGCGTGCCGAGCCACACGACGGCGGCCCGCTCGGTGAACCAGGTCGGGTCCGGGCCGGGGTCGCCCAGGGTCGCTGCCGCCAGCGCGGCCGCCGAGACGATCGCCACGACCATGGCCGCTGCCAGGAAGCCCGCACCGAGCGGCACAGGCGTCCCGGCGCGGTCGAGGCCCACCGTGCGCCACGCGCGGCTCTCCTGGCGCGTCATCCCGGGCCGGGGCACGACGTGCGCCCAGACGGCGCGGCCGAGGAGCAGTGCCACGACGGCGATCGCCGCCACGACAGGCGGGCCGAGGGCCGTCGCCGCGGCGAGCGCGGCTACGGCCCCGGCCGCGGCGAGTCGGTACCGGTGCGGGACACCCGGGACGGTCGGCACCGCCCCGGCGTCGGCGGACCGGCCCGGCCCGTGGAGCCGTCGCGCCAGAGCCCGGCGGAGGAGGACCACGCCGGCTACGTCGTCCCGCGCGAGGAGCTGTGCGGCGACCTCGTTCGCGGGCCCGGGATCCGTCAGCGCGTCGGGCACGACGGCCATGAGGTTGTCGGCGGCAGCGGCCATGACCTCGCGGAGGGCTGCTGGAGAAGCGTGCCGGTCCCGTCGGAGGAGGGCTGTCGCCGTGAAGCGGGCGACGCGGTACGGGTCGCGCGCGCCGTAGCGGCCCACCAGCAGGCGCCACCCGTCGTCGGCCACGTCCGGGTGGCGTCCGTCGGCGGCTGCTGCGAGCAGGGCGACGACGCCCGCGTGGAACGGTGTGCCGTCGACCGCGGTACCGATGGCGAGGAGCCAGCTGAACGCGTCGCCGTCTCCGTCGGCGGCCGCCGCCGCGGCGCCGACGACGTGCGAGAACCCGGCCTGACCGGCGTGCGTCGGGCGGGCGAGGCCACTCTCCTCGAGCAGCGCGCCGGCCTCGGCGTGCCGACCCTGCTGGACGAGGCACCCGGCGAGCATGGCTGTCGCCCACCGGCGGCGCACCGGCTCGAGGTCGCCGTGGGCGAGGACGTGCCTCAGGATGCGCTCGGCGACGGCCGGCTCGCCCGCCTCGAGGGCCGTGTCCGCCCAGGCGGCCCACGTGTCGACGTCGGTCGCGGTCGTGGCTGTCACGACGTGGCCCGCCCGTCGCCGGACAGGATCGATGGGGTCACACGGGGCTCCTCGGAACCGGGGCCGCAGTGGACAGGGGCGCGGCGGCGTCAGCGTAGCGCCGGAACGACCTCGCGCTCGAAGAGCTCGATGCCCGAGGTGTCGTACGCCGCCTCCTGGAAGAAGGCGATGGCGTACGTCATGCCGAGGCCGCGCAGCTCGGTGAGCTTCTCGACGATCTGCTCGGGCGTGCCGACGAGCGGGCCGTTCCGGAACGACTGCACCTGGTCGTCCGCCCGGTGGGGCAGGACGCGGCGGAAGTGGTCGCCGATCCACGCGAGGCGGTCCTCGACGTCGGCCTGCGTCTCGCCGATGACGACGTTGTAGTTCGCGGAGCGCGTGATCTCGGCGAAGTCCCGCCCGACGTCGCGGCAGTGCTGCTCCAGGACCGCCGACTTGTGCGCGAAGCCCTCGGGCGTGCCGTCGATGTTCGCGTAGTCGCCCATGCGAGCGACGATGCGCAGGGTCTTCTTCTCGCCGCCGCCGGCGATCCACAGCGGGATGCGCGGGCTCTGCAGCGGCTGCGGGTACACGCGGGCGCCGTCGACCTGGAAGTAGCGACCGTCGAGGGTCGCCTCGCCGGTCTCCCACGCCTGCTTCATGATCTGCACGCCCTCGTCGAGGGCCGCGATGCGCTCGCCGGCGCGCGGGAAGCCGTAGCCGTACGCGCGCCACTCGTGCTCGTACCAGCCGGCGCCGATGCCCATCTCGACGCGACCGCCGCTGATGACGTCGACGGTCGCGGCGACCTTCGCGAGGTAGGCGGGGTTGCGGTACGCCATGCACGTGCACATCTGGCC
>JAEYXM010000161.1 GCA_023428465.1 Actinomycetes bacterium
GCGTACACCGACGAGCGCTACGGCATCCCGCGCCGGTCGGACCTGGTGCTGCAGCAGATGGTCAAGCCCGTCGGGTCGGCCGCCGTCGACGGTGCCGACGCCGCGCGATGATGGGCGCATGACCGACGAGAGGCCCGCCGACGCGGCCAGCGACCTGACCCGCAACCTGACCGCTGGGCCGACTGCTGAGCCGACCGCTGAGCCGTCCCCCGGGATGCCCCTCGGCTTGCCGCACACCGCCGTGGTCACGGGCGCCGGCCGCGGTATCGGCCGCGCCCTCGCGACCGGGCTCGCCGCGCACGGGTACGACGTCGGGCTGCTGGGCCGGACCGACGCGACCCTGGCCGAGGTGGCCGCGCAGGTCGCCGCGACGCCCGGGGCGGGCCGTACCGTCGTCGCGGTCTGCGACCTCACCGACCCGGGCGCCGTGCGCGCCGCCGCCGCGCGCCTCGAGGCGGAGCTGGGCGGCGTCGGGCTGCTGGTCAACAACGCGGGCGTGCTGGAGCGGTGCGAGCTCCCGTTCGCGGACGACGACGTCGCGGACGTGTGGCGCGTCGTCGAGAGCAACGTGCGTGGGCCCCTGCAGATCACGCACGCCCTGCTGCCGGGCATGCTCGCGCGCGGCGGCGGGCGCGTCGTCAACCTCAACTCGGGGCTCGGCCACCGGCGCGCCCCCGCGTACACGGGGTACGCCCTCAGCAAGGCGGCGCTGGCCCGCCTCACCGCGAACCTCGACGCGCAGTACCGGGACCGGGGGATCCGGGCGTTCGACCTCGCGCCCGGGGTCGTCGCCACGGACATGGCGACCGCCATGCCCATGCACGCGGACCGGACCGCCTGGACGCCCGTCGAGGCGAGCCTGGACCTGCTGCTCGCCGTGGCGGACGGCCGCCTCGACGCGCTGTCCGGGCGGTTCCTGCGGGCCGGCGACGACACGGTCGAGGCCCTGCTCGCCCACGCCGCCGACGTCGTCGCCCAGGATGCCCGCTGCCTGCGCCTGGTCCCCTACGGCCCGGCGGACCCCCTGAACCCCTGACTCCGGGCGGCCCGGCCCCGGACGTGACGAGGCCCGCCGGACAGGGTCCGGCGGGCCTCGGTGACGCTGCAGAGTCGGCGTCAGGCGCCGAACCAGTCCGCGACGCGCTCGGCGATCGCGTTCTCGAACAAGTCGTCGCTGTGCCGTGTCTTGAGCCAGTCGACGAAGCTGCCGCCGGTGATCTCGTCGAGCATGCGCCGGCAGGCCGCCGTGTCCGTCACCGCGCGGTACAGCATGGCCTCGGCCTCGGCCGGGGTGCGGTACACGAACGGGTACCCCTCGGGCAGGATGCCGCGCACCCACGGCCGGTCGGGGAACACGCCCACGACGCCCGCGGCGAGGGCCTCCACGTAGGCCAGGCCGTACGACTCCTCGTCCGCCGTTGCGAGGAACGCCGTCGTGCGGGCCAGCGCAGACCAGTAGTCCTCGCGGCTCGCGGTCAGCGGACCGACCCACGCCCACTCCCGGCGGGACAGGCGCATCGCCTGCTCCGAGACCAGGTGCGACTCGTGCAGCCGGGCCTCCACCCGGATCGGGGTCCGCTTGACCAGCTTCTCGACGACGTCGAGGAACAGCTGCGGCTGCTTGCGCGCCGAGAGGTAGATGGCCGGGTACAGGACCACGGGCACCTCGGGCTCCGAGCGGGGCTGCACGTGCTCCACGCGGAACCCGAGGTTGACCCATGCGATCCGGGCCTTCTCGGTGAGCGGCTGGATGGTCCACGCGTGGACGATCTCGCGCACCTCGTTCGCCGTCCGCTCCGAGTTGCAGAACGACGGGAACAGGGCGCACGCGAGGCCCAGGGTGGCCTTCTCCACGGGGTGGGTGAACTGCGAGGTGTTGAACCAGACGAAGTTCATCACCCGCGGCTCTTCACAGGTCGCCTTGAGCGTCTGCCACACGTCGAGGGCGTCGACGACATCCATGGTGATGACCACGGTGTCGCTACCGTCCACGAACTCCAGCGGGATCACGTCGAAGCCCTGGCAGTGCCGCGGGCCGGGGCCGATGAGGCTGGACCCCGGGAACACCCGGAGCAGACGACGGACCAGGGTGGCCCCGGCGTCGTGCCCCGCGATGTGCCCTTCGGCGTCGACGAGTGCCGCGCTGTAGCGGACGGCGACCTTCATGACGACTCACCTACCCCTTGTGCTCGGCGAGCTCGGCCTCGTCGGCCGAGGCGGTGGGACCCTCCGAGTCCACCCGCTCATCAGTCTGCTCCGCCTGGTCCGCCGGTGCGGCCGAGTCGGAGCCGGGGGTCGCCGTGTCGCGGCCGTCGTCCACCGGCGTCGCGGGCTCGGCGCCCTCGTCGTCGTCCGTGAGCGAGCTCTGGATCCGCATGCCGTAGAACGACCGGTAGGCGAAGAACGCCGAGACGACGAAGAACACCGCGGCGAGGATGTGCACCAGGGTGCCCCGGCCCTCGTTCGTGAGCACCACGGCCAGCTCGACCGCGAGAAGGCCGAACAGGGTCGTGAACTTGATGACCGGGTTGAGCGCGACGGACGACGTGTCCTTGTAGGGGTCGCCGACCGTGTCGCCGACGATCGTCGCGTCGTGCAGCGCGGTGCCCTTGGCGTGGAGGTCGACCTCGACGATCTTCTTCGCGTTGTCCCAGGCTCCGCCGGCGTTCGCCATGAAGATCGCCTGGTAGAGGCCGAACACCGCGATCGAGACCAGGTAGCCGATGAAGAAGAACGGCTCCACGAACGCGAACGCCAGGGTGGCGAAGAACGTGCCCAGGAACATGTTGAGCATGCCCTGCTGCGCGTACTGCGTGCAGATCTCCACGACCTTGCGGGAGTCCTCGTCGCTCGCCTTGGTGGCACCGGGCTCGAGGCGGATCGTCGTCTTGATGAACTCCACGGCGCGGTAGGCGCCCGTCGTGACGGCCTGGATCGACGCACCCGTGAACCAGTAGATGACTGCGCCACCGGTGATGAGGCCGAGCAGCAGCGGAGCGTGCATGAGGGAGAGATTCTCCATGCCCTCCTGGAGCCCGTCGGTGAGCGACATGATGATCGAGAAGATCATGGTCGTCGCGCCGACGACGGCGGTGCCGATGAGCACGGGCTTGGCGGTCGCCTTGAAGGTGTTGCCCGCGCCGTCGTTCTCCTCGAGCATCTGCTTGGCCTTGTCCCACTGCGCGACGACGCCGTGCTCGGACTCCAGCTCGGCGTCGATGCCCTTGATGTCCTCGATCATCGAGAGCTCGTACACGCTCTGGGCGTTGTCGGTGACCGGGCCGTAGGAGTCGACCGCGATGGTCACCGGGCCCATGCTGAGGAAGCCGAAGGCCACGAGGCCGAACGCGAACACCGCGGGCGCGGCCATGAACTCCGACAGCCCCTGCTCGCTGATGAGGAACGCGCCGCCCATGAGGCCGACGATCGCGATGCCGAGCCAGTACGCCGAGAAGTTGCCGGCGACGAGACCGGACAGGATGTTCAGCGACGGGCCGCCCTGGCGGGAGCTCTTGACGACCTCTTCGACGTGCCGGCTGTGCGTGGACGTGAAGACCTTGACGAGCTCGGGGATCAGGGCGCCCGCGAGCGTGCCGCAGGAGATGATCACGGCGAGCTTCCACCACAGACCGTCGGTGGCGACGCCCCACTGCTCGTCGACGACCGTGTCACCGAGGACCACGTACGTGGTCACAAAGGTCGCGGCGATCGAGACGAGCGAGGTGATCCACACGAGCGAGGTGAGCGGGCTCTCGAAGTTGAACCGGTCGACCTTGCCGAAGCGGCGTGTCGCCCACCAGTCGTTGGCGAGGTAGGACAGACCCGACGCCAGGACGAACACGGCGCGGACGACGAAGATCAGGACGAGCAGGCTCGCCTGGATGGCGGGCTCGTTCACGGCGAGCAGGATGAAGGTCACGAGCGCGACGCCGGTGACGCCGTAGGTCTCGAAGCCGTCGGCCGACGGGCCGACCGAGTCGCCCGCGTTGTCGCCCGTGCAGTCGGCGATGACGCCGGGGTTGCGGGCGTC
>JAEYXM010000162.1 GCA_023428465.1 Actinomycetes bacterium
GGGGGGGGGGGGGCCGGGGGGGGGGGGGGGGGGGGCGCCCCCCCCCCACGGCGGGGGTCAGGCGACGGGGACTGCGGTGCGGACGGTGTGCGCGGCGGCGACCATCTGTCGCAGCGCGGGCACGACCTGCTCGTACGCCCGGGTCTTCAGGCCGCAGTCGGGGTTCACCCAGATCCGGCCGGCGGGAACCGCGGCGACGGCCGCCTCGAGCAGCCGCACCATCTCGGCGGTGCTCGGCACCCGCGGGGAGTGGATGTCGTACACGCCCGGGCCGACCTGGCGGCTGAACCCGGCGTCGCGCAGGTCGCCGAGCACCTCCATCGCCGACCGTGCGGCCTCGATCGTCGTGACGTCGGCGTCCAGGGCGTCGATCGCCCCGATCACGTCACCGAACTCCGAGTAGCACAGGTGCGTGTGGATCTGGGTCGCGTCGCGGGCGACCGCCGTCGCGAGCCAGAAGGACCCGACCGCCCAGTCCAGGTAGGCGGGCCGGTCCGCCGCACGCAGCGGAAGCAGCTCGCGCAGGGCGGGCTCGTCCACCTGGATGACGCCGATGCCCGCCGCCTCGAGGTCGGCGACCTCGTCCCGCAGGGCGAGCGCGACCTGCGTCGCCGTGTCGGCGAGCGGCTGGTCGTCACGCACGAACGACCAGGCGAGGATGGTGACGGGGCCGGTGAGCATGCCCTTGACCGGGCGCTGCGTCAGCGACTGCGCGTAGGTCGCCCAGCGCACCGTCATCGGCTCCGGTCGGGCGACGTCGGAGTGCAGGATCGGCGGCCGCACACACCGTGAGCCGTAGGACTGGACCCAGCCATTGCGGGTGGCGGCGAAGCCGTCGAGCAGCTCGGCGAAGTACTGCACCATGTCGTTGCGCTCGGGCTCACCGTGCACGAGGACGTCGAGGTCGAGCTCGGTCTGCAGCTCGATCACACGGGCGATCTCCTCACGCATGCGCTCGTCGTAGGTGGCGACGTCGATGCGGCCCGCGACGAGGTCGGCGCGCGCCGTGCGGATCTGCGTGGTCTGCGGGAACGAGCCGATGGTCGTGGTCGCCAGGACGGGCAGGCCGAGCGCGGCCTGCTGGGCCGCGACGCGGACGTCCGCGGCGGAGCGGGTGCGGTCGGCGTCGGTCACGGCCGCCGCCCGGGCGCGGACCGCCTCGTTCCGGGTACCGGCGGGCACCGGTCGGCACGCGTGCTCCCAGGCCGCGCCGCGCTCGCCGCCGAGGGCCCGGCCGAGCGCCACCACCTCGCGCGTCTTCTGCCGCGCGAAGGCCAGCCGCTCGCGGACCTCGGCAAGCAGGTCGGGCTCGGCGTCGAGGTCGTAGGGGACGTGCAGCAGGCTGCAGGACGTCGAGACGACGAGCTCGTCCGCGAGCCCGCGCAGCCCCTCGGCGGTGGTGAGGGCGGCCCCGAGGTCCGTGCGCCAGATGTTGCGGCCGTCCACGAGGCCGGCGACGAGGCGCTTGCCGGTCAGGTCCACCCCGGCCAGGTCGGTGCGCGGCGCGCTGACGAGGTCGACGGCGAGCCCGTCGATCTCGGTGGCTGCGAGTGCCGGCAGGGCCGCGCCGAGGTCGCCGAAGTAGCCGGCGACGAGGATCTTTGGACGCGCGGTGAGCGCGCCGAGCCGACGGTAGGCGCGCTCGAGGGCGACCAGCTCCGCAGGGCTCCGGTCGCAGGCGAAGGCGGGCTCGTCGAGCTGGACCCACTCGGCGCCCTCGGCGGCAAGGGCCGCGAGGATCTCGGCGTAGGTGTCCAGCAGGGCGTCCAGCAGGTCGAGCGGGTCGAAACCGTCGGTCGTGGACTTCGCCAGAAGGAGGTAGGTGACTGGGCCGACGAGCACCGGACGGGTCCGGTACCCGAGCCCGTGGGCCTGCCGCAGCTCGGCGACCACCGCGTCGGGGGTGGCCGTGAACGTTGTGGTCGGGCCGAGCTCGGGGACGAGGTAGTGGTAGTTGGTGTCAAACCACTTGGTCATCTCGAGGGGGGCGACGTCCTGGGTGCCGCGGGCGGCGGCGAAGAGCGCGTCGAGGGGGCTGAGGCCGAGCTCGCGGACGCGCTGCGGGAGCGCGCCGACCATCATGGTCGTGTCGAGCACGTGGTCGTAGTAGGAGAACGTGGAACCCGGGAGCTCGCCCAGGCCCGCGTCGGCCAGCTCGCGCCACGTCTCGGCGCGCAGGCGCACAGCCGTCTCCTCGAGAGCATCGGCGTCCAGGGCCCCCGCCCAGTACCCCTCCACCGCTCTCTTCAGTTCCCTGCCGGGTCCGATCCTCGGGTAACCGAGGACGGTGGTGCCAGTCGTCGTCACAGCTCTCTCCTCGCGAGCCGTCGGGTTGACCTGAACCCCGGAGGCGGGAGAACGGGGTGGGTGCCCCGTCCGTCGGCCCGCCCGAGAGGCCCGGATCCACGCGCACCGGTGGTGCACGTGCCGGCGGCAGGTCTTCGGACTCGTGGGCACGTGGGTACCGGGTACCCACACCTACCGGCCGTCGCTTCCCGGGCTGGTGCCCAGTGCTGATGACGACTGTCGTTCCCACTCACCGCTGCGGGGCAGTCCCGGAGTTCCACCGGGTTCCCTCTTGCCCCACCCGCACGTCGCCCGCCGTCTCCGGTGCTCGCCGCACGGGTGGACCGTCGGCTCCGCGAGCCTACACCGAAGGCTCCGAGGATCCACAAGATGTTGTGGTTGCGCGTGTCACTGGCCCTACATGTGGGTGTTGTTGAGCCGGGCGGCGACACGCCGAGGAATTTCGCCGTGCTCTCCGCACGACGACGGGCACCTTGGGACCTACGTCCCGGTTGGCGGCGAGGACCAGGGCCAAGATCGCTCGCCGTACCCAACATCTAGTGGTTGACGCGCTGCGGACTACCAGATGTTCCACCGACGGAGGAGGATGGAGCCATGGCCCCACACGAAGGAGTCATCAAGCGCAACGGAGCCGCCGCGGCGTTCCGGCCGGAGCTCATCCGTTCCGCGATCGCGCGCGCGGGCCTGGCCACCGGCGCGACCGACGCCGACCACGCCGACGCCTACGCGGCGCCCGTCGCCGACGTCGTGATGGAGCGCCTGGCCGCCGAGGGCACCCCGTACCCGCACGTCGAGCACATCCAGGACCTCGTCGAGCAGGCGCTGCTCGACGCCGGCCACACCGGCACCGCGCGCGCCTACATCGCCTACCGCGAGCAGCACGCCCGCCTGCGCGAGGACGCGCGGACCGTCGTCGAGGTGGAGTCCTCCGTCAACGAGTACCTGGACCGCAGCGACTGGCGGGTCAACGCCAACGCCAACCAGGGCTACTCGCTCGGCGGGCTCATCCTCAACACCGCCGGCAAGGTGACCGCGAACTACTGGCTGTCGCACGTGTACCCCCCGGAGGTCGGCCACGCCCACCGCGATGGCGCGATCCACATCCACGACCTCGACATGCTCGCCGGGTACTGCGCGGGCTGGTCGCTGCGCACGCTGCTGACCGAGGGCTTGAACGGGGTGCCGGGCAAGGTCGAGGCGGGCCCGCCCAAGCACTTCTCGTCCGCCGTCGGGCAGATCGTGAACTTCCTCGGCACCATGCAGAACGAGTGGGCGGGCGCCCAGGCGTTCAGCTCGTTCGACACCTACATGGCGCCGTTCGTGCGCGTCGACGCCCTGGACTACGCGGCGGTGCGCCAGGGCGTGCAGGAGCTCGTCTACAACCTCAACGTCCCCTCGCGCTGGGGCACCCAGACGCCGTTCACGAACCTCACGTTCGACTGGACCTGCCCGGAGGACCTGCGCGAGCAGGTCCCCGTCATCGGCGGGGTGGAGCAGGACTTCACCTACGGCGAGCTGCAAGCCGAGATGGACCTGATCAACCGCGCGTACATCGACGTGATGACGACGGGCGACGCATCCGGCCGGGTCTTCACGTTCCCGATCCCGACGTACAACATCACCAAGGACTTCCCCTGGGAGTCGCTGAATGCCGAGCGGCTGTTCGAGATGACGGCCAAGTACGGCCTGCCGTACTTCCAGAACTTCATCAACTCCGACCTCGAGCCGAACCAGATCCGCTCGATGTGCTGTCGGTTGCAGCTGGACCTGCGCGAGCTGCTCAAGCGTGGCAACGGCCTGTTCGGCTCGGCCGAGCAGACCGGCTCGGTGGGCGTCGTCACGGTGAACTGCGCCCGGCTCGGGTACGTGCACCGCGGCGACGAGGCGGGCCTGCTGGCCGAGTTGGACCGCCTGCTCACGCTGGCCAAGGACTCCCTGGAGATCAAGCGCAAGGTGATCGGCCGCCTCATCGACGAGGGACTGTTCCCCTACACCCGCCGCTACCTCGGCCGCGGCCTGCGCAACCACTTCTCGACCATCGGCGTGAACGGTATCAACGAGATGATCCGCAACTTCACCGCGGACGCCCACGACATCACCAGTCCCGAAGGTCACGCGATGGCCGTGCGGCTGCTCGACCACGTGCGCACGCGCATGGTCGAGTTCCAGGAGGCGACCGGGCACCTGTACAACCTCGAGGCCACCCCGGCGGAGGGGACGACGTACCGGTTCGCCAAGGAGGACCGCCGCCGGTTCCCCGACATCCTGCAGGCGGGCACCGAGGAGAACCCCTACTACACGAACTCCTCCCAGCTCCCGGTCGGCTTCACCGACGACCCGTTCGAGGCCCTCGACCGGCAGGACGAGCTGCAGACCAAGTACACGGGCGGCACGGTGCTGCACCTGTACATGTCCGAGCGGCTGTCGTCGCCCACCGCATGCCGCGAGCTCGTGCGACGCTCGCTCGCCACGCACAGGCTGCCGTACGTCACCGTCACCCCGACGTTCTCGATCTGCCCGAAGCACGGCTACCTCGCCGGCGAGCACCCCACGTGCCCGCGGTGCGCCGAGGTTGACTCGGCGGCAGCCCCGGTCGCCTGCGAGGTCTGGACGCGCGTGATGGGCTACCACCGCCCGGTGAGCTCGTTCAACGTCGGCAAGAAGGGCGAGCACGCCGAGCGCGTGCACTTCGTCGAGGAGGTCGCGCTGCCTCAGTTCGAGGTGGCCGGTGTCTGAGGTCGTTGCGCCGGCCGGCCCTTCGGGCCCGGCCGGCGCGCGCCCGGCCGGGCCGGCGAGCCCGGCCGGTGCCGGCTGCACCGGTCAGGTGACCCCGCCCCGCGCGTCGTCGGCAGACGACCTGGTCATCGCCGGGCTCGTCCCGCTGTCGACGTGCGACTGGCCGGACCACCTGGTCGCCACGGTATTCCTCCAGGGCTGCCCATGGGACTGCACCTACTGCCACAACCCCGACCTGATCGACCCTCGACGCGCGGGCACCGTGAGCTGGTCGCAGGTGCGTGACCTGCTGGACCGCCGTCAGGGGCGCCTCGACGGCGTCGTGTTCTCCGGCGGGGAGCCAACCCGCCAGCCCGCGCTCGCCGCAGCGATGCGGGAGGTGCGGAAAGCGGGGTTCGGCGTCGGGCTGCACACGAGCGGCGCGTACCCCCGCCGCCTGAGCGAGCTCCTGCCACTCGTGGACTGGGTGGGCCTGGACGTGAAGGCGCCCCGTGCGCAGTACGCGGCGATCACGAGGGTCGCCGCGAGCGCCGACCTGGCGTTCGCGTCACTGCGGCTCGTGCTCGACGCCGGCGTCGCGGTGCAGGTCCGCACGAC
>JAEYXM010000240.1 GCA_023428465.1 Actinomycetes bacterium
CCCGGGCGTCGTCGCCGCCCGCGACCCGGGCCGCCGCGAGCGCCGCGCAGCCCAGCGCCATGCCGACCGTGCGCGAGTCGACGACGTGCACGGGGACGCCGGATGTCTGGGCGGCGAGCTGCGCGGACGTCACCGTGCCGGACAGCTCCCCGGACAGGTGGACCGAGACGATCTCCCGGGCGCCGCGCGCCGCCACTCGGGCATAGGCCCGCGCGAACGACTCCGGACCGGGGTGGGCCGTGCGTACCGTCGCGCCGGACCGCAGTGCCTCGACGAGCTGGGAGGGGCTGATGTCGACACCCTCGCGGTGCGGGACGCCGTCCACCACCACGTCGAGGGGCACGACGACGAGCCCGGCCGCCTCGACGAGCCCCGTCGGGAGCGACGCGGTGGAGTCGGTGACGACCGCGACGTCGCGCACGTCAGGCCGGCACCACGTTGACCAGGCGCGGCGCCTTCACGATCACCGTGCGCACGTCGCGACCCGCGAGCGTCTTGAGGACCTTCTCCGATGCCAGGGCCCGCTCGCGCAGCTCCTCCTCGGTGGCGTCCGGGGAGACCTCGAGCTTGTCGCGGACCTTGCCCTGCACCTGGATGACACAGGTCACGGAGTCGACGACCAGGTACGCCGGGTCGGCGACCGGGAACGGCTCGCGGATCAGGCTGTCCGGGTGCCCCAGGCGGGACCACAGCTCCTCGGCGATGTGCGGGGCGAAGGGCGCGACCATGAGCACGATCGCCTCGGCTGCGGCACGCGGCACGCGGTCCAGCGACGTCAGGTGGTTGTTGAGCACGATGAGGCGCGCGATGGCCGTGTTGAACCGCATCGCGTCCATCTCGGTGCGGGCCTCGGCGATCGTGCGGTGCAGCAGTCGCGTCGTCTCGAGCGTCGGCGCGTCGTCGACCACGGTGACCTCACCGGTCCCCTCGTCGACGACGTTGCGCCACAGCCGCTGCAGGAACCGCTGCGACCCGACGACGGCACGCGTCTCCCACGGCCGGGACAGGTCCAGCGGGCCCATGTACATCTCGTAGACCCGGAACGTGTCGGCACCGTAGGCGGCGTACATCTCGTCCGGCGTGACGACGTTCTTCAGCGACTTGCCGATCTTGCCGTACTCCTGCGTGACCGGCGCACCCTCCCAGGTGAAGCCCGTCGGCGACGCGGCGTCCTCGACGACCTCGGCGGCCGGGACGGGCTGGCCCCGGTCGTCGCGGTACGCGTAGGCCTGGATGTAGCCCTGGTTGAACAACGTGTGGAACGGCTCGACGCCGCTGACGTGGCCCAGGTCGTACAGGACCTTGTGCCAGAACCGCGCGTACAGCAGGTGCAGCACCGCGTGCTCGACGCCGCCGACGTACAGGTCGACGCCGCCGGACGCACCGACGGTCCCGTTGTGGTCCGGTGCGAGCCAGTACCGCTCGAGCTCGGGGTCGACGATGACGTCGCGCCGCCCGGGCTCCAGGTAGTTCAGGTAGTACCAGCAGGACCCGGCCCAGTTGGGCATGGTGTTCGTGTCGCGCCGGTACTGCCTCGGTCCGTCGCCCAGGTCCAGGGTGACGTTGACCCACTCGTCGTTGCGGCCGAGCGGCGGCTCGGGCATCGAGTGCACGTCGTCCGGGTCGAACGTGCGCGGCGAGTAGTCGGGGACGTCCGGCAGGTCCACGGGCAGCAGGTGCTCGGGAACCGCGATCGGCAGGTCGTGCTCGTCGTAGACGATCGGGAACGGCTCACCCCAGTAGCGCTGCCGGCTGAAGAGCCAGTCGCGCAGCCGGTAGGTGACGGTCCCGTGCCCGACGCCGTGCTCGGCCAGCCAGGCGGTGATCGCCGCCTTCGCGGCGGGCACGTCCATGCCGTTCAGGTTGATCGTGTCGTTCTCCGAGCCGATGACGACGCCGTCACCCGTGTACGCGCCGCCCGGGTGGTCCGCGGGGGGCTGCACGGTGTGCACGACGGGCAGCTCGAAGGTGGTCGCGAACTCGAAGTCGCGCTCGTCGCCGCCCGGGACCGCCATGATCGCGCCGGTCCCGTAGCCCCACAGCACGTAGTCCGCGGTGAAGATCGGGATCAGCTCGTGGTTGACCGGGTTGATCGCGAGGTGGCCGGTGAAGACCCCGGTCTTGCGGCCGGCGTCGGCCTGGCGCTCGACCGCCGTCTTGCCCGCGGTCTCGGCGCGGTACGCCGCGACGGCCGCGGTCGGGCTCTTGTGGCCCCCGGTCCACGCGCCGTACGTGCCGTCGGGCCACTGCGGGGGCACCTCGTCGAGCAGCGGGTGCTCGGGGGCGACGACCATGAACGTCGCGCCGAACAGGGTGTCGGGCCGTGTCGTGAAGACCTCGACCTCCTCCCCGCCGATGACGTCGAACGTCACCATCGCGCCCTCGGAACGGCCGATCCAGTTGCGCTGCATGGTGCGCACCTTCTCGGGCCAGTCGATGACGTCCAGGTCGTCCACCAGGCGGTCCGCGTAGGCGGTGATCCGCATGTTCCACTGGCGCAGGTTGCGCTTGAACACCGGGTAGTTGCCGCGCTCGGAACGGCCGTCGACCGTGACCTCCTCGTTCGCCAGCACCGTGCCCAGGCCCGGGCACCAGTTCACGGGCGTCTCCGAGACGTAGGCCAGGCGACGCGCGTCCACGGCGCGGCGGCGTTCGACGTCGTCCAGCTCCGCCCAGGTGCGGCCGGCGAAGTCCTCGGGCAGCGCGCGCGTACCGGCCTCGTACTCCGCGACCAGCTCGCTCACCGGGCGGGCGCGGCCCGTCCCGCCACCCGGGCGCGGCGCCTCGTCGTCGTACCAGGCGTTGAAGACCTGCAGGAAGATCCACTGCGTCCAGCGCACGTAGTCGCTGTCGGTGGTCGCGAAGGTGCGGCGGGGGTCGTGCGCCAGGCCCAGGCGGCGCAGCTGGCGCCGCATGACCGCGATGTTCTCCTCCGTCGTCTTGCGGGGGTGCTGGCCCGTCTGGACGGCGTACTGCTCGGCGGGCAGGCCGAAGGCGTCGTAGCCCAGCGCGTGCAGCACGTTGTCGCCGCACATGCGCCGGTACCGGCCGACGACGTCGGTCGCGATGTACCCCAGGGGGTGCCCGACGTGCAGGCCCGCGCCCGACGGGTACGGGAACATGTCCATGACGAAGAACGACGGCGACGCCGGGTCCGCGAGCCTGCCCTGGGCGTCCGTGAGCCGGCCCACCGGGTTGGGCGTGTGGAAGGTGCCCTGCTCCTCCCAGCGGTCCTGCCACGCGAGCTCGAGCCGCGTCGCGAGCGCCGGGCTGTACCGGTGCGCAGGCTCGGGCGGCGCGCCCGGAGTCGCGCCGGAGTCGGTGGTCGGGACGGGGGCGTCGTCGGGGGTGTGCACGCGCCCAGGCTACCGACCTCGCGCGAGCGGTTTCGCCGACCGACCGGCCCCGGATCGGTGCGCGGCGCGACGGGCGGCCGCCTCCCGGCGCCTGGCCACGACGTACGCGACGGCGAACGCCAGCCCCTGGCACACCACGACGAGGCCCGCACTCGCGACGTCGAGCGCGTAGCTCGCCCACACCCCGACGACGGCGCACCCCGCCGCGACGGCCGGGGCGACCCACAGCATCCGCCAGATCCGGTCCGTCAGGAGCGACGCCGTCGCGCCGGGCGTGATGAGCATCGCGACCGCGAGCACGACGCCGACGGCCTGCAGCGCGACGACGACCGTCACCGCGAGCAGCCCCAGCAGCAGCACTCCGGTGCGCCGGACCGGCAGGCCGATGACGTGCGCGTGGACCCGGTCGAACGCGTACACGGTGATGTCGCGACGGCGCAGGACGAGCAGCGCGGCGGCGACCGCACCGAGCACGAGCACCTGCGCGACGTCCGCGTCGGACACGCCGAGGACGTTCCCGAACAGGATGTGCGACAGGTCGATGCGCGACGGCGTCACCGAGACGAGCACCACCCCGACGGCGAAGACGGTCGTGAAGACGACGCCGATCGCCGCGTCCTCCTTGATGCGGCTCGTCTCGCGGACCCACCCGATGAGCGCGACCGCGCCGACGCCGAACACGAAGGCACCGAGCGCGAACGGCGCTCCCAGCAGGTACGCGAGCACGACGCCGGGCAGCACCGCGTGCGAGACCGCGTCGCCCATGAGTGACCAGCCGATGAGCACGAGCCAGCAGCTCAGCAGGGCGCACACGACCCCGGCGACGACGGTGACGAGCAGGGCGCGCTGCATGAACTCGTACTGCCACGGCTCCACGAGGAGCTCCAGGAAGCCGCTCACCGTCCGGCCTCCCGCTCGAGCCCGAACGTCCGGGCGAGGTTCTCGGGCGTCAGGACCTGCGCCGTGGGGCCGGCGGCGAGGACCCGCCGCTGGAGGAGCACCGAGCTCTCGCAGAGGTCCGGGAGCATCCCGAGGTCGTGCGTGGAGACGACGAGGCTGCACCCGGCGGCCACGAGGTCGCGCAGCACCGCGGTCACGGCGGCCTCGGACGCGACGTCGACCCCCGAGAACGGCTCGTCCAGCAGCAGCAGGCGGGCCTCCTGGGCGAGCGCCCGCGCGAGGAGGACCCGCTGTCGCTGGCCGCCCGAGAGCCGCCCGATCTGCCGGTGCGCGAGGCCGGCGAGCCCGACGCGCTCGAGCGAGGCCGCGACCACCGCACGGTCCGCGGGCCGGGGACGTCGCGTGCGCCCCAGCAGGTGGTAGCGGCCCATGAGGACGACGTCGGCGACGTCCACCGGGAAGTGCGGGTCGACGTTGTCGGCCTGCGGCACGTAGGCGACCAGGCCACGCCGGCGCGCGTCGTCCGCGGCGCCGCCGAGGACCTCGACCGACCCGGCCGACGGACGGACCAGGCCGACGACCGCCTTGAAGAGCGTGGACTTCCCCGAGCCGTTCGCACCGACCAGCCCGCACGCCTGCCCGGTCCCGACCTCGAGGTCCACCTCCTCGAGTGCCGGCACGTCGCCGTACTGCACCGTGAGCCCGGCGACGCGCAGCGCGGCCGCGGTCACGGGTCCTGCCCCGCGAGCCCGGCCAGGAGGAGGTCGATGTCGTGAGCCAGGAGGTCCACGTACGTCGGGACGGGCCCTTCCGGCCCGCTCAGGGAGTCGACGTAGAGCTCTCCTGCGAACGCGGCGCCGGACTCACGCGCGACCTGCTGCTGAGCCGTTGGGGAGACCGTCCACTCGCAGAACACCGCGGGGACGTCGCGGTCACGCACGGTGTCGATCACGCGTGCGACCTGCCGCGGCGTGCCCTGTCGCTCGGCGTTGACGGGCCACAGGTACGCCTCCGCCAGCCCGGTGTCGCGCGCCAGGTAGCTGAAGGCGCCCTCGCACGTGACGAGGGTCCGGGCGCCGACGGGCAGGTCGGCGAGCCCGTCCACGAGGCGCTGCTCGAGTGCCTCGAGCTCCGCGGCCAGGCCGGCGGCACGCTCCGCGTACCCGGCCGCGTTCGCCGGGTCCACCTCGGCGAGCGCCTCGGCGACTGCCGCGACGTACTCGCGACCTGCCCGGGGCGACATCCAGGCATGCGGGTTGTGCACGACGCCGCGGAGCTCCGCTGCGGTGCCATGCACCGGCAGGGGCTCGATGCGGTCCCCCACCACGACGAGCGGCACATCGAGCGGGTCCACCAGATCGTGCAGCCACACCTCGAGGCCCAGTCCGTTGGCGACGACGAGGTCGGCGTCCGCGGCCCGCTGCAGGTCGGCCGGCGTCGGCTCGTAGCCGTGCACGTTCATACCCGGGCCGGTGATCGACGTCACCGTCACCTCCGGGCCGCCGACCTGCGCGACGACGTCCGCGAGCACGGTGAACGTGGCCACGACGGCCATGGGGCGGCCGGGCTCCGCCAGGGCCCCGGACCCCGTGGGAGGGTCGCCGGCCGCCACGCTGCATCCCGACGTCGTCACCGCGACCAGGCCGACGGCCAGGACCACGGCCAGCCCGGCGCCGACGGGCATGCGGCGTCGGCGGGCGGGCATACCTCACCCTAGGCGATCGTCCTCCGGGCGCTCCGGGCGTCCTCAGCCGTCGGTCGGGGCGGTCCGGCCGAGGAGCAGGTACACCTCGACGGCCCCCGTGGGCTGCACGACGACCCAGCCCAGGTCGGGTGCCGTGAGCCCGAAGTCGGAGAGCGTGACGGGCACCTGGCCCGCGAGCTCCACGCCGTCGACCGTCCGCTGCACGTCGAAGGCGGCGTTCACGGGGACACCCACCCCGTGCATGGTCAGCGTGCCGGACACCGGCACGGACACCTGGGCCGCGGACTCCGCGAGCGCGGACAGGTCGACCGGCTGCGTGAGCTCGAACGTCGCCTGCGGGTACGTGCTCACGTCGAGCGCGCGCCGGAAGAACGCGTCGCGCGCGGACTCCTCGGTGGAGATGGACCCGGCGTCCACGACGATGGACGCGGCGGTGAGCTGCGTGCCCTCGACGGTCAGCGAGCCGCCGACGTCTTCCGTGCGGCCGACGACGGTCACCGCGGTGCCCGAGAGGGTCTCGTCGAGGCGGTAGCCCGCCTCGGAGCCCGGCTGGACGTACCAGCTCCCGGCGACGTCCACCGGTCCGGTGGGCACCTCGGGGGTGACCACCGGCGACGGCGTGAGCGTGAGCGGCTCAGGGGCCTCGCGTGCGAAGAACGTGGCGTACACCCAGGGCCCGCCGACGACGACGCCCACGGCGATGAGCATGCCGACGAGGGTGCGCACGAGCCAGCGGCGACGTTGCGTCTCGCTCACGAGGCGCTCCTGCGTCGGCGGACGACCAGGGCCGCGGCGGCACCGGTGGCGACGACGCACGCCGCCGCGAGCGCCCACGGGCCGACGCCCGACGTCGTGGGGTCGGCAGGATCCTCGGGTGCCGTCGCGCCCGCGGTGACGGTCTCGGTCGGCTCGCTGGTCGGCTCGCTGGTGGGCTCGTCGGTCGGCTCGCTCGTCGGTTCGTCGGTCGGCTCCGGCGCGGGGCTCTCGGCGGGCGGGTCGGCGGGTTCGGCATCCGCCGTCACAGTGAAGGCGAGCGTCCCGCTCACCGTGTGCCCGTCGCCCGCGACGGAGCGCCACGTGACCGTGTAGTCACCCGAGGGCATGCCGGTGAGCAGGGCCTGGGTGACCGTCGCGTCGAGCACCTGTGCGGCGCCGTCGGACCACACGCGACCGTCGGTCCCTGCGACGAGGACCTCGGAGCCGAGGCCCGCCTGGGGCGCCGCGAACGTCAGGACGACCTGGGCCGGAGCGGCCTCGAGGACCGCACCGTCGGCCGGGTCGCTGCCGATGAGGGCGTCGTGGGCGAGGGCAGGTGTCGCGAGAGCGAAGGACGCCGCGAGGACGGCGACGGGGACGGCGCGCATCGCGGTCCACGCACGGCGGCGCCGCGAGGTCGGCGCGGATGGGGCCACGGCCAGGGGGTGCCGCACCACTCTCCCTCTCCTCGTCCGGTGGCCGCTGCGGGGCGCTGCGACGGCCCAACGGTACGTCAGGCGGGGTGCGTCAGGGCAAACCGCCGACCCCGCCCGGCCGTGCCGCGACCCGCCGTGGACCGGCGAACCGCCCGGGGGACGCCGGTCAGCGGTACGGCGTGAGGGGCTCGCGCAGGAACGGCGCCGTCGGCCACCGGAGCGCCGCACCGACCGAGACCGACGCGTCGGGCCGGACCTGGATGAGTCGGTAGTCGAGGACCCGGCCGCTCCCCGGGTCGAGCCGCAGGATCGTCATCTCAGCCGTGCCGCTGAGGGGGCCGACCGTCGGCTGGTCGAGGATCGCGCCGGCGGTGCTCGACGAGACGTACATGGTCCCCTCCCCCACCCACAGCGGCCCGATGCGCCGGTGCTGGTGGCCGGAGACCTGGGCCGGCACGCAGCCGGAGTCGAGGGCGGCCTGGCCGGTCGCCGCGTCGTGGACGAGCAGCAGGTCGACGCCCTCCTCGTCAGCGCACGCGACGTCACGCAGGCGGACCGCGAGGTCCCCGATGGTCGTCGAGCCGGTGAGCGTCGTGCCGGCGCCGATGCGCGTCGCGCGGGGGTCGTCGGCGCCGAGGATCCGGATGCCGTCGAGCTCGATGACCTCGCCCTCGAGAAGGTGCGCGCCGACGGCTCGCATCTGGTCGGCGGTCTCCGTCCCGTCGTGGTTGCCCATGATCGCGACGAGCTCGGCGCCGTCGGGCACCGCGTCGGCGAAGGTCGACACGCAGTAGGACTCCACGACGGTCCCGTTGACGGTGGTGTCGCCCGCGTTGAGCACGATGGAGACTTCCGCGAGCTCCGCCACGAGGCGCATCGGTCCTGCCATGCCGACGTTGCAGTGCAGGTCACTGACCAGGAGTATCACCACCGGCTCCGGGGCGGTCGGGGCCGGCGCGTCCTCCGGCGCCTCGTCGTCCGTCGCCTCGTCCGCCGGTCCCGAGGTGGGCGGGTCCGCGGGGTCCTCGCGCACGGGGCCGACGCTCTGCTCGACGTCCATCCGGTCGAGCCAGGCCGCCTCGAGGTTCGCCGTCGCCGTGGCGTAGAACGCCTCGTTCGCCTTGTAGGCGTCGACGGCGTAGCCACCGTAGGTGTCGATCACACCGGCGAGGCGACCGGTGATGCGCGCGCCCTCGAGCGGCGTGCCGTCGAAGACGGAGGACGCGGTGGCCCCGACGGAGACGTCGTCGGGCAGGCGCGCACTGGAGGTGACGGTGCCGGTCACGAGCACGACGACGACCACGACCGAGGCGACGGCGGTCCCGTGCAGCCGCAGCGCCTCGTGCAGCTCGCTGCGGCGCGCGGCGCCGAGCAGCGCCCGCAGGCCGGCGCCGGTCCCGAGCACCAGGACGAGGGCACCGAGGGTCCGGCGGGCGGCGTCGGCGATCAGGCCGTGGACGGCCTCGCGGATCGCGGCCTCCGGCCCGTTGAAGAACTGGATGTAGTCCTCGAGGTCCCGGGAGAGCGCCTCGAGGGTCTGCGAGGCCTCGACCGCCGTCATGTCGCGCGGGATCTCCTTGACGACGACGTGGGCTCCCATGACGGGCACGGGCGACTCGATGACGATCGTGCCGAGCGGGCCGAGGTCCACGGTCACCTCGCCGTCGATGGTCACCTCGTACCGCGCCGTGTGCGGGCCGAGGGTGCCGTCGGTCGAGGCGGTGGCGATCCCCCAGGACGCGCACGGGAGCAGGGCGACCAGACCGGCGAGCATCCAGGGCAGGGCGCGCCGGGCGAGCGGGCGGACCCGCCCGAGCGCGCGCGCCACCCGCTGCACCCTCCGCCCCGGCTCGGGGGGTGCGTCGGTCCCCCGGGCGGTCCGGGTGGGGGTGGTCCGATCAGCCATCGGCTCTAGCCTCGCCCGGATTCGCCCAGGTCACGACAACACGGCCGGGAAGCCACCCGTTCGCTCTGAGCGAACACGTCAGCGACGGCCGAGGATCGCACCCTCCAGCAGCTCCCCGACCCGCTGCACCCACTCCCCCGGATGGACGTCGAGCGCGGCCGTGTGGCCGGCGTCGGGCGCGCCTCCGTCAGCAGGTCCGTCAGGGTCGTCGTCCAGCTGCTCACGACGTCCGCGAGCCAGCCTGGCGCGCCCTCCGATCAAGGCCCGAACGTCCGGGATGCGCCGCTCAGCGGCTGCGACGCCGCTGGCCCCGCATCGACATCTCCACGGCGCTCGAGCGCCGGGACGCGTCACCACCGGCCGACGCCGCGGCCGAGCCGCCGGAGCCGCCCGACCCTGCCGGACGGGCACCGCTCGCCGCACCGGTCCGGCGTCCGCCCGGGGCGTGCGGGGCAGTGCCACGACCCGAGCCACCCGAGGGGCCGCCCGAGCGACGCCGCGAGCCGCGCCCACCGGAGCCACCACCACGCGACGGTGTCGGCGCCGCGGCGACCGGCGCCGGGGTCACGCGCTCGGCGGTCTCCCCGACGAGCTCGCCGAGAGCCGGGGCACCGGCCCGGACCGGCTGCGGCGTGGCGGTGATCCGCGCCTGGCGCGACAGGGACCGGAAGTCCGCGGCCTGCTCCGGCAGGACGAGCGTGACGACGTCGCCGCCCGAGCCCGCGCGCGCCGTCCGGCCCGAGCGGTGCAGGTACGCCTTGTGCTCGGCAGGGGGGTCGACGTGCACGACGAGTTCGACGTCGTCGACGTGGATGCCACGCGCGGCGATGTCCGTGGCGACGAGGACCCGCACGGAGCCGCTCGAGAACGCCGCGAGGTTGCGCTCACGGGCGGGCTGGCTGAGGTTGCCGTGCAGATCGACGGCCGGGATACCGGCCGCGGTGAGCTGCTTGGCGAGCTTCTTCGCCTGGTGCTTGGTGCGCGTGAAGAGCAGGCGGCGCCCGACGCCGGACGCGAGGTGCTCGACGACGGCGCGCTTGGTCTCGGCGCCGTCGACCGTGAAGACGTGGTGGGTCATCGCGGCGACCGGCGAGGACTCGGGGTCGACGGACTGGTGCAGCGGGTCGTGCAGGAACTGCTTCACCAGCTGGTCGACGCCGCGGTCGAGGGTCGCCGAGAAGAGCAGTCGCTGGCCGCGCGCGGGCGTCGCCCCCAGGATGCGGCGCACGCCGGGCAGGAAGCCGAGGTCGGCCATGTGATCGGCCTCGTCGAGGACGGTGATCTCGACGGCGTCGAGGCTGAGGACCTTCTGCGACAGCAGGTCCTCCAGGCGTCCCGGGCACGCGACGAGGACGTCGACGCCCGCAGCGAGCGCCACGTCCTGGCGGTGCTGGGAGACGCCGCCGAAGACGGTGGTGATGCGCAGGCCCACCGCGTCGGCGAGCGGCTCGAGGGTCGCGGCGATCTGGGTCGCGAGCTCGCGCGTCGGCGCGAGGATCAGCCCGCGGGGCCGGCGAACGGCGCTGCGGCGACCGGCGAGGCGAGCCACCACGGGCAACGCGAAGGCGAGGGTCTTGCCGGAGCCGGTGCGGCCGCGGCCGAGGACGTCCCGACCGGCGAGGGTCGCGGGGAGCGTGGCGGTCTGGATGGGGAACGGAGCGGTCATCCCGCGCTCGTTCAGGGGGCGGAGCAGGGCCTCGGGCACGCCGAGGGAGGCAAAGCTGGGCACAGGTGTGGTCACCTAACGTGGGGATCGATGGTCGGGGCTCGCGGCGGCGATCGCGGGCGATGCCCGCCGGTGCTCCACGACGTAGGGCGCGCAGATCGCACGCCTCTCACGGACCAGTATGCCTGATGGACGCTCCGGGCACCCTTCGCGTCCACAGCCGCAGGCGGGTGAACCGGCGCCTGGACCGGCGGACTAGCGGTCCAGCGCGCGGCCGTAGCGGACGAGGGACCCGTCGCGACCGACCTCGACGAACCCGGCCTTGAGCAGCACGCGACGCGACGCACCGTTGTCCACCTCCGCGTCCGCGACCGCGGCCCTCGCCCCCGCCCGAGCCGCGTGCGCGAGCGCCAGGGTGACCGCCTCGCTCGCCAGGCCCGCACCGCGCGCACTCGGCACCAGCCCGTACCCGAGCTCGACGCACCCGTCACCGTCGGGTGGGCCGAAGAACCCGATGCCACCGACCGCCAGGCCGTCCGCGACCCGCCGCACCAGGTACATGGTGAAGACCGGGTCCGGGTCGGTGGCCGTGGCCAGCGCACGCAGTGGGTCGAGCTCGTCGGCGAACGGGTACTCGGCGTGCCACGCGTCGCCGGGCCGCTCGTCCCGCACGCAGATCCGCTGCGCGAGGTCCGGTGTGATGCGGACGAGGACGACGCGATCGCCGACGAGCTCCATGAGCCGGAGCATGGCAGGAGCAGCGCCGACCCGGGGCCACCTTCGAAGCCGTGCCGAGCCCGCGTCCGCCAGACGACCGAAGGCCACGTCAGGCTCCTTGTTCAAGGATCTCGACGTGGCCTCTGACCAGCACTTTCGGTGGAGCTGAGGGGGCTCGAGGGGTCTGCTGCGCGGATGGGTGGCCGTGTCACCCATCCGCGCCTCCTGGTGGCGCGGCGTCCTGCAGATATGGGACGATTCGGGCGCAGGAGGTGGTCCGAGTGGAGATCGGTTGCGAGCGCGTGCGATGCGCCGCTTCGACCGTGCACGCGTCGGCGGAACGGGTCTCGCCGGGCCGTGTGGTCGACGCCATGGCATCGGGTGCGGCGGCCGTGCCCGATGGTGAACTCGCGGCGGCCCTCTCGGAGGTCGGTGAGACGGTCGAGTCGCGACTGGTTGCCTTCAACTACGCCCTACAAGGCTGGGCGGATGACGTCGACACCGCGGTCGCCGCATACCGGGAGACGGACGACGCGGCGCGCGTCCAGGTGAGCGGGCTGACCTGGAGGCCGGTGTGACCATCGACGTGCATCTGCTGCGCGTCTGGTCACCGGAGACTCTGGTCCAAGCCGCAAGGGACCTGTCCGCCATCTCCCGACAGGTCGATGAGGTCGCGGGCGAGCTGGGCACCGCCGCGCGGTCGATCTCCCAGGGGTGGAGTGGTTCGGCATCGCAGGGCGCTCTCGCCGCGATCCGAGCGCAGGAGCGCGCGGCGCAGAACCTGCTCGAGACCCTCAGGCTGATCCGCCTGGCGACCATCAAGGCGGGCGACGCACTCATCGCGGCCAAGGCCGAGCTCGCCCGCGCGGAGACCTACGCCGCCGAGCACGACCTCACCATCACCGCGCGGACCGTCGCAACGCTCCCGGATGACGCCCCAGCCGACCAGCAGCAGGCGCGCCAGGAGCTGCGGGCGATGATCCGGGCGATCCTCGTCGCAGCAGACGAGGCGGACTGTGACGGGGCGCGCGCCGTGCGTGCGGCACTGAACGTGGCGGCCCTGTCCCGGCAGGAGGTCGCGGACCTGATCAACGAGGCCGGGGTGACCGACATCCCGGTGAACGAAGGGCCCACGTACATCGCGTCGTGGTGGGCGTCGTTGTCGCCCGATGCGCAGGCGTTGCTGTTGCGCGACCACCCGGAGATCATCGGGAACCTCGACGGGGTGCCGTTCGACGTGCGAGTCGCCGCGAACAGGGTCAACATCACCAACGCGCTCGCCGACGTCCAGCAGAGCATTCCCGACCTCGAGCAGCGACTGTCCGAGGCCCAGGCACGGTGGGACGAGAACCTGGCGTCCGGCACGCCCGACGGCACGCTGGGCGCCGAGCTCAGCACCGAGATCTCCCAGCTTGAGCAGGAGCTGGACGACGCCCGCCGGCACGCCGAGATGTACGACCGGCTCCTGAACGAAGACACCGTCCGGTACGAGAACGGCGCCCGGACCACGGGGCGCGGGCACCAGGTCGTGCTCTTCGACCCTGAGAACGGCGCCTTCGCCGAGATCGTCGGCAACCTCGACGCCGCCACGCAGAACATCGCCGTCATGGTCCCCGGCACCGGGTCCAACTTCCTCAACATGACCGGGCCGGACAGTGCCTACGACAGGTGCGAGTCGTTCGTCACCGCCGACGACGTCAAGCCCGACGGCAGCCTGGCCGTCGTCTCCTGGATCGGCGGACCGTTGCCGCAGGACCTGATCACGGAGGCGCCCCAGGCGCGGTTCGCGGGCGACCTGGCCCCAAGGCTCGCCTCCTTCACCGACGGGCTCACCAACCCCGGCGACGTACCCGTCACAGTGGTCGGACACTCCTACGGCGGATCGGTCGTCGGCCTGGCGGAAGCTCGCGGGATGCACGTGGACCGGGTCCTGCACGTGGAGTCAGCGGGCGCCGGGCCCGGGGTCGGCGACATCGACGAGTACGCCTACCCGGACACCGACCGGTACTCCATGACCGCCCCAGGAGACTTGATCGGATACTCCCAGGGCGTGGAGTCTCTCGACTGGGGTCACGGCGCGGACCCCGACGGGCTGTCTGGGGTCGTGCAACTCGAGACAGGACTGGTGCGGGCCGACGATCCCAGTAGCGGCGTCCTTCATGGGCCGGGCGCCCACTCCGGTGTCTTCACTCGAGGATCTACCGCGTTCAACAACATTCTTGGTGTCATGACGGGTGGGGAGGTCTCGCTCTACGCGGACCCGTACGACTTCTATGGAGGCACCGACCCGGTGGAGTACCTCTATCCGATGGAGAACCCCGACTACCGCCCGCCGACGATGGATGTGCCGTGAGACGAACCCGAGGCGCCGCGGGCTCCATCGCGGGGCTCCTTGTCCTGCTGGGCGCCGTGAGCGGGTGCACGACCTCGCAGCCTGTACCTGACCCGCCGCCGCCGTCCTGGGCGGCGGACACCCCGCGCCAGACTGTCATCGATGTCGCCGACGACCTGAAGGACCTGGTGATCGCCACCTACCCCGACCTAGCCATCATCCCGGAAGAGCAAGTCCTGGACCCCCAGTCGTGGGACTGCAGCGGTTCACCGGCGGCCACGGGGGAGAGGATCCAATGGAGCTCCGGGTGGCAGTTGAGGGTCGAGCCCAAGCAGGACACCGCCGAGTTGCTCGACCCCTTGGTCGACCAGCTCGTCGACCAAGGCTGGGTCCTTGGACACGACCCGACAACCCCCGAGTACTCGAGGCATCTCGATCGCGACGGCTACTACCTCTCCATCAGCGCCGACTACGACCCGGACAGCAGGTTCCCCGCACGGATCAGCTTCGCGGCGGACTCGCCGTGCCTGGACAACCCCGACAAGTAGGCGCCTGTCAACCGACCGGCGAGCGGCCACCGGCGCCCCCTCGGATGCGGTGATCAGGCGACACTCCCCCGCGGTGACCTTGCGCAGGCGCCCGTCCAGGTCCCGGTACCGCGCCATGGCCCGGTACCGGCCCCCGAGGTCGTTCACGCAGATGACCCCGAACGTGCCGATCGGGGTTCGCGGACGCCCGCGTGTCACGTCCCGCCCCGCGGCGGGTGACGCCGAGCGTCAGCGGCCTCCATTGAGGTGATCCAGGCCTCGACCTCGCTCACCCGGAACCGCAGCTTCCGCCCGACTCGGAAGCCGCGCGGCCCACGGCCCTTGGACCGCAGGTCGTACAGGGCCTGGTTGCTCACCGACAGCAGGTCGGCAAGCTCGGACAGGGTCATCGTCGGCGCCGTGGCCGACGTCGCATTGGTCTCCATACCTGCAGGTGTGCAGGAGCGTAGAGAAGATTCGACGAGACAGGCCCAGAGCGGTGCCGCCCGGACGAGGGCGGGCGAATATCTGTCCAATAAGTGTCCAAAGGCCACGTCAGGCTCCTTGTTCAAGGAGCCCGGCGTGGCCTCTGATCAGCACTTTCGGTGGAGCTGAGGGGACTCGAACCCCTGACCCCCTGCATGCCATGCAGGTGCGCTACCAGCTGCGCCACAGCCCCGTGACCCCGAAGGGCCTCGTGAAGTGTACGTGACGGGCGGCCCCCGGGGCCAATTCCGATCGCGTGACCACGGACACGCAGGCGGGTGCCCGGCGTCGACCTGCGCCCGGCGTCGACCCTGCCCTACTGGCGCATCGCGTCCGCCGTCGAGGACGGCAGGTCCTCAGCCAGCACGCCCGAGTTCCAGTCGCCCACGCGCACGGACGGCCCCCGGTTGTGCGACTCGAGGCGCCATGCCGGAGCCGCGTCGCCGCGGCTCGCCCGCAGGACCGACCAGTGCGCGTTGTGCAGCCCGACCAGGCCGCGCCACGCCGTCGGGTCGAGCTCGAGCATCGCCGTCAGGCCCAGGGAGATCGCTGCCCCGTGGGAGACGACGACGAGGGTCTGGTCGCGCTCCATCGGCGCCGCGAGGTCGGTGACCGCCGCGGCGAACCGCTCGGCGACCTCCGCGCGCGTCTCCGCACCCGTGCGCTCGGGGTCCCGCCCGCTCTGCCACACCGTGAACTGCTCGGGCCAGCGCGTCGAGATCTCCGCTTCGCTCAGGCCCTCCCAGTCACCGAAGGACCGCTCGCACAGGCGCGCGTCCGCCTCGACCTCGAGCCCCGAGCGGTCGGCGAGGACCTGCGCGGTCGCCAGCGCCCGCCCGAGCGTGGAGGCGACGATCCGCGTGGGCGTGTACCGGCGCCCGAGCTCGACCGCGGCCTGGCCGACCTGCCAGGTGCCGACGTCGTCGAGCGGGATGTCGATCTGTCCCTGCAGGAGGCCCGACGCGTTGTACGCCGTCCGCCCGTGACGCCAGAGGACGACCGTCCCCGCCGTCACTCCCCCACCGCCCGGTGCCGCCCGGTGCCGGGCGCCGAGGCGTCCGGCACCTCCGCACCGTCGCCACGGGCGTCTTCGGGGAGCTCGACCACCGGGCAGTCCGACCACAGCCGCTCGAGCGCGTAGTACATGCGGTCCTCGGAGTGCTGCACGTGCACGACGACGTCCTGGTAGTCCAGCAGCACCCAGCGCGCCTGACGCACACCCTCGCGGCGGACAGCCTTCACGCCCCGCTCGAGGAGAGCCTCCTCGACACCGTCGACGATGGCGCCGACCTGCCGCTCGTTCGACGCGGAAGCGATCAGGAACACGTCGGTGAGCACCAGGCGGTCGCTGACGTCGAGGGCGATGATCTCGTGCGCC
Organism: Actinomycetes bacterium; assembly: GCA_023428465.1. Classification (GTDB taxonomy): domain Bacteria; phylum Actinomycetota; class Actinomycetes; order Actinomycetales; family Cellulomonadaceae; genus Actinotalea. The sequence goes on from JAEYXM010000240.1 coordinate 16,386, forward strand.
TTCTTGTCCGACGCCGCCCGCGCTGCGACGACCGCCAGCTCGAGGGCGCGCTCGCTCGCGGCCACTAGGCGATCGGCCCGTCGCTCGGCACGCCGACGCTGTACCCGCCGGCGTCGGCCGAGGCCTCCGCCGCCGCATCGGCCCCGTCGTCCTGCATCACGACCATGAAGATCAGCATGCCGAGGATGAACGCGACCACGATGAGCGCGATCATGTGCAGCCACGTGTAGGGGTGCGCAGCGACATCCTCGTCGGCATCGTCGTCCGACTCCTGGTCGGCCTGTGGACGGCCGGTCGAGGGCGCGAGCGTGGGCGCCCAGCCGGAGACGCTGTCGGCTGCGTCGTCCGCCGTGACGGGGCGCGCGACCGGCCCTGACCCGGTCGTGGTCGGGGCGAACGTCGGAGTGTCCACAGTCCGCGCGAATGCGGGCGCGGCCGGCGTGAACGCCGGGAACGACTGGACGGCCGTCGCTGCGGCGTCCCGGTCCGGCATCGCCACGGTGCCGAACGGCTGGCCGACAGGCGGCGCCTGGTCGGCCGGCACGAACGCCGACGGCCGGGCCACGGGCTCCTCCACCGGTGCCGCCGTCAACGGTGCCGCCGCTCCCATCACGCGCGACGCCACGTCACCCGCGGGCACTGCAAGGGCGCTGCGCCGCACGGCCGACTCGGGCGCGGCAGGTGCCAGGACAGGCTGGTAAGGGGCCGAGGCCACGGGGGCCGGGGCGGGCGCGGCCGCTTGGACGGGCGCCGACGACGCGCGGGGCGCCGCTGCGTCGAACGCGGAGGCCGCAGGCGTCCAGCCAGCAGCCGGCTGGCCCTTCGCGGGCGTGATCGGGTGGAGCGCCGGCATCGCCACCGGGTCGTCGGCAAGCTCCATCGGCGGGAGGACGACCCGGCGGACAGCCGACCCGGCGTCCATCAACGGGGTCCGCGTCACGGACGGCTGCGGCGCGGGCTGCGGGCGCGCGGCCACCGGAGCCGGCGACGGCGCCTGGGCGGCCGGAGCGTTCACGACGTGGCCACGCGGTAGGCCCGAGCCTCCGGGCGTGGTCGACGGCATGCCCGGGGCGGCCGGGACGCTCGGGGCGCGTCCGGTGCCCTCGCTACCCGGCGTCGGGCGCTGGGTCCAGCTCGTCGAGGACGACGGCACCGGTCGCTGCGCACGCTGCAGGTGCGCGCGCTCGACCTGGAGTCGGGCAGCCTCCTCACGCTCGGCCTGGGCCCGTGCCGCCTGGGCACGGATCGCCGCGGCGCGCGCCTGGGGCGTGAGC
>JAEYXM010000248.1 GCA_023428465.1 Actinomycetes bacterium
GGTCGTCGCAGGCCTGCTCGTGGGTGCCGCCGACGACGGCGCGGCCGTCGCCCTCGCGACGCACGACCTGGACCTCGCGGCCCGGCTCGCGGACCAGGTCGTCGTCCTGGCCGGTGGGCGGTGCCTGGCGGTCGGCGGCCCGGACGTGCTCACCGACGACGCCGTGCTGCGCGCCGCGGGGCTTCGCGCGGGGGTGCCCGCATGGATGTGACGACCTCGCCGCGGGACGCCGTCCTCGCCCGCTGCGACCCGACGGTGCTGCTCGCCGTCGTCGTCGCGGTGCCGCTCGTGCTCGCCCGGGTGCACCGGCCAGGGCCGCCGGGCGTCCTGTGGGCGCTGGCCATGGTGGCCGTGCTCGCGACGACCCCGCTGACTGCCCGGCGCCTCGTGGTGGCGCAGGTGCCGTTCGCGTCGTTCGCGCTCGGGGTCGGCCTGGTCAACGCGGTGACGCGGCAGGGCGACGTCGTCGCCGTCGTCGGGCCGCTGCGCGTGACCCGCCAGGGGCTCGAGGTCGGGACGGCGCTCGGGCTGCGGACCCTGCTCGTCGGGGTGTGCGCGGCGGGCTTCCTCGCCGTCGTCGACCCCGCGCGCCTGGTCGTGTCGCTGCGGCAGGTGGCCCGCCTGCCGGTCCGGGTCGCGTACGCGCTGCTCGCCGCGCACCGGCTGCTCGACGACCTGCCCGGGGAGTGGACGACGATCCGGCGCGCGCACGCGGTCCGCATGCCCGGGCCCCGTCGGCTCTCCGGCTCGCCCCGGGCGCTCGCGCGGGCGGCGTTCACGCTGCTCGCGACGAGCGTGCGGCGGGCCGAGCGCGTGGCGGTGGCACTGGAGAGCCGGGGCCTCGGGGCCCTGCCGCCCGGGCGTCGGACGTCGTGGCGCACGGCACGGCCCACCTGGCGCGACGGGGTCCTCGTCGCGTGCGCGGCGGTCGCTGTGTGCGCAGCGCTGGCCGTGCCGGTCTGGTGAACGCCGTGGCCGGCGCATCGGCCCTGGCCACGGCGGCTCCTCAGGCCGAGTACGTGGCGATGCTCACGGCGATGTAGTGGCAGGTGTAGCCGACCACGGTGAGCGAGTGGAAGATCTCGTGGAATCCGAACCAGCGCGGGCTCGGGTTCGGCCGCTTGAGGCCGTAGACGACGGCGCCCAGCGTGTACGCGACGCCGCCGGCGATGACGAGCCACAGGACGGCCGGGCCGCCCCTCTCGGAGAACTCGGGCAGGAACCACACGGCCACCCAGCCGAGCGCGACGTAGATGGGCACGTAGAGCCAGCGCGGTGCGCCGAGCCAGAAGACGCGGGCCAGCAGGCCGGCGAGCGCGCCCGCCCAGACGATGATGAGCAGCGTGCGGGCGGTCGACTCGTCGAGCAGGAGGGCCGACAGCGGCGTGTAGGTGCCCGCGATGATGAGGAAGATGTTCGTGTGGTCCATGCGGCGCAGGACGCCGGCCACGCGGGGCGACCAGCGGCCGCGGTGGTACACGGCACTCGTGCCGAACAGCAGGATGGCGCTCAGGCCGAACACCGTGCCGGCCACGCGTCCCGTGGTCGTCGGGGCCAGGACCACGAGCACGATCGACGCCGCCACCACGAGGGGTGCCATCCCGGCGTGGATCCAGCCGCGCAGGTGCGGCTTGAGTGCGTCGAGGGAGGTGCGGTCGCTGCTCGGTTCGAGGGTCATCACGTCGCCGTCCGTCATCGAGCTCCTCCGGCGGTGGCCGGCGGGCGCCGGGCTACCTACGGGACCGTAGGTTACTACGCGGCACACCCTGCTGCGCACGCCCACGGCGCGGGGATTCGGTGAAGGGATCGCGCCCGCGCGCCGGGCGACGCAGACCGCCGCGAGGTCCGGGCTGTACCGTGACCGTCGGGCCGGACCACCACCGCCACCGCCACCCGTCACGACCTTCGAGGACGTCCCGCATGCGCCTGCCGCACCCGCTCTACGGGTTGTACGAGCGCAGCCTCGCCGCGTCGCTCCCGCGGGAGGCGATCCCGCGCCACATCGGCGTCATCCTCGACGGCAACCGGCGGTGGGCGCGGACGGTCGGGCTCGACCACTCCACGGGCCACCGGCGCGGCGCCGACCACATCGCCGACCTGCTGCGCTGGTCGGAGGAGGTCGGTGTCGAGGTCGTCACGCTCTGGATGCTCTCGACGGACAACCTCGCCCGCCCCGCCGACGAGCTCGCCGAGCTCCTGGGGATCATCACCGACGCCGTCGCGCGGCTCGCGGACACCGGGCGGTGGCGCCTGCAGATCGTCGGTGCGCTGGACCTGCTGCCCGACGCCGCGGCGGACACCCTGCGTGCTGCGCAGGCGCGGACGGCGGGCGTGCGTGGGCTGCACGTCAACGTCGCCGTGGGCTACGGCGGGCGCCGGGAGATCGCCGACGCCGTGCGGGCCATGCTCCGCGAGCACGCCGGCAACGGCACGTCGCTCGAGGAGCTCGCGAACACGTTCAGCGTCGAGCACATCGCCGAGCACCTGTACACGAAAGGCCAGCCGGACCCCGACCTGGTGATCCGCACCTCCGGCGAGCAGCGGCTCGGTGGGTTCCTGCTCTGGCAGAGCGTGCACACCGAGTTCTACTTCTGCGAGGCGTACTGGCCGGACTTCCGGCGTGTGGACTTCCTGCGCGCGCTGCGCTCGTACGCCGCGCGGGAGCGCCGTCTCGGGCGCTGACCCCCACCCGGAGGCCCCTTCGGCCGGTCCGGTGAACTGCGCGTGAACTCGGCGCGCGGACGCGTGTCGCGGCGCGGCGTCGTCCGCCCGGCGGCGTAGCGTCCGAAGGCATCGGACGGTACCAGCCGTCCCCTGGGAGGCCAGCCCATGGAGCATCCGCGGCGGGAGGAGGGCCCGCCCCGGCCCTCGTGGCCGGTCGACCGGGCCCACCCCGTGACCCGCCGGTACGGCTGGGCGCGGCCTGAGCGGTGACCAGGGAGCCCTCGTGACCCGGACCTACG
>JAEYXM010000018.1 GCA_023428465.1 Actinomycetes bacterium
GTCGCCCAGCGCTGGACGTCGGCGACGAGGTTGCCGAGCGTGGACTCGCCGCCACGGTTCTCGGTGGTGCCGTTGGCGTTGAACGCGCGCCTCAGAGGCTCGGTGATCTCACCGAGCGACACGGAGCCGGGGCCCACGGCGGCCGCCACGGCATCGGCGACCATGCCCGCGATCACCTCGTCCGGCGGGTACACGCCCACGGCCGTGGCCGGGTTGCTGCCGGTCATCAGCGCGATGGTCTCGGCGTCGACGTCGACGACGCCGCCCTGGGTGGGGTCGACCGTGAGCTGCACGTGGGCGATGCCCTCGCCGTACTGGCCGCTGCCGACGACGGGCAGGGCCACGGCCCCGTCACGCTCGACGAGGTGCGCGAACCGCTGGTGGGTGTGGCCGGTGAACACCGCGTCCACCTCGTCGCTCAGACCGGCCACGATCTGCGCGAACGCGCCGTCGCCGGTGACCCCGGCGACGTCGGCGGTGTCCGGGCCGTCGTGCAGGAGGACGACGAGCACGTCGGCCTCGCCGTTGGCGTCGTCGCCGTCCGTCAGGTCGTCGGCCACGCGGTTGACCTCGTCGACGAGGTCGCGGACCTCGAGGGTCTCGATGCCGGCCGGGCTGACGAGCTCGGGCAGGAGCTCGGTGATCGCGCCGATGAAGCCGACGTCGACGCCGTCGACGGTCTCGACGTAGTACTCGTCGTAGGCCGGCTCACCGCTGGTCGTGTCGTAGAGGTTCGCGGCCAGGTAGGGCCAGTCGACGGCGCCGAGGACGCGGTCGTCGACGTCCGCGCGGCCCTTGTCGAACTCGTGGTTGCCGAAGGCGGCGACGTCGAGGCCGATCGCGTTGAGGACGTCGATGGTGGGCTGGTCCTGCTGGATGAAGGACGTGAACGTCGTCGCGCCGATGTTGTCGCCGGCGGACACGAACAGGGTGTTCGGGTTGGCGTCCTCGAAGTCGTAGACGGCGCCGGCGAGCACCGCGGCGCCCGCGATCGGCGCGGACTGCTCGAGGCGGCCGTGGAAGTCGTTGATGCCGACCAGGTCGATCACGACCTGGTCCTCGACCGCGGCGGGCAGCGCACCGCCGCCTGCCCGGGTGGGTTCACCTGCCGACGCTGCGGCGGGAACCAGAACGGCAGCCAGCGCGAGTGCACCAGCTGCCGTGATGGGGATGAGGCGCTTCGTCGGGCGCCGGAGTGCGAGCATTAACAACCTCCGTGAGAGGGCTGAGGCTGCCCTGTGGGGCAACCCCTGACGTGGCGCACGCTAGACCCCGTTTCACCCGTTCGCCAGGCCTCGGCGCCCGGATGCCCTGCTCGCGTGGGCATCTGTTCATCTGGTGGTCGGCGCGTTCACCATGCGGTCATCAGGGCGTTCGTCGGCGAGGATGGGCACAGCCTCGCCGAAGGAGACCCCCGTGGGCCGCGTGCTCGTGTACACCCGCACCACCGACTACCGGCACGACTCCATCCCGCACGCCGTCGCGGTGCTCACCGAGCTCCTCGCGGAGCAAGGGCACGTCGCCGAGCACACGCAGGACCCGGCGTCGCACGACGCCGCTCACCTGGCCGGGTGCGCGGCGGTGGTGTGGCTGTCGACGTCGGGCGACGTGCTCGACGACGCCGGGAGGCGCGGCCTCGCCGAGTGGCTGGCCGCCGGGGGCGCGTGGGCCGGGATCCACTCGGCGACGTTCTCCGAGCCGGGCTGGGGTGAGTTCGGCCGGATCGCCGGCGCACGGTTCTTGTCCCACCCCGACCTGCAGCCCGCCCGGCTGCACGTCGCCGACGCCACGCACCCCTCGACCGCGCACCTCCCGGCGTCGTGGGTGCACGCCGACGAGTGGTACGAGTTCGGCCCCTTCGAGGCGGAGCGCGCCGTCCTGCTGACCGTCGACGAGAGCACCTACACCGGCGGCAGCACGGGCGACCCGCACCCCGTCGCCTGGCACGGGGCGTACGGGCGCGGGCGCACCTGGTACACCTCGCTCGGCCACGAGGCCGCGACCTACGACGAGCCGTGGTTCCGCGCGCACCTCGCCGGGGGGCTGCGCAGCGTGCTAGCCGGGTAGGTCGGCGCCGGGAACCGCCCGGGTCAGCGGGGGGCGTCGCCCGGGTCGGGCAGCAGGGGCAGCCACGGCTCGAGGTCCGCGCGGATGCCCGACGCCCGCACGCGGTGGGCTGCGAGCGCGTCCGCCCACGACGTGCGGCCCGTGACGAGCTCGAGCCACGTGTCGGGGTCCGTCTCGACGACGTTCGGGGGCGTGCCGCGCGTGTGGCCAGGGCCCTCGACGGCCTGCACGGCGCCGTCGGGCGGGACCCGCACCTCAACGGAGGCACCGGGGGCGCGCGCCGCGAGCTCTTCGAGCGTGAAGCGCACGGCGGTGCGGACGTCGGCGCGATCGGCGCCGCCCGTGTCCGCGGCCCAGCGTTCGAGCGCCGCGCGCCCGACGACCGGGTCGGTGCGTCGACGAGGGGGCATGACCCCATGGAACCATCCCGTGCGGGCCGGTGCGGGGCGCGGGTGGGCCGTGTGCGGCGCCCGTGCGGCGCGTCCCGGAGGCGCGGCCGCACCGCGTTGACGGGCCCCGGGGTCAACCCTAGGTTGACGCCCATGAGCACCGGCGACGACGGCCTGCGCGCCCACCTCTCCGAGGCCATCGCGCACACCGACCCCACCCTGCGGGACCGCCTCCACACCGAGCCCGCGGCCTACCTCGACCTCGTCGCTCTCACCGCCCGTGCCCGCGACGAGACGGATGCGCTCCTGCGCCTCGCCGTCGCCGGCGCCCGCGCGGCGGGCTGCACCTGGGAGGCCGTCGGCGGCGCCCTCGGTATGACCAAGCAGGCCGCACACCAGAGGTTCGGCACCGTCGACGACGACGCCGCAGCGGCCGACGACGGCGCGCCGGGCGGTGCCGGCGTCGGCACGGAGGCGGCACCGGAGGCCGTGGCGGGGGCAGGGTCGGCCGTGGACCCCGACGACCCCGACGGCCGCATCCACCGCATCAGCTGGCTCAACACCTTCACCGAGATGAACGCCCTCGAGAACGCCGGCCGCTACGGCTGGCACCTCATCGGCATCGGCTCGGGCACCGTCATCGTGCGCAAGTCCGACGTGCAGTGGGAGCACCAGCGGGTGTTCGCCTCGCGCAGCGCGGCCCGTGCGCTCGAGGCGCAGGGCTGGACCCGGTGCTGCCCGGCGTCGTTCCCGCACTCGTACTACAAGCGCCCCACGGGCGAGCCTGCGCTGCCCGAGCCGGCCGACGACGGGTACCTCGGCCGCACGTGAGCCGAGCCCCCGGCCCGGCCTGACCTTCGCCCGGACGCGCGCAGGGGCCGCCGCGCCGGTGCGCGACGGCCCCTGCGACGAGCCGGGTCGGCTCAGATGATGCCGAACGCCAGCATCGCGTCGGCGACCTTCTGGAAGCCCGCGATGTTCGCGCCCATGATGTAGTTGCCGGCCTGGCCGTGCGAGGCCGCGGTCTCCGCGCAGTTCGCGTGGATGTTGACCATGATCTCGGTGAGCCGGGCCTCGGTGTACTCGAACGTCCACGAGTCGCGGCCCGCGTTCTGCTGCATCTCCAGCGCGGAGGTCGCGACGCCACCGGCGTTCGCGGCCTTACCCGGGCCGAACAGCACGCCGGCCTCCTGGAAGATGCTCGCCGCGTCCGGCGTCGTCGGCATGTTCGCGCCCTCGGCGACCGCGAGGACGCCGTTCTTGACGAGGGTGCGCGCGTCGTCGCCCGTGAGCTCGTTCTGCGTGGCGCACGGCAGGGCGACGTCGACCGGGACGTCCCACACCGAGCCCTCCGTCACGAGGCGCGCGGAGCCGCGCTCGGCCGCGTAGTCGGCGACCCGGCCGCGCCGGACCTCCTTGACGTCCTTCATCAGGGCGAGGTCGATGCCCGCCTCGTCGACGATGTAGCCGGAGGAGTCGGAGAACGTGACGACCGTCGCACCGAGGGACTGCGCCTTCTCGATCGCGTAGATCGCGACGTTGCCGCCACCGGACACCGCGACGCGCTTGCCCTCGAAGGACTGGCCCTTCGTCTTGAGCATCTCGTCGGCGAAGATCACCGTGCCGAAGCCGGTCGCCTCGGTGCGCACCAGCGAGCCGCCCCACGACAGGCCCTTGCCCGTGAGCACGCCGGACTCGTAGCGGTTGGTGATCCGCTTGTACTGGCCGAACAGGTAGCCGATCTCACGGCCACCGACGCCGATGTCGCCCGCCGGCACGTCCGTGTACTCGCCGAGGTGACGCCACAGCTCGGTCATGAAGGACTGGCAGAAGCGCATGACCTCCGCGTCCGACTTGCCGTGCGGGTCGAAGTCCGAGCCGCCCTTGCCGCCGCCGATGGGCAGGCCCGTCAGGGCGTTCTTGAAGATCTGCTCGAAGCCGAGGAACTTGATGATGCCGAGGTAGACCGAGGGGTGGAACCGCAGGCCGCCCTTGTACGGGCCGAGCGCCGAGTTGTACTCGACGCGGAAGCCGCGGTTGATGTTGACCTTGCCCTTGTCGTCGACCCAGGGGACGCGGAAGATGATCTGCCGCTCGGGCTCGCACAGCCGCTCGAGGACCGCGAGGTAGTCGGGGTTCTTCTCGACCGCGGGGCCGAGGGTGTCGAAGACCTCGCGAACGGCCTGGTGGAACTCGACCTCGCCGGGGTTGCGGCGGAGGACCTGGTTGAAGACAGGCTCGAGGGCACTGTCCATGGTGTTGCTCCTTCTGTGCGACGTGTGCGTCCCAGGTCGAGGGCCCGACCCGCGATGATTCGACCTGCGCCCCCGAGGTGTGCCGAGGGTCCGCGCGAGGCGTGCGCTGGACCTCGGGTGGAGGCCGCAGCACGACGGCGTGCGGAGACCGGCGGATGCCGTCCCAACCGTCAATGGTCACCGATATCTTGACGTCAAGATTAGGACCGGAGTCCCGGCGTCCGGTATGCGGGCCACGACTCGGACACCCGCCCGTGCACGCCTCGCACGGGACGTGGTGAGTCTCACACACGTCCCGTGCGATCGGCACACCGCACCTACGGTTGCCGCGGCCCGAAGGTCGTGCCCCTCCGCCGAGGATCTCGGCCGACGTGCGCGCCCCGGGGTGCCCTCACAGCCCCGAGCCGTACTCCTGCGCGGCCGCGAGCCACGCCTCCAGGTCCACGCGGTGCGCGTCGTAGAACTGCTGCTGCACGTCCGCGGACGTCTCGGCGTACACGCGCGGGAAGTCGACCTCGTCCTGACAGCCCAGGTCGGCGACGGCGACCTCGGCCTCGCGCCGCGCGGCCTCGGCGCGCATCTGGCCGGCCGCCTGCTCCGCGGCCAGGTACTCCGGCGACGTGAGGTAGTCGTTCGTGGACAGGTCGTAGGCCTGCGCACCGTGGGTCGCGTCCACGATGCGCGAGTTCTCCTCGACGAAGGACATCGGCGTGCCCACGACCAGGTCGAACTCCGGGAAGCCCGCCGACTCCATGCACGCGGCCCACTCCTGGTTCGCGGCCACGATCCGCGGGTCCTGGTCGATGGTCGGCCACATGGCCTCGATCTCGGCCCGCAGCGCCTCGTACGGCGTCTCGTCGAAGACGACGCGGGTGTCGGTACCCGACTCGTGCCCGGCCAGGCCGACGCAGCCGTACTTCGTCCAGTCGTACGGCTCGTCCCCGACGATGTACGCCTCACCCTGGCCCGTACCCCACAGGGCCAGGTAGTACGCCTCCTCCTCCGCGGGCGACATGGCCTCGACGTACGCCGCGTTCGGGTCCTCCGGCGTGCTCGGCCCGGCGCCGGGGACCGGCCCGTCGCCCGGGGGCTGCACCAAGATGCCGTACCCGTACTCCGCGGCGAACTCCAGGTCCTCCTCGGTGATCTCCCGCTGCGGGTTCGGTGCGTGCCTCACGTCCGGGATGGTGACCGACGACCAGTCCAGGGGGGTGTACTCGAACCCCTGCTCCCGTATGCACGCCGCGGTGGTCTCCTCCTCGGCCTGAAGACGGGCGACCAGCTCCGCGCTCGACTCCGAGCCGACGGCGCTCAGGTCCGACAGGAACTGCTCCATGACGCCCACCGCGTAGGTCTCCACCTGCGGCTCGGCGGGTTCGGCGGGCTCGACCGGCTCGGCCGACTCGGTCGCGGCGCTGACGTCCTGCGCCGGCGGCGGGGCACCCGGCGACTCGGAGCAGGCGGTGGCCAGGCCGCACGCCAGCAGCAGGACGGCTGTGCGGGTGGCACGAGTAGCGCTGACGGGGCAGGTGGAACGGGTGGAACGGGTCACGACGAGTCTCCTGGGGTTGCGCTGAACGTCCCCTTGACGCCCGGCGCAACCGAAAGGTTGGGGCGGTCCGGCACAGCGGTCGGCGCCCACGCCTCGCGCAAGCGGCACGCCGCCTCACCGGCCAAGGCCGGCCTCCTCGACAGCGGCGAGCCACGCCTCCAGGTCCACCCGGTGCGCGTCGTAGAACTCCTGCTGCAGGTCCGCGGACGTCTCGGCGTAGATCCGCCGGAACTCGACATCCGCCTGGCACTGCACGTCGGCGACGGCGGTCGCGGTCTCCCGCTCCACGAGCGCGGCACGCATCTCGGCGGCCGCCTGCTCCGCGGCCAGGTACTCCGGGGAGGTGAGGTAGTCGTCGGTGGACAGGTCGTACCGGGCTGCTCCGTGGGTGGCGTCCTGGATGCGCATCTCCTCGTCGAAGAACGACGTCTGCGCGCTCGCCGCGGTGTCGAAACCCGGGTAACCCGCCGACTCCATGCACTGCGCCCACTCCTGGTTCGCGGCCATGATCCGCGGGTCCTGGTCGATGGTCGCCCACAGGGCGTCGATGTCGGCCCGGATCTGCTCGAACGGGGTGTCGTCGAAGGCGACCAGGACGTCCCTGCCCGACTCGTGCCCGGCCAGGCCCATGCAGCCGTACTTCGTCCAGTCGTACGGCTCCAGACCGTCGATGTATGCCTGGCCCTGACCCGGGCCGCGGAGCGCATTGCGGTATGCCTCCGCCTCCTGCGGGGACATGGCGGCGACGTACGCGTCGTTCGGGTCCTCCGGCTGCGAGCCTGCCGCCGGCGAGAACTCCGACTGCGTGCTCACCCCGTAGCCGAACTCGGCGGCGAACGCCAGGTCCTCCTCGGTGACGGCCCGCGCGGGGGCCGGGGTGTACGCCTCCTCTTCCGCGAAGTACGACCAGTCGAACGGCGTGTACGTGAAGCCCTGATCGCGCATGCAGGCCGCCATGATCTCCTCCTCCGCCTGGAGCCGGGCCTGCTGCTCCGCGCCCGACTCCGCGCCGGCGGCGTCGAGCTGGGCGAGGAACTCCTGGATGACGCCGATCGGGTACGTCTCGACCTCCGGTTCGCCCGGCTCGGTGGGCTCGCTGGGCCCCGTGGCCGCCTCCTCCTGCAGCTCGGGGGTCGCGGGCCCCTCGTCCGGCCCCGACTCGGAGCAGGCGGTGGCCAGGGCGCACGCCAGCAGCAGGACGGCTGGGCGGGCGGAACGGTTGGCACGGGTCACGACGAGGCTCCTCGGGTTGCGCTGGACGTCCCTAGACGCCCGGCGCGGCCCGAAGGTTGTGGCGGTCAGCCGAAGAGCTCGGCCAACGTGCCCGCGTGCGCGCGGGCCAGCTCCGCCAGCGGGACGTCGAACTGCTCGGCCACGGCGAGCGAGGGGCCGCTCCCGTCCTCGCCGGCCGCGTCGTCCGTCACGCCGATCCGCAGCGCCGGGACGCCGCGCGCCGTGCACAGGTCGACGAGGCGGACCTCCTCGCTGCGCGGCACCGCGACGAGCGCACGCGCCGCCGACTCCGAGAAGAGCGCCTCGAACGGCGTCACGCCGTCGCGCTCGCACAGCGCCGCGAGGTCGACGGACGCGCCGACGCCGTAGCGGATGCACGCCTCGACGAGGCCCTGCGCCAGGCCGCCGTCGGACAGGTCGTGGGCCGCGTCGACGAGTCCGTCGCGCGCCGCGTTCACCAGCACCGCGGCGAGCGAGCGCTCCGCCGCGAGGTCGACGCGCGGCGGCAGTCCGCCCAGGTGAGAGTGCACGACGTCGGCCCACACCGAGCCGTCCAGCTCCCCGCGCGTCGTGCCGAGGAGGTAGATCGACTGGCCCGGGCTGCGCCAGCCCGACGGGACGACGCGCGCGACGTCGTCGAGGACGCCGAGCACGCCCGCGACGGGCGTCGGGTGGATCGAGGAGTCGATCGTGCCGGGCTCGCCCGTGCCGTTGTAGAGGGAGACGTTGCCGCCCGTGACGGGCACGCCGAGCTCCGCGCACGCGTCCGCGAGGCCCTCGATGCCCTGCACGAGCTGCCACATGGCGTCCGGGTCCTCCGGCGAACCGAAGTTCAGGCAGTCCGTGACGGCGAGGGGGCGGGCGCCGACGGTGGCGACGTTGCGGTACGCCTCCGCGAGCGCCAGCTGCGCGCCGGCGTACGGGTCGAGCTTGGCGTAGCGGCCGTTGCCGTCCGTCGCGAGCGCGACACCGAGGCCGGTCTCCTCGTCCACGCGGATCACGCCGGCGTCGTCGGGCTGGGCGAGGGCCGTGTTGCCCTGCACGAAGCGGTCGTACTGGTCCGTGACCCACGCCTTGCTCGCCAGGTTCGGGGACGCGACGAGGCGCAGCAGGGTGTCGCGCAGCTCCTCGCCGGTGGCCGGACGCGCGTACCGGGCGGCGCCCGTCGGGCCGGAGATCGTGTCCGCCTGCAGGCCGTCCTGCCACGCCGGGCGCGCGTAGGGGCGGTCGTAGACGGGCCCCTCGTGCGCGACGGTGCGCGGGTCGACGTCGACGATGCGCCGGCCGAAGTGGTCGATCGTCAGTCGGCCGGTGTCCGTGACCACGCCGATGACGGCGGTCTCCACGTCCCACTTGCCGGTGATCGCGAGGAACTCGTCGAGCCGGTCGGGGCGGACCACCGCCATCATCCGCTCCTGCGACTCCGACATGAGGATCTCGCCGGCGGTGAGCGTCGGGTCACGCAGCAGCACCTTCTCGAGGTCGACGTGCATGCCGCCCTCGCCGTTGCTCGCGAGCTCGGACGTGGCGCACGAGATGCCCGCCGCGCCGAGGTCCTGGATGCCCTCGACGACCTTGGCCGCGAACAGCTCGAGGCAGCACTCGATGAGCACCTTCTCCATGAACGGGTCGCCCACCTGGACGCTCGGGCGCTTGCTCGGCCCGCCGTCGTCGAACGTCTCGCTGGCGAGGATCGACGCGCCGCCGATGCCGTCGCCGCCCGTCCGCGCCCCGAAGAGCACGACGTGGTTGCCGACGCCCGTCGCGTTGGCCAGGTGCACGTCGTCGTGCCGCAGCACGCCCAGGCACAGCGCGTTGACCAGCGGGTTGCCCTGGTAGGAGGGGTCGAAGACGACCTCGCCGCCGATGTTCGGCAGGCCCAGGCAGTTGCCGTACCCGCCGACGCCCGCCACCACCCCGTGCACGACGCGCGCCGTGTCCGGGTGGTCCACGGCACCGAAGCGCAGCGCGTCCATGACCGCGACCGGTCGGGCACCCATCGACATGATGTCGCGCACGATGCCGCCGACGCCGGTCGCGGCGCCCTGGTAGGGCTCGACGAAGCTCGGGTGGTTGTGGGACTCGATCTTGAAGGTCACCGCCCAGCCGTCCCCGATGTCGACGACGCCCGCGTTCTGACCCATGCCGACCATGAGGTGCTCGCGCATCGCGTCGGTGGTCTTGTCGCCGAACTGGCGCAGGTGGATCTTGCTCGACTTGTACGAGCAGTGCTCGGACCACATCACCGAGTACATGGCGAGCTCCGCGGCGGTGGGGCGCCGGCCGAGCAGGTCGACGATCCGCTGGTACTCGTCGTCCTTGAGGCCCAGGTCGCGGTACGGGAGCTCGACGTCCGGCGTCGCCGCGGCGTGGTCGACGGTGTCGGCCACGGCGCGGGCGTCGGCTGGGCGGGCCCCGGCGGGGTGGGTGTCGCCGGGGTGGATCGTGTCGGTCATGGCTTCCCTACCGGCCGGGCGCTGCGGGGGTTGACGCGGCACAGGCTACCCGCGGCCGCGGGGGGTCGGGGGCGCGTCTCAGACGGCCCGCCGGGCGGTCAGCCGGTCCGAGTTCTACCGATCTGCCGGGTTCTTGGTTACCGTCGGACGGTGAGCCTCCTCGCACCCGCCCGTGATCCCCGCGCCCGCACGGGGAGCGGGCGCCACGCCGCGGCCCCCGACGCGGTCGTCGACGCGGTCTCCGGCGCGGTCCCCGAAGCGGTCGCGACAGTGGCCCCCGACGCGGTGGCGCCGGTCGCCCCCACCGCGGTCGCCGACCAGGTCACCGAGGAGATCCGGGTCACCCGACGCGCACTGCGCGAGCCGGCGCCGCCCGGCTGGTCGCTCGAGACGCGCCGGCTGCTCCTCGGCATCGCCGTCGTCACGCTCGCCCTGTGCATCCTCCTCATCGCACGGCTGGTGAGCGCGCAGGGCGTCCGCGGCCAGGGCGCCGAGGACGCGGCCGCGCTCGACGCCGCGCTCGCCGGGGCGGTCGCGGACACCGCGGCCCTCACGGC